>NZ_JBMOXB010000010.1:0-164931 GCF_049316305.1 Sphingobacterium sp. HJSM2_6
GGAGAACTGGAGATCACGGATGTGAATAGAGAATACTTGAAGAGAGGAAAGTTGAAAGTTGGGGTGTTTGATAGAGGTACAGCTTGGTTAGATACAGGCACAATTCAATCTCTGATGCAAGCAGGTCAATTTGTTCAAGTCATTGAAGAAAGACAAGGGATGAAAATTGGCGCCATAGAAGAAGTGGCCTATCGGATGGGCTATATAGATAAAAATCAATTAACAAAAATTGCTGAACCACTAAAAAAGAGTGGTTATGGTGAATATTTAGTTAATATTAGCTAAATGAACACTATTGTTAGGCACACGATAATATATTTCCTTGGGAAGGGAATTCCAGGATTAATCTCATTTATAAGTGTGTTGATTTTCTCAAGATTCTTAAATGCAAAAGAATATGGGGTTTATTCATTAATTGTTAGCCTGGCTGGAATTATAAATATAATTTTTTTTGATTGGCTTAGGTATGGATTAACGAGATTCTATCCTGAATTTAAAGTCAATAATGAAGAAAATAAATTTATTGGATTTTTACATATTACAGTTTTCTATAATATTATATTATTAGCTTTTATTTTTGTCTTATATTATTGTTTTGATAAATTTTTAATATTAGAAAATCAATTTTCAACATATATTCATTATATATTTTTTATAGCTGTTCTCCAATATTTGTTCACCATTTATAGTCAATTATTTGTGTCAAATTTAGAACCATTAAAATATAGCTATGCTAATATTTTAAAAACAGTTTTAACTTTGATTGTCGGTCTAACCCTAATTATGAATGGAATGAATTATATAGGATTGCTAATTGGCAGTTCCATAGGATTTTTAATTTCAGTTATTTATGCTTTTACACAGATTCCTTTCAAAAATGTAAAATTAGATTTTCAAAAACAGATTTTTAAAAATTTAATTAATTATGCATTACCATTAACGGCATCCGCGGGATTAAGCTTTCTTTTGAGTTATTCAAGTAGATTTATCATAAGTTATTTTAGGGGCGTTGAGGAAACGGGATTATATTCATTAGGATTTGATTTTAGTCAACAAAGCATAGGTGTATTTATAGCAATTGCTGCAACATCTGCAACACCAATAGCTATGAAAATATATTCGCAAGAAGGAAAATCTGTTGGATTAATAAAACATTTTAATCAATCCTTACAACTTTTATTAATAGTAGCATTACCAATTTTGATAATCTTTTTAAGTTGCTCAGTTGATTTGCAATCCTTCTTTTTGGGAAATAATTTTTCAAAACTAGATAGATTAGTACTTCCTCTAGTTTCTTTAAGTGCTTTTATTTTAGGACTTAAGAGTTATTATTTGGATTTGTTTTTTTACATAAAAAAAGAATCTAAATATCAATTATTCATTTTAATATTTGTTGCAACTTTAAATGTAATTTTGAATTTTATATTTATCCCATCATTCGGTTATGTGTCTGCTTTATGGATAAGTCTGATTGTGAATTTTTTAGCGGTTATATTTACTTATATAATTGTTCAAAAAATATTTCCAATACAAATAAATTATAGAGAGATATTAAAAATCTTAACAATTTCTGTTGTAATGTTCATAGTTATTATGATCTTCGGTAATAGTTCAAATATATTCATGTTCTTTATAAAGATAGGTTTGAGTATTTTTGTATATGGAAGCCTCATGGTTTATTTTAATAAAAATATAAAAAATCAAATTTCTAAATTTCTAAAAAGACAATGATAATAATTAAAATTTTATCTTATTTTATTAATTATAGTGTAATACAAAAAATTAATTCTTTCCTTAGTTGGTTAATGACATACTCAATAAATCGTCATTTAAAACAGGTGGATGGGATAGCTAAGTTTAATTATCCTTCATTGATAAAAGGGCCAGAAAGTATAGTAATGGGTAAAAATTTTATAGCAGGAAGAGGATTAAGGCTTCAAGCTATAAAAAAATATAATGATCAAACTTTCAATTCTAAAATTGTTTTTGGGGATAATGTTACTATAAATCCAAATTGTCAAATAGTAGCCATTAACACAATTATTTTTAAATCAGATGTATTAGTTGCAAGTAATGTCTTTATATCTGATCATGGTCATGGTATGTTGGATTTTTCAGATTTATCAATTTCTCCCAAAGACAGAAAGTTGTCATCAAAAGGGCAAATTATTATAGGTAATAAAGTTTGGATAGGACAAAATGTTACAATTTTAGGTAACGTTAACATAGGTGATAATGTTATAATAGGAGCTAACTCTGTTGTAAACAAAGATTTTCCAGATAACTGTATAATTGCTGGAGTACCAGCTAAAATAATTAAATTCATTTAATGCCTTTTAAAAAGATATTATATAGATTTTTACCATTATTGCTAATAATAATTGGGATTCTTTTTCCAACTTCAAGTGGTGGGATTACTAGTAATACATATTACTATTTAGTTTTTGCACTAATTTTTTCTATCTATTTTATTTTACCAAAAATGATATATGGCACTAATCTAGTCATATTTATTTTGGGTAATTTATTATTAATCATCTCAACAATATTTGCTTCAAATGTCTTTCCAGAGTTTTCATTTGGTATATTTCCAAGCTTCTTTTTGCTTTTTTTGATGTACTTTTTGAATTTAAAAGAAATTAATAATGGGAAAGTATTAATAATTTCTTTTCTTCTCAGTACTTATATAGTTTGCTTATTTGGGTTTGGAATTATAGTTCAAAATGATTTGATTATAAATCTGATTTTAGATAAATATGTTGCTAGTTATGAAGATTTGGTTCCGAATATGTTGGCTCTTCGCAAACCGGTTGGCACATTCGCAACTCATTCAATAGCTGCTTTATTTATTTTTTTATTTCTTTATTTAAATTTGAAAACATTTATAATAAAGCATAAGAATATTTATTTAATAAATGCTTTTCTCTTGTTTCTATTGTTAATATTTATCCGTTCTAATACTTCAATTTTATATACTGTTATTTCTATTGGTTTATTTGTTTATTTATTAAGATTTAAAGGCTTATCTAGTTTTCTACCAATATTATTAATAGGGTCAATAGGTGTTTACTTTGTTCTAAATAATCAAATATTTCTTGAAATGTTTGATTCAATTGATATAAATTATATTCTTTCCAGTGACAAAAATGGAATTGCAGGACGATATTCAGATGAATCACCTTTGTTACCAACAATTGATTATATTCTAAATAATCCATTTTCTCCAATAGGTTTAACCGTTTCAGATAAACTTTATTATTCAGATTCTGGTTTTATTCTTTATACGCTTAGAGGATCAATAATTTTACCAATTATTATTTATTTAGGTTTTTATAGATTTTTGGCTAAAAATTTACAGAATAAAAAAACAACGAATTTTATTTTTATTGTTATAATATTGTTCGAAGTTGGTTATCCAATATTAATTAATTCAAGATTTTTATTAATCTTTCCTTTTATAATAATTTATTTGAACCATCTAAATAATTATAATGAACAATAAAATAAATGTTAGTGCATATACCACTGGAATTAATGTTCCTAGTGCAAGATATAGAGTTCGTCAATTAATACCTTATTTAACTGATTTAAACTGTAAAATAACAGAAAGCCCATCTAAAGCAGGGGCATATCCCCCTTTAGGTTTCGGTAAAAGAATTTACTGGGCATTAAATAATATATCTGAGAATTTTATTAAAGTGTTACAGCAGCCTAAAACTGATATAGTTTGGTTACAAAAACCAATGTTTTCAAATCACTATACATTTGAAAGATTTTTGAAAAAACCTTTGATTTTTGATATTGATGATGCACTCTTTTTAGGAAATAACGGAAATTTTATAAAGAATATTTGTTCAGTTTCCGATAGAATTATTTGTGGCAATTCATATCTAGCTAATTATATTTCTAATTTTAATAATAAGATTGATATTATTCCTACTGCTGTTGATATCTCAAAATATGATAATACTATAGTTAATAAAACTAATGAGGTTTTTAATATTTTATGGACAGGGACTAGTTCTAATTACAAATATTTATATTCTATTGAAAATGCGTTAAAGATTATTTGTGATAAATTTCCCTTTGTTAAAATTAAAGTTATATCTAATTCTCCTCCTGTATTCAAAAAATTAAGTAACCATCAATTTACATTCGAATATTGGTCCCTAGAAAATGAATTTAGTTCAATTAAAACTTCACATTTAGGAATTATGCCCATTTTTGATGACGAATTCTCAAAAGGTAAATGTAGTTATAAAATGCTTTGTTATATGGCTGCAAAATTACCTGTAGTAGTTTCACCTTTTGGAATGAATGATGAGGTTTTAAAAATGGGGGAAATTGGATTTGGAGCTATAAAAGAAGATGAATGGATTAATTCTCTTGAAACAATAGTGACTTCAATTGATTTAGCATCTAATTTTGGTGAAAATGGATATCAAGTTGTCAAGAATTTTTTCGATGTCAAAGTTATATCCAAGCAAATAAAACAGTCTTTTCATTCTGTTCTTTAATCATATGAAAGAAAATAAAACAAAAATTTCTATACTAGCAGTTTCATTAGGAGGAGGAGGAGCAGAAAAGGTTATTAGCTTAATTCTACCAAATTTATCGACCATTTATGATGTTACATTGATTTTAATGTATCCTGTTTTTCATTTTAATGTTCCTGAAAACGTTAAAATTATTATTCTAAATGAGAACCCTCATCAATCAAGGTTTAAGACAATTTTTGAATATCCTAAATTTATTTTGAATTTTTTAAGAATTATAAAAACAAATAAAATTGATGTGTCTATTTCTTTTTTAACTCGACCAAATATTTTAAATGGAATTGCAAAGTTTTTTTATGGGAAGAGATTAAGAGTTATTCTAAGTGAGAGAAATTACCCTTCGATAGAATATGATTCTAAAGGTTTTAGATATATTATTTATAAAATTTTGATTCCTATATTTTATAATAAGTCAGATTTAATATTTTCTAATTCATTGTGGATAAATAAAGATTTAAAAGATAATTTTGATATTAGGGTTCCTATGACTGTTATATACAATCCAATAGTTATACCTGACAAATACAAATTACCCACAAATCAAATTATAAAACCTTCAAAAATAGTAAGTGTTGGAAGACTAATACCAACAAAAAATCATGAAATGATATTACGTGCATTTCATATTCTGAATAAAAAGCAATTGAATTTGAGTATTTTTGGAGCAGGGGAATTAGATAATTATTTATTAAAATATTCAGAGACCTTAAATATTGACAAGCAAGTCACTTTTTTAGGAAGAGTTAAGAATGTTACAGAATTACTTTGTGAATATGACATTTTTGTAATGTCTTCGAATTCAGAAGGATTTCCTAATGCATTATTGGAAGCTATGAGTGTTGGAATTCCTGTAATTTCTACAAATTGCTTATCAGGGCCATTAGAAATATTAAACGAAAATTTCGAGGTTTTCATTAAAGAAGGTGAATTTATTGAGTGTAAATATGGATTATTAATTAATGTAAATGATTCTTTAGGCCTGTCTAATGCTATAAGTTTTTTAATAAATAATGAATATGAATATATACGATATAGCGAACTAAGTAGAGCTAGGGCTAAAGATTATTCAATTGATGATATTTTTAAAGAATTTATAAAAATTATTTAATAAATGAAAAAGGTTATTCGTACTTCTACTGTGCCTATTTCTTTGGATGTTTTATTGAAAGGGCAATTGAAATATATTAAAAATGAATTTGAAGTTATAGCTTTATCTTCCCCTGGTATACAATTGGATAATGTTGGAAAGAGGGAAGGTGTTAGAACTAAAAGTATTAGTATTAAAAGGAAAATATCTATATATAATGATATTGTATCATTATTTAAGCTAATTTATTTTTTTATTAAGGAAAAACCACACATAGTTCACTCAATCACTCCAAAAGCGGGTCTTTTATCGATGATTGCGGCTTTTATAACAGGATGTCCTTATAGAATTCACACCTTTACGGGATTAATCTTTCCTTATAAAACAGGATTTCAACAAAAGATTTTGATTTTAATGGATAGAATATTGTGTTTATGTGCAACCCATATTTATCCAGAAGGTGAAGGGGTAAAACAGGATTTGTTGAAATTTAAAATTACTAATAAAAACTTAAAAATATTAGGTAACGGTAATGTTAATGGAGTTGACTTAAACTATTTTAACTCTAGTGAAGTTCAGGGGGTTGATGAATTAAGAAACATTTTAAAAATTGATTTAGATAGTTTTGTTTATGTATATGTAGGAAGGATTGTTAAAGATAAGGGAATATGTGATCTAGTAAGTGCATTTCTTGAAATTTCAAAATTACAAACTAATTGTAAACTTATAATTGTTGGAGATTATGAGTCATCTGATTTAATAGATATTGAAACAAGGAATAGTATTAATAATAATTCATCTATTCTACATGTAGGATTTATTGAAGATATAAGACCTTATTTAAAATTAGCAAATGTTCATATTTTACCAAGTTATCGCGAAGGTTTTCCAAATGTTGTATTACAAGCTGGAGCTATGTCTAAACCAAGTATAGTAACAAACATTAGTGGGTCAAACGAAATCATCCAAAATGGATATAATGGACTAATAATTGATAGTAAATCAGTTCAAGATTTATTTGAAGTTATGGAATATGTATTGTTAAATAAGCATATTTTAAATAATATGGGAATAAATGCTCGTAAGAATATTGAAGCAAAATATGGGAATGATATTTTGTGGAAAGCGATTTTAGATGAATACAATAGTTATTTTAAATGAAATTATTAATAACATCAGTTTTTTTTATTTTGATTTTAATAAATCAAGGTGTTTGTCAACCTTTTGTTTATAAAGATGTGCCTGACTATTTGAAAAAAAATGTTATACCTACAGAGCAAGAGATAAATAATGTAATTTTGAATTATCCAAAAGCTGTTGATGCTGTTAATTATTTGCCAAAGAATTATGTAATTGATGGTTCAGTTGATTATACTAAACAGATACAAAACGCTATTAATAATAATTCTCAAATAATACTTCCTAACTTCCCAGTTTTAGTTAATTCTAAAGGTTTAACACTGAAAAGTAATTCTATAGTGATTTTTAGAAAAAACTCTAAAATATTATTAAGACCGACAATTGAAAATAATTATCAAATTCTAAGGGTTTATAATGTTAATAATATTAAGATTTTTTTTCCAAATGTAATTGGAGATAAGGATAAACACCTTAGTAATAAGGGTGAATTTGGTATGGGTATCTCAATTAGGGGGTCTAATAATGTCAAAATTTATAAAGCCCAAATTTCAAGTTGTTGGGGGGATGGTCTATATATCGATGATTATTCAAAAAAAATATTAATTGAAGGAATTCATGTTGATAACAATAGGAGAAATGGGATTTCGATTGTTTATGGTTCAGATATAATCGTGAATAATCTTTTAGCTTCAAATACATTTGGAACATCACCTATGGCAGGTATTGACATAGAGCCAGATAATAATACTCAAGTTGTTAATAATATTACATTAAATTATCCTGTAACTTTTAACAATGGTAATAGAGGTATTTTATTAGCACTAATGAATCTCCCTGGTCCTAGCAAAAGAGAAGTAATTATAAATGTTAATAATCACACAGATTACTTTTCTAAAATGGGAATGGCATATTATCCTGGGAAAAATCAGAAAAAATGGGGAAATTTTTCTGGAAGAATTTTAATTAATAATCCTAATTGGAAAAATTCGTTAAATACTCCTTTTTTTATTCCAAATACTGAACTTTCTAATAATTTAGAAATATTATTAAATACAAATAATGGTGTTGATAGGAATACTATGAATAAAATCAAAAATATTACTAATATTCATTCAAAAATATATATTAAATGATTTACAGAGGTTTCCTAAAAAGACTAATTGATTTATTAATTTCATTATTTGGATTAGTAATTTTATCGCCTATTTTTATTATAATTTGTTTTTTATTATTTATTTCTAATTCAGGAAAAGTTTTCTTTCTTCAAGAACGACCTGGTTATAAAGAAAAGATATTTAAAATTATAAAGTTTAAAACAATGAATGATAAACGAGATAAATTGGGGCACTTGTTAAGTGATAAAGAAAGAATGTCATATTTGGGTTCTATTATTAGGAAATCATCTTTAGATGAAATTCCTCAATTAATTAATGTAATAAAAGGAGATATGTCTTTAATTGGTCCAAGGCCATTATTAATTCAATATTTGACTCTATACAATGATTATCAAAAAAGAAGACATGATGTTAAACCTGGAATTACCGGTTGGGCTCAAGTAAATGGAAGAAATGCAATTTCTTGGGATTCTAAATTTTCTTTAGATGTATGGTATGTTGAGAACATTTCATTTAAACTGGATTTGAAAATCTTGTTCCTTACAATTAAAAAAGTTTTCATAAGGGAGGGTATTAATCAAGTCGGTCACGTTAGTTCTGAAGAATTTAAAGGTAATGAATAAAATTTCAATATTTGGTGCTAGTGGGCATGCTAAAGTCGTGGTAGAAATTATATTATTAAATAATTTAGCTTTAAAAAATGTTTATGACAATGACTTTGAGAAAATAAAGTTTTTAGATCATGACATTGAGCACGATTTGGAAAAAATTGAAATGAATACATTCGTCACGATAGGAAATAATCGAATTAGAAAGTCAATAGTTAATGAATATAAATTAGAAGCTAGTTGCTTGATTCATCCGAATTCTGTTGTGTCAATTTTTTCTAAAATAGGCTTAGGAACAGTTATTATGGCTGGTGTAATAATTAATCCAAATGTTTTAATAGGCAACCATTGTATAATAAACAGTAATTGTTCTATAGATCATGATTGTAATATTGAAGATTTTGTACATGTTTCTCCAGGGGTGAGTATTGCAGGGAATGTTTCTATAGGAGAATGTTCACATATCGGAATTGGATCTTGTATAATACAAGGTATTTCTATTGGGAAAAACTGTATAATTGGTGCAGGTTCGGTTATTATACGTAATATTCCTGATAATTCAGTTGTTGTAGGAAATCCTGGCAAAATAATTAAAAATAATTTATAAAAGATAATGGGAAATATAGAGAATGATAAAATTTGGCTTTCCTCACCACATATGGGAGGGAACGAATTAAAATATATACATGAGGCTTTTGATGAAAATTGGGTTGCTCCCCTAGGTCCGAATGTAAATGAGTTTGAATTAGCATTGGAATTATATTTAAAATCAAATGTTAATATAGCAGCATTATCTTCTGGTACAGCAGCTCTACATTTAGCCTTAATTGAATGCGGAGTTGGTTTTGGCGATGAAGTTATTTGTCAATCTTTTACTTTTTCGGCTTCTGCGAACCCGATTGTATATCTTGGTGCCACACCAATATTTGTGGATTCAGAAATTGATACTTGGAATATATGTCCAAATGCACTCGAAGAAGCAATTGTAGATCGAATAAAATCTGGTAAAACTCCAAAAGCGATAATTGCTGTACATTTATATGGAATGCCTTTTAAAGTTGATAAAATCATGAGTATTGCAAATAGATACAATATTCCTGTGATTGAAGATGCTGCTGAAGCTTTAGGATCAAAATTTAAAAATCAGTTTTGTGGTACATTTGGTAAATATGGGGTATTGAGTTTTAATGGTAATAAAATTATAACAACTTCAGGTGGAGGTGCATTAGTTTGTCAAACGAAAGAAGACAAAGATTTTGCTGTATTTCTCTCCACTCAGGCTAGAGATAAGGCGACACATTATCAACATTCCCATATAGGCTACAATTATAGGATGTCAAATATATGTGCTGGCATAGGACGTGGTCAGATGGAAGTATTACCTGATAGAATAAATTCGAGAAGAACAATGATGAAATTTTATTTAGAAATTTTTAATAATTATCCAGGTATTAAAATGCAAATTGAGCCTTCTAACTTGTATTATTCCAATCATTGGTTATCTGCTATTGTTATTAATCCTGAGGAATCTAAATTTACGAGTGAAGATTTGAGATTAGGATTGCAAAAATTTAATATTGAGTCTAGACCATTATGGAAACCTATGCATTTACAACCAGTATTTATAAACTCTCCATATTATGGTACAGATATTTCTGAAAATTTATTTAATAATGGGTTGTGTCTTCCTTCTGGATCAAATTTAAATGAATTACAAAAAGAAAGAATAGGAAATAAGATAACTGATATTATTAATAGTTTTTAGTGTTAATATTTTTATAATAAAAGTTGGACTAATTTTTGATATCATGGACTCATTATTAGCTTTTAGAATTATGAAACTACTCTTTAGTATAATTTTACTTTCTTTTTTATTCTCTTGCGCATCAAGAAATGAATTGGTTTATTTTCAACAAGATTCGGTTGTGTTAAATACGACTAATAGACAATTTACAACAAAATTTCAGCCTGGAGATATTTTAACTATTTCAATTACGGCAGATGATTTAAAAGTAAGTTCTCCATATAATCAAGTAAATATTTATCAAGCAGGAACATTACAATCAAATAGTCCATTTGTGCCTACTTACACTATTGACCAAGATGGCTTTATTGATTTCCCACAATTAGGTAAAATCAAGTTAGGAGGGTTAACACGATTGGAAGCAATTGATTATATAAAAAAAGAAGTCGGAAAAGATATTCATAATCCTGGCGCAAATATTACCTTACGCAATTTTAAAATTTCTGTTTTAGGAGAGGTCGTGCGACCAGGTACTTTTACCATTGATAATGATCGTGTTTCTATTTTGGAAGCATTGGGTTTGGCAGGTGATATGACCATAAATGGGGTAAGAAAGAATGTTTTGGTTGTTCGTGAAGAAGATGGACAAAAAAATGAATATCGAATAGATTTAACTAAAAGAGAATCGTTAAATTCGCCAGTATATTTTTTAAAACAAAATGATGTAATTTACGTAGAACCCAACGGAGCAAGAATTCAATCTTCGAAATATACGCAAAACACATCCATTTTTGTATCGATAGCTGGTTTGATTATTACCATAGTAGCTGTTATTGTTCGTTAATTAGACAAGATTCATGAGTAATTTACCAAATTCTAAAAATTCAAAAACTGAGGATCAAGAAATTAATTTAAAACAATTGTTTGAACAATATGCTTATTATTGGAAATGGTTTGTTTTATCTTTAATTGTCTGCATTTCAATAGCCTTTGTGTATTTGCGTTATGCAGATAAAATTTATAGTGTTACTGCTAAGATATTACTTCAAGATGAAAATAAAGCTACTGGTGAATTATCTGGGTTAGCTGAAATGGCTTCATTAACAGGAATGGGAAGTTCCTCTTCGGCATTTGTGTCCGATCAAATCGATGTGATGAAGTCCCGAAGAATATTTAGAAAGGTTGTTGATCAAAATAGATTTAATATAACGTATACATTCAAAGGTAATGTAAAGTCTTCTGAATTATTAGAATCTCAATCACCAATAAAACTAGTTTTATTAGATCCACAGAATAGTAAATTGGATTCATCATATTATTCAATTACAATTGTTCAAAAGAATAATAAATTAGTAGTAACAGATAATGATTACGGCACAAGAAATATTGGGTTTGGTCAGAAATTTAATAGTCCTTTAGGATCTATTATGATTTTGCCTCAAGGAAAAAGACAATTAAATTATGAAATAGAAATTTTATTTGTCCCTGTAAATAGATCCGTAGATGATTTGCTTAAACAAATTAATATTACACCAAATAAAGAGAAACAATCTTACGTGGTTAATTTTTCTATGAATTCTGGAAATATTTACAAAGCCCAATTACTATTAAACTCTTTAATTGATCAATATAATAATGATGTTACGGAAGACAAGACGAGAATAAGTAAGGCGACATCTCAATTTATCAATTCCAGATTAGATCTAATATCTAAAGATCTGGCTTCCGCAGATTCAAAGGTTGCTGATTTTAAAGATCAGAGTAATATTGTCGATATGGAGACAGAAGCTCAACTTTACATGCAAAGTGCAACTGAGAATGATCGAAAATTAATTGATTTTCAAACTCAATTGCGCTTAGCTGATATGATGAGTGGTGCTATGAATGGTACTGATGGGGCTTTATTACCATCCAATATTGGTTTAGAAGATCCTTCAATACAAGCTACTGTAAAATCGTATAATGATTTGGTGTTGGAACGTGATGATTTATTGAAATCTGCAACTCCAAGTAATCCTGTTGTACAAAATTTGAATAAAAGTATTTCAGAAATAGGTTTAACATTAAATTCTTCATTAGCGAATTATAGGCAAGTATTGCAATCCAATGTAAATGCACTACAAGGGCAAAAGAATAAATTTGAAGGTAAATTAAATAAGCTTCCAAATCAAGAGCGTGGATTTAAGGATATATCTAGGCAACAACAGATCGTAGAATCTTTGTATCTATTTTTGCTTCAAAAACGAGAAGAAACAGAAATTAAAGCGTCTGCAACCCCTGCCATTCTAAAAGTAATTGATGAAGCCTATGGATCAAACATTCCTGTTTCTCCGAAAAAATCTATTGTACTTCTTGGAGCTTTTATTGTCGGATTACTGCTTCCGTTAGCAATACTCTACATTAAGTTTTTATTAGACAATAAGGTGCATTCCAGAAAAGATATAGAAGAGAAATTTAATGCGCCGATTTTAGGAGAAATTCCAAGTTCGGAAGATCCAATCGTGAAAGATAATGATCGTTCGTCATTGGCAGAAGCATTCAGGATATTACGGACCAATATTTCTTTTATGTTGGGCGCAAAGAAAGAATCTGCAGTGATGTTTGTGACTTCGACGACTTCTGGTGAAGGAAAATCATTTGTTTCGACTAATTTATCGCGCATATTGGCTATGTCAGGTAAGAAGGTTTTATTGATTGGTGCAGATATTCGTTCTCCAAAAGTATTGGATTATTTAGGTTTATCGCATTTGCAACATACGAATATTGGTATTACTCAATATTTAATTAATCCGGATATGCCGGTAGAGAATATCATCATTAAGAAACCTGCTCCTTATGATTTTGACATCATTTATTCGGGTTATATTGCACCAAATCCAGCAGAGTTATTAATGAATGGCTATTTTAATGAGGTTATTGAATACGGAAGAACGCATTACGATTATGTAATTGTAGATACTGCGCCAGTAAGTTTAGTGACGGATACTTTATTAATTGCGGAAAATGCTGATTTGACTATCTATGTGACTCGTGCAAATTACTTAGATCGTCGTTTATTGAATGTTCCTAAGGAATTGTATGAAGATGGTAAATTAAAGAATATGGCAGTAGTCATTAATGATGTGGATTTCGCAAGAGGTTATGGATACGGTTATGGATATGGGTACGGTTATGGCTATATTGATTCGAGTTCTGTTTCTTTGAGATCCAAACTGAACAAGCAAGTAAAGAAGTTCTTTAAGAAGAAGAAAAAATAAAACAATGGAAAGGACACCTAAATGGTGTCCTTTTTTATTATCTTCAAAACTTAAATTGAGGGTTGATTGGTTTTATTCTTTAGCAGCTATGTTGATACATTCAACTTAATGTTAACGATTACCATCTTTTAGGATGGAAAATAATTTTATTTTTACTTTCAAACATTTCTGAGAGTGGCATCAACTTTGTTGTATGGCATTGTAGCTAACCCCGTTTTTTCTAGCGATATGCTATGCTAGGTGCATATATTAACAAAGTTTACGAATGAACATTACCGGTTTAAGAAAATATTTTCGCAAGGATAGCCCAAGATGGGTAATATTAATTATTGATTTACTTATCGTCATCTTTTGTTATTATTTGTCCAATTATGTAATCAATAGTTTCAAAGGTCGATTTGCGGTCGAATTGATGGTGAAAAAATCCTTGGTGGTTACAGCACTTTATGCCCTTAGTTTTATTTATTTTTCAACCTACAAAGGCATTGTTCGGCAAACTGGTTTTCGAGATGCTTGGCGCATTTTTAAATCGGTTTTCATTGCTTGGGGTATATTGATGCTTATTTCTTTCATTGTACGTTTAAATTATGATCAAACGACAGATATAGGCCAACATTTTCGCTTGTCTTATGCTGTTTTGTTTACGCATGCCTTCTTTACGATGGTCTGCTTAGTGGCAGCCCGTATATTTTATAGAACTATTCATGAGCAAATATTTTTTGCAGGTCGTGAAGTGGAATATGTGTTAATTTTCGGCGCTGGGAATATGGGCATGATTACTTTAAACTTGCTCCGCAATGATAATCGCAGGAAGTTTAAGGTAGTGGCTTTTGCGGATGATAATCCCAATCGAATTGGGAAGTTAATCAATGGCTATAAGATTTTGAACATGAATCAGCTGACCGAAGGTTATGTTGTGAAATTAAAAATAGACAGCATCATCATCGCTTTGGATGATAATAATAAAGATAGACTGTCTAAAATTTCTGCACAGATAGAACCCCTCCCTGTAAAATTGAAAATTATGCCTTCTTCGGCCAAATTAATGAATGGAAAGGTGGCTTCAAGACAGATCAGAACTTTGAAAATAGATGATTTGTTAGGACGTGAAGCCATACGTTTGGAAAATCCTATCATTCACGAGATGTTTCAGGGCAAAGTTATCCTAGTTACTGGAGGTGCAGGATCCATAGGTTCTGAACTGGTTCGACAAATTGCATTTACTAATTTTCAGCAATTGATCGTGATAGACCAAGCCGAATCAGCGTTATACGATATTCAACAAGATTTATCGATGCATGCAGACAAGAATATCCTGTATATGGTAGGCAATGTGCGAGACCGACACTTTATGGATATGGTTTTTGAACAATACAGACCTCAGATCGTTTTTCATGCTGCTGCTTATAAGCATGTCCCTTTAATGGAGCAAAACCCTTACGAATCCATATTAACCAATGTATGGGGTTCTAAAAATGTTGCCGATATGTCCGATAAGTATGGGGTTGAAAAATTTGTGATGGTTTCTACCGATAAAGCGGTCAATCCGACGAATGTAATGGGAGCTACGAAACGCGTTGCTGAAATTTATGTGTCTGCGGTTAATAAACAGAGCAAAACAAATTTTATAGTGACTCGTTTTGGGAATGTATTGGGATCGAATGGTTCGGTCATTCCTTTGTTTGAGAAACAATTAAAACGTGGAGGTCCTTTAACAATTACCCATCCAGATATTACACGTTATTTCATGACGATCCCAGAAGCCTGTCAGTTGGTTCAAGAAGCCGGTGTCATGGGTAACGGTGGTGAAATCTATGTGTTTGATATGGGGAATCCTGTTAAAATTATGGATCTGGCCATTCGTATGATTCGATTGAAGGGTTTCAATTATCCTCAAGATATTGGAATAGAAATAACCGGTTTGAGACCTGGGGAAAAAATTTATGAAGAATTGCTTGCCGATAATGAGAACACAAGCAAAACGCATCATGAGAAAATTATGATTGCTAAAGTTCGATTGGATCAATTGGATGAGAAAAAGAACTTAATTGAAGACTTATGTAAGCAAGTTTGTAATCAACATGCAGAACAAAATCCAATGCTTCTTGTTGAGTTGATTAAAGAAATTGTTCCAGAATATATTTCAAAAAATTCAATTTTTGAACAGCTTGACCAAGTAAATGGCTAAGCCCATTAAAAAAAGTTAAATTCTTACAACCTAGCTTTTCTTATGACTTGGTGTCTTATCTTTGTAAATCAACAGATAAATACAATAATCCGTGATTAAGCAAGAAACCATCGATAAAGTCTTAGATACTGCCCGTATTGAGGAGGTTGTTGGAGAATTTGTAGATCTTAAAAAAAGAGGATCTTCACTCATAGGGAATTGCCCATTCCATAATGAAAAAACGCCATCATTCTATGTTTCCGTTTCTAAAGGGATTTATAAATGCTTTGGATGTGGTGCAGGTGGGGACTCGCTAAAGTTCGTCATGGATCATGAGAAGTATGCATACCCTGAGGCGATTCGTTTTTTAGCCAACAAATATAATATCCCTGTAGAGGAGGTGGAGCGTAGTGCTGAACAAACAGAAGTTCATGATAAGCGCGAAAGTTTATACGTCATGAACCAATGGGCGGGTAAATTCTTTAAAACTCAACTTTGGGATACGGATCTTGGAAAATCTATTGGACTCAGCTATTTTCATGAGCGTGGTTACCGTGATGACATCATAAAAAAGTTTGAATTAGGCTATTCACCTGATGTTTGGACAGGTTTAGTGGATCAAGCTAAGGAAGATGGTTTTCTAAATCGGAATTTGGTGGAACTGGGATTGGCGGTTGAACGCGATGATAAATCCTGGTATGATCGCTTTCGTGGTCGAGTAATTTTCCCTATACATAATTTAACGGGTAGAATATTAGGTTTTGGTGGCCGGACACTTAAAAGTGATAAATCTACACCTAAGTATGTAAATTCTCCGGAGAGTGAGATTTACCATAAATCGAATGTGTTATATGGTTTGCATCTTGCAAAAAAAGCAATCCTTGATAAGGATGTTTGTTATTTGGTGGAGGGATATGCTGATGTTATTTCTTGTCATCAAGCTGCTGTGGAAAATGTGGTGTCTTCTTCTGGAACCTCATTAACAACGGGACAGATTAAGCTTATAGCACGGTATACCAAACAGGTGGTCATCTTATACGATGGCGATGAGGCTGGAATAAAAGCTTCTCTTCGCGGAACAGATATGTTATTGGAAGAGGGACTCAATGTAAAAGTTCTCTTATTTCCAGATGGGAATGACCCAGATTCTTATGTTCAGCGTTATGGAGCATCTGCTTTTAAAGAGTATATCCAAAAACATCAAGAAGACTTTGTCTTTTATAAAACGAATATATTATTGCGTGATGCTCAAAATGACCCTATTAAAAAAGCGGAGGTCATTCGGGAGGTTGTGCAAAGTATAGCTTTAATTCCTGATGAAATTAAAGTTTCGATTTACATCAAGCAATGTAGTAGCTTATTGGATATGGAAGAGCGGATTTTACTCAGCGAGTTGAATAAAATCCGGATAGAAAAGTCGAAAGCCAGGGAACGTAAGGAGAGCCATCAGCAACAACAAGCGGAAGCGCAACAATCGGAACAGGAGGAATATATACCGGCGGAAATGTTGGCTGCTATGCAGGCGGAAGGTATATCTTTACCTAATCCAGTAAATTCCACTTTGACCCCAGAGATACGGATGGAAAAAGAGTTGGTGCGGGTATTGTTAAATTATGGTCGAGAATTAGTGACTTGGGAAGGAGATGGTGATATCCCTGTTGCTCCATATTTATTAGCGAGTTTGAGTGATGTGGAATATAAAGATCAAGCCTGTCTGCTAGTTATTAAAGAATTTCAGAAACAATCGGAAGATTTCCAAGTCCCAGAGGCAAAGTTTTTCTTTTCGAATGAAAATGCGGAAGTAGCGGCTCTAGCAATCGATTCATTGGTGAATAAATATGAAATCAGTCCCAATTGGAATGATGATAAACGCAAGATTCATGTTCCATTGGAGCAAGAGCAATTGAAGGATCTTGTTAATCAATTGGTTTATCGTATGAAAAAAGTGAAGATTGAAGTGCAAATGCATCAAATTAGAGAGGAATTGAAATCGATTACGGATGAAATGGAGATCCAAATATTAATAGCAAATTACCAAAAACTGAAAGAAGGCGAGAAACTATTAGGAACCTTATTGGGAAATACCATCGTCAAATAATGGGTAAAACATATCGCAAAACGTTAGGAGATAAGGGTGAAGAAATGGCGGTTTTATTTCTAAAAAAATTGGGATATGAAATAATTGAATTAAATTGGAGGTATAAAAAATTAGAAGTAGATATCATTGCGCTAGATCAGCAAGATTTGGTATTTGTTGAAGTTAAAGTACGTTCAAACGCATCACATGTTCTTATTTCTGATCTGATCTCTGAACATCAACAAGAAAACCTTGCCCGTGCAGCAGAATCCTATATGATGGAAAAAGGATATGAAGGACAAATACGATTTGATTTCCTCTTTTATATAAATAATAAATTGCATTATATGAAAGATGCATTTTGGAACTATTAAAAGTTATGAACATGAAGATTACAGCCAAACTTTGTTTATTGGTAACTATTATTTCAGTATTAAGTTGTAAAACACAACAGGGTAAATTTGAATTCCTTACTCCTAGCACTGGAAGTCGAGTGCTGAAAGGGGAGAAGATTCAACTTAAATTAAATTTCCCTAATCCAGCAGTAGATTCCGTTGTATATGCTATTGATGGGAATGTTTTTGAACGTAAGGTTGATACGACGACGGTACTGTTTGATTCGAACGAAATCGGGTATGGTAATAAAAGATTGAGCGCTACGGTATATGCTGCCGGAAAGGAGGATATAACCTATAGTGAATTATTAATTGTACCGCCTGCACCTAAGCCATATGCTTTTGAAGTGGTCCAAACGTATCCCCATGATCCTAATGCATTTACGCAAGGATTGTATTATGATGGAACTATTTTGTACGAAAGTACGGGAATGAATGGCCGTTCTTCTATTCGTAAGGTTGAATTGGCTACAGGGAAGGTTTTGTTGAAAAAAGACTTAGAAGAAAAGTATTTTGGTGAAGGTATGACTGTGGTAGGTAATGAAGTTTTTATGTTGACTTGGGAGAGCAATATTGGATTTGTTTTTAATAAGCAGGATTTTAATACGATTAAAACATTCGATTATCAACAGTCAAAACAGGGATGGGGCTTAACTTATGATGGGACCCGCTTTATAAAATCGGATGGAAGTAATAAATTATTTTTCTTAGATAAGTCTTCTTTAAAAGAAACTGGTTTTATTCAGGTTTTTGATGATAATGGACCTGTAGATAGCATAAACGAATTGGAATATATAGATGGTAAAGTATATGCTAATTTATATCATGCAGATAAAGATATCATCGTGATCATCGATCCCAATACTGGAGTGGTCGAAGGGAAAATCAATTTTGTTGGATTATATGATGGCAAACGAGCTTCTACGGGAAATGAAATGAATGGAATTGCCTACAAGTCGGATGCTAAATCATTATTGGTGACAGGGAAAGATTGGACGAAATTATATGAAGTTAAGTTAAAGGATCGTTAATCATCCATTAAATCATAATACAAAAAAGCCTTTCATTGGAAAATGAAAGGCTTTTTTGTATTATTTGCGATTAAAAATTAAGGTCTTAAGCTTCCTTTAGGAATAAATAATTGTGTTTTTTCATTCAAAGTTTCCCACTCCTTTTCGGATTGTTCGGCTAATCGATCTGGAAATAGTATGCCGTAAAGGTGATCTACTTCATGTTGAAAAATAACAGCTGTAAATCCTTCTATATTTTCTTCAAGTAAGTTGCCAGCGGTATCAATGTATTGTAAACGAATAGAAAAGCTTCGATAGACATCTTGCCTTTGGTCGGGAATAGATAGGCAGCCTTCAGCGCCTACGCGAGTAAGCTTTGACCTCCAAATAATTTTTGGATTGATATAGAATTCAAAAGGTTCATTTTCTTTATCAAATCGCTGCACCCAAATTACATTTTTATTGATACCTACCTGAGGTCCTGCTATTCCAACGCCTTGATGTTTGGGATCTTGTACTGTTTTTAACATTCGAGAAGCCAACTTTGCCAATAAGGGGTCGTTAAATTTAATATCTTCAGAAGGTTTCCTAAGTGTTTTTAATTCTTCCTCATCTGTAGTTAAATAAACATGCATAACGCTTAATTCATCAGCAGATTCAATAATTTTTTCTTCAGTAGAACTGAAGTTTTTTGCAGCGTTTTTATTCACAATACGTTCGTTTTTTGGTCCATTATATTTTTTTTCTCCAGCGTCAATAGTGATGTTCAAATTGTTTTCTTGAAGAGGTTGTGGACATCTGTACCCATTACTATAAGCGCAATAAGGATTGTACGCTTTATTAAAATCAATTTTAAGTTGATTGTTTGTGATGTCTTCTATGGATAAATCTAAATACCTGCCTCCATCATAGGTTAATTCTCCATTGGATAAATCTGTAAACGGTACAAATAAATGATTTTGATAGGCTGGGTTTTGAAATAAACTTACACTTTGATAAGCGGTAAGCGTAAATTCTTGATTGTCTATGTGGAAATGGAGTAGGGCATAGCGTTTATACTCATTGGAAGTGCCATCATATGTGGGCATTCTGAAACTGGATTCATTCATGAGAACTTCTACCTTGGCCTGTACGACCATTCTTTCATTTCCAGGAAAGTAATTTAAATAAGGGATTTGGTTTTTTCTCAATGGGCCATAATCGGATTTGGTCATTTCCTCTGCTTTTAATTTTCTATATGTTTGAACTTGTTGCTCAAAACTTTGAGCACTTAACAGAGTAGGAATCAAGAGAAGTATATAGATGAATCGAGCCATGAGTAAATATTATCTACCAAAGTTATCGCTTATTTATCAAGTTTGGAATATTCAGAGTTATAAAACATTAATTGTATTTTTGTAAAAAAAAAGAAATGAGGTTAATGGCATTTGATTATGGTACAAAACGTATAGGGATCGCAGTTTCAGACTCATTACAAATAATAGCAACTTCTTTAACCACCATACATCCCAATGACCTATGGGATTTTTTAAAAGAGTATTTGTCAAAAGAGGAAGTTGAAACATTTGTAGTCGGTAAGCCCCTGCAGTTAGATGGATCTGCTTCTCAATCTGCCCCCCATGTTCTTGGTTTTGTGCGAAAATTAAAAAAAGTTTACCCACACATTCCAGTTGCGGAAATTGATGAACGATTTACTTCTAAAATTGCTTCACAGACCATTGCACAATCGGGGATGAACAAGAGTAAAAAGCAAAATAAAGAAATGGTGGATCGGATTTCGGCTACTTTAATTTTGCAAACATATATGGAATCAAAAGCATTTTAAAATGGGTTTAAAGGATATTCATTTTTTTACTGAGGATGTAAATTACAGGGTAAAAAATAAACAGAATTTACGTACTTGGATTCAAGGTACTATAAAGTCAGAAAATTTCAAACGTATTGGGGAGTTGAACTTTATTTTTTGTTCAGATGCCTACCTTTTAGATATTAATAAACAATACTTGAACCATGATACTTTTACTGATATTGTAACATTCGACTCCTCAGAAGAGGAGGCCGTTATTTCAGGGGATATATTTATTTCTGTAGAGCGTATTCAGGAGAATGCTCTAAAATTTAATGTCTCTCAAGAGGATGAATTGCATCGCGTGATCATTCATGGAGTTCTACACCTGTGCGGCTACTTTGATAAGAAAAAGGAAGATAAGGAATTGATGACTTTGAAAGAGAATACGTACCTGTCCACTCGGGTATTCTAATCGACTTGAAAAAAGAAGATAAGCTTATTTATTCAATAGCAGAGTACGTTCTATAAAGGTATTGTTACAGTTAAGCAAGTCTGAATTGCGCATTTTGATTTATTTTCGGTCATGCGCAAACTTTTATTAATTTCTACATTTTTATTTTTAGTCAACTCATCATTTGGTCAATCGACTAAAGGATGGCTGATTTATTTTGGCCAATCAAATTTTAAAAACAGCAAATTTAATTTGCATCATGAGCTGCAGATTAGAGATCATCAAGTAATTGGGGATCATCAGCAAACATTAGGTCGAATCGCGGGTCAGTACAAATGGAAGCCGTATTTTCAAGTGTCTCTAGGTTACGCCTATGGCTATTCGGAGGCCGAAGGAGAACCAAACCTTCCTTTTTCAGAACATAGGATTTATCAGGAGGGCCTTTTCTCTCATAAAGTGAGTAAATTGGGTTTACGGCATCGAATACGTGTGGAGGAACGGTTTGTAGAAGGTCAGGAATTTCAATCTAGATTTAGATATTGTCTTTTTTTAGATATACCATTGACCAATAAAGAAATGAACAAAGGAGGAGTATACCTAGCATTTTATGATGAGTTGTTCTTAAATATAGATAATCCGATGACAGAATCTCTTTTTGATCGGAATAGGGCATATGCTGGTTTGGGGTTTAAGGCTAAAGATCAATTGGGCTTGCAATTGGGGTATATGATGCAGCATGTGGGGAAATCTAAATTGGGGAACCATTTACTTCTTTCCATTCATCAGCAAATAAACTGGTAAGTTTCAAAAAAAACTAGACAGTATATATAAGCAAAAGGGGATCATACCATATATGATCCCCTTTGCTATTTAAATATTAAATTTCTTAGAATCTTTCAAACTGAGAAAAATAGAAATTTCCTTCTATTTCTGCATTTTCATCGGAGTCAGAACCATGAACTGCATTCGCATCGATTGATTTTGCATATTTATTTCTGATCGTTCCTTCTGCTGCTTTTGAAGGATCTGTAGCACCAATTAAGGTACGGAAATCTTCTACTGCATTTTCTTTTTCAAGAATCGCTGCAACTATTGGACCTGAAGTCATGAAACTTACTAAATCTGCATAAAAAGGACGTTCTTTATGTACAGCGTAGAAATTACCTGCATCTTCAGCGCTTAACTGAATGTATTTCATTGCGATGATTTTAAATCCGCCTGCAATAATATCGTTTAAAATTGCTCCAATGTGACCATTTGCTACTGCATCTGGTTTAATCATTGTAAATGTTCTGTTCGTTGCCATGTTATTGAAAAAATTTTCACAAAGGTACTTATTCAATCAGGAAATTCCTATCCCAAGCATAAACTTTCCAATGAAAAGGACTTGCTGGTATAGGTAATAAAATTATTGACTCATGCTATTAAAATTCGCTAACTTTGTATTATGTCAAAAAACCTACAAGTAACTATCGATAAGGATTCCGGATTTTGTTTTGGAGTAGTATACGCTATTGATATGGCTGAAGAGATTTTGGAAGAGGATGGTTATTTGTATTGTTTAGGGGATATTGTGCATAATGATGAAGAGGTAGCACGATTGAAAGCGAAGGGTCTTCGAATTATTTCACATGAGGATTTGCAAGATCTTCAAAATGAAAAAGTGTTAATCCGTGCTCATGGGGAAGCGCCTGAAACGTATAAATTCGCATTAGAAAATAATATTACACTTATTGATGCCTCTTGTCCTGTGGTATTGAAATTACAGAATAGAATAAAAACCTCTCACGATGACCAAGAGAAAATACTAATTTTTGGAAAACATGGGCATGCGGAAGTAATTGGTTTGCAAGGGCAGACAAATAATGAGGCTATTGTTTTTCAGGATATTGATGAGTTAGATCAGGTCGATTTACCATCGAAATTCACACTTTATAGTCAAACAACGAAAAGCGTCGATAAGTTTTATGCTATTAAAAACGAGTTGTTAGCTAGAGGGTATGAGGTAAAAGCAAATGATACCATTTGTCGCCAAGTATCCAATAGATACGAGGATTTGGAGAATTTTTCAAAACAGTATGATAAAATAATATTTGTTTCCGGTAAAAAATCATCTAATGGAAAAGTGCTTTTTGATGTGTGCCAATCGGTAAATCCCCAAACTTATTTTGTGTCAGATCCAAATGAATTAACCGCCGATATCTTTTCATCAAATGATACCGTGGGAATATGTGGGGCGACTTCAACCCCTATGTGGCTCATGAAAAAGGTAAAAGAAACCATTGAAGGGATGTAATCGTCATCTTAATTTAAAATTCAATAGTTCAGTCTCTTAAAATTAAACCGCAAAACTCCTTTTGCTATAAATAATGTTACTTTTGTGCTACGTATGAGTAACAAAGCAAAAAAGGGTGTGCTTCTGGTGCAACTTGGTACTCCTAATGCACCAACTACCAGTGAAGTAAGAAAATACCTGACCGAATTCTTAATGGATCCACGAGTAATGGATATTCCAACAATTTCAAGAAATCTTTTAGTGAAAGGTATTATTGTGCCGAAAAGAGCCTCTAAATCTGCAGAAACATATGCTACTATTTGGGATGATCAAACGGGTTCTCCACTCATGTATTACAGTGAGTTACAGCAAAAAATGCTTCAGGAGTCTTTGGGTCCAGAATATCAGGTAGAATTAGCTATGCGTTACCAGGAACCTTCTTTGCAAAGTGTATTGGATAAACTGGAGAGCATGTTTTTAGATTCTTTGTTGGTAATTCCACTTTTTCCACAATATGCTTCAGCGACTTCTGGTTCGGTTATCGACCGTGTCATGGAAATTATACGTAAATGGCAATATTTTCCTAAACTAAATTTTGTAAGTAGTTATTGCGATAATTCGTTAATGGTGGATGTGTTTGCGGAACATGCCCAAAAACATGATTTAGCTTATTATGATCATTTCTTATTTAGTTATCATGGATTACCTGTACGTCAACTTGGGAAGATTGACCCTAAAAAAGAATTGAAATGTCCAGATTTTGGATGTGACTCATGTCAAAAAGAAATTAATAATTTCTGTTATCTTTCCCAATGTTATGCCACATCAAGGGCTATAGTCAAGAAATTAAATATCCCAGAGGATAAATATACCGTCTGTTTTCAATCTAGGTTAGGGAAAACACCATGGATTCAACCCTATACTTCTGATACTTTACATCAACTTGCGAATGAAGGGAAGAAGAAATTATTAGTTTTCAGCCCTGCTTTTGTTTCCGATTGCATAGAAACATTGGATGAAATTCAAGTGGAATATGCGAATGAGTTTAAAGAGATGGGTGGTGAAGAAGTACACATGGTAGAAAGCTTAAATGATAATCCTATGTGGATTGAAGCTTTGAAAAGAATGGTTTTGGAAAATGGAAATTAAAATATGCTTAAACTAAACGCTTTCATATTATTTGTAATGGATTTTTACATATTCTTTGCCTTAAGGGCAACGAATATCAAATTCATGAGAACTCGCTGGTTCGCCTTTTTGTGGTGGGGCTATTCTATTGCATTGTTAACAGGATTGTTTATTTCATTTCAGTATGCTATTCCATTAGCTGTACGATCGATAATACTAGTTGCTTTCTTTTTGACTGCCGTTAGTAAATTCGTTTATGTTGTCGTGCTAATTATAGATGATATAAGACGAGGAGGAGTATGGATTTCTCGATTAGTTAATCCTGACAAAACTAAATCTAGTGAAGAACGGATTGATGATATTGATAAACCTTTGCCAGAAGTTGCTAAGAAAGGAATTTCACGTTCCGAATTTTTATTGAAATCAGGAATTGTTGTCGCAGCATTACCAATGGTACCTTTAGCTTGGGGGGTTATTTCAACAGCTTATGATTATCGAATTAGAAGACAAAAGTTAGTTCTTCCAAACCTGCCGAAATCTTTTCATGGGTTAAAAATTGCACAAATTTCTGATGTTCATTCGGGGTCTTTTTATAATAAAAAAGCAGTTTTAGGCGGTGTTGAAATGTTGTTAAACGAAAAACCTGATGCTATATTTTTTACTGGAGATTTGGTGAATAATGTTGCCAACGAGATGAGGGATTATCAAGACATCTTTGCAAAACTAAAAGCAGATTTAGGAGTTTACTCAACTTTAGGTAATCATGATTATGGTGATTATTATTATGGAAAAAATGATTCTATTGAGAAAAGTAGAAATCTAAAAAGCATCATTGATACTCAAAAAGTGATGGGTTGGGACTTGTTGATGGATGAGAATAGAACAATAAAAATGGGTAGTGACGAAATTTCCATTGTAGGGGTTCAAAATTGGGGTACTGGAAGATTTCCAAAGAAAGGAGATTTGAAGAAAGCACTAATGGGAACTGAAGATAAAGCAGTGAAATTATTATTGTCACATGATCCTTCTCACTGGCGTGCTCAAGTATTGGAGACAGATGTAGACGTGATGTTTGCTGGTCATACACATGGAATGCAATTTGGTGTCCGAGGAGAGCATTTTCAATGGAGTCCGGCTAAATATATCTATAAAGAGTGGGCAGGTCTATACGAAGAGGGACAATCCAAATTATATGTGAACACAGGTTATGGTTTCTTAGGTTATCCAGGTCGTGTGGGAATAGCTCCAGAAATTACTATTTTTGAATTAGTAACTGCTTAAAGTAGTAAACGTTATTTTTCGAACCCATATTCGAAGGAATGTCACCCATATTTTGGTGACATTTTTTTTGTCCCTATAAGAAAAAACCAGTTATTAAAAACCCTGCCTCCTTGAGGTACTATTTAATTTATTCTAGCATAGTCTCACAGGTTTTATTTACTTTTAACTTATACTAATGAAAGATCTATGATTATTTTTAAACCTACTACCTCCGAATTTCGCTGTCAAACAGCCATGCAGTGTTAGCTTTAATCAAGAGATAATAGAATGAGCAGTTTTGTAAAATAATCATTAAAACTGTATGAATAATCGTTTTAGTTTAATAAATTAGTAAACTTTCTATTCAAATAAACTTATTAAAACTAACCAGTAAACTGTCAAATGGAAGTATATTCTCCTGTTTTTAGGGCTCTAAGTCAACGGCATTTATTTTGTAAAGCTACTTGTCTCCTTTTGCTAACTATCGTTTTCTTTAACCTCAATACACATGCTAAGGTAAATTCCAACAAAGAGTGTGCACTATCTGATAGTTTAAATAGTCCTGTATATTTTGGCGATCCCTTTATTTTACTTCATAATGGAACCTACTATGCATATGGGACTTCAAATCCAAATGGCATAGATGTTTATACCTCTGATGACTTAATGAATTGGAAAGAACCAAAACAAAAAATGGCTCTAAAGAAAGGGGATGTATGGGGTGAGAAATGGTTCTGGGCTCCAGAAGTTCATTATTACCAAGGTAAATTCTATATGTTTTACTCTGCAGAAGAGCATATTTGTGTCGCAGTTGCAGATCATCCCTTAGGTCCGTTCACACAAGATATTAAGAAACCCATGATCGCCAATGAGAAATGTATTGATAATAGTCTGTATGTCGACAATGGTAAACCGTATATGCTTTATGACCGATTTAACGATGGGTTGAATGTGTGGATTGCAGAATTGGAACCCGATCTATTATCTATTAAAGAAGGTACTGAAAAGCCCTGCATTCATGTTTCACAAAAATGGGAAGAGGTATGGCCTAGGGTAAATGAAGGACCATTTATTATAAAGCATAAGAAAAAGTACTTTATGACTTACTCTGGGAATAGTTATGAAAGCCCATTTTACGGTATAGGTTATGCTACGGCCGATCAAATTACAGGACCATGGACCAAATATGCACATAATCCCATCCTTCAAAAACCTAAAAACTTAGTAGGTGTTGGACATAGTGCAACATTTAAAGATAAAGAAGGAAATTGGCGAGTGGTTTTCCACGCCCACCATAGTCAGACGAAAATTCATCCTCGAATAATGTATATTAGTACTATAACCTTTAAAAAGATAAACAATGAAGAGGTTATGCAGATTGATTCCAACTATTTAACGCCTAGACTACTAAAGAATTAAAGATGGGGATTTTAAAAAAACACATGAATTATGTCCTGTTTTCATTGTTTATAATGATCAACATTAGTTGTTCTAGTATCTCCAATTCAAGAAGTGTAGCCGTTCCTGACTCCACACTCCCTAATCTTAATACGTTTAAAAATCCTGTTTTTGAACCTGTGTTGGCTGATCCTACGGTATTAAAAGATCCGAATACGAATTTATTTTATGCATATGGTACTCAAGATAAAATGGACAATAGTGGAGTATCATTGCTTGTTCCCATTTTAGAATCTGCCGATATGGTTCAATGGAGATTAGTGGGTACAGCTTTCCAAGAACGTCCTAATTGGAAGAAAAACGGTGGAATATGGGCCCCTGACATCAATATGCTCAATGGAAAATATTATTTATACTATTCACTATCTACATGGGGGGATCCAAACCCCGGCATTGGATTAGCAATTTCGGATAGTCCAAAAGGTCCTTTTGTTGATCAAGGAAAATTGTTTGATAGTAAAGACATCGATGTGCCGAATTCAATAGATCCATTTTTTTATGCAGAGAAGGGTAAAAACTACCTTTTTTGGGGCAGTTTCAGCGATCATGAAAATCAAGGCACATTTGCTATTGAGTTAACTGCAGATGGGAGAAAAATAAAAAATAAGCATAAGGTTAAGATTGCAGCAGGTGATTTTGAAGCGGTAACCATCTATAAAAAAGACTCTTATTATTATTTTATAGGCTCTAAAGGGTCCTGTTGTGAAGGAGCAAATAGTCAATATCATGTATTAGTAGGGCGATCAAAAAATATTTTGGGGCCCTATAGTGATCAAAATGGGGCTGACTTAAAAACACGTGGAAAAGGAACCTTAATATTGAGTGGAAATGAGTTAATTGCAGGTCCAGGTCATACCTCTAAAGTAATAAAAGATGCTGCGGGTAAAGAATGGATTTATTACCATGCTATTGATAAAAAGCAAGGAAAGCTTGCAAATGGCACAAATAGAAGGATGTTAATGTTAGGAGAGCTGATGTGGAAAGATGGTTGGCCCAATATATCAAATGGAATTCCAACCCTCAACCCTGTAAAAAAGCCAACTATAAAGTAGTTTTTTAAATCTGAACGCACTGATTATGATGAAAAAAAATAGAGTTGATTCGCTAAAAACCATTGCAGTTAGGCATTTTCTGCTGTTTACAATGCTGCTGATGGGTCAGGGATTATTATCCAAAGTAGTAGCGCAAACTTTACCTGGAAATCCATTGAATATCCCTTTTGGGGATCCTTATATCTTGTTTGATGCCGATAGTAGTAAATATTATATGTTTGGCACCGGTGGAACTCCAAATGGATTTGTGGTCTATTCTTCCAATGATCTCAAAGATTGGGTACATTCAGGTGTAGCATACAGCAATGTACAAGAAAAAGCCTGGGGGATCAAGGATTTTTGGGCTCCTGAAGTTTATAAGTGGGGAGATAAATACTATATGTTTTATTCTGCGCATTGGAAGGACAATCCAAATAATGAATTAGAAAATTATAAAATCGGAGTTGCAGTTTCCGACAAACCAACAGGTCCTTTTGAAGATTTTACTGGCGCACCCTTATTTGATCCAGGCTACCCGATTATTGATGCAAACGTTTTTATTGGCGATAATGGTAAAATGTATTTATACTATTCTAGGTGCTGCTATAAGCATCCCGTCGAATCTGAAATTGCACAATGGGCGAAAGATAAAGGGATGTATAAGGAAATTGAAGAAAGTTGGGTTTACGGTGTAGAATTAAAATCAGATTTGTCTGGAGTAGTTGGAAAGCCCAAATTGTTACTAAGACCTCCAGTGAAAATGAATGATAAACAGGCCGAGTGGGAAAGCCGATCGGTTACCTCTGGTGAAATTAATAGACGCTGGACCGAAGGATCCTATTTATTCAAGCATAACGATACGTACTATATGATGTATTCTGCCAATCATTTTGCAGGAGAAAATTATGCAGTTGGCTATGCGACCTCAAAAAGTCCATTAGGGCCTTTCAAGAAGTCCACTACGAATCCTATATTACAGAAAAATACAAGCAATGGTGGCGATGTGACTGGTACAGGACACAATTCACTGTTATTTGCCGCAGACGGAAAAATATATTGTGTCTACCATGCGCGAACATCAAAAACTGGAAATCAACGATTAGTATTTATAGATCCATTAGAGATCACGAAAGAAGGGCAGTTGAAAATACATGGTCCTAGTACATCCAATTAATTGATTTTGTAACTTATACAGCTAAAACAATGTTATACTTTAACCATAGTCATGTTTGAAATTAATGATCTTCCCCACAAACGGTTAAATATTCTTACTGGTGAAAAGATATTAGTTTCTCCGCACCGAAGTAAAAGGCCATGGCAAGGGCAAGTGGAAACTCTTGCAAAAGATGCTCGGCCAGAATACGATCCTGCCTGCTATTTGTGTCCAGGAAATAAACGAGCAGATGGAGATGTAAATGCGGAATATACAAGCAGTTATGTTTTTGTAAATGATTTCTCCGCATTATTAAAGGATACTGAACCTGCTGATATAAATGTAGAAGACTTATTAGTAGCGGAAACCGAACGGGGCATTTGTAAAGTGATTGCTTTTACGCCTAGACACGATCTTACGCTTCCGGAAATGCCATTAAACGATATTAAAAAGGTGGTCGATTTATGGCAGAGTGAATTTATGGCCTTAGCAGCTGTCGAATGGATTAAATACATCCAGATATTTGAAAATAAAGGAGCCATTATGGGCTGTAGTAATCCACATCCGCATGGACAGATATGGGCACAAGCTTCTATTCCTACTGAAATCCTCAAGGAAGAAAAACAACAACAGCAGTATTTTGAAACCCATCATACGTCCTTATTATCCTCCTACATCAACTTGGAGCTTAAACAACAAGAACGTATTATCATAGATAATGAACATTTTGTAGCATTGGTGCCATTTTGGGCTTCTTGGCCATTTGAAACAATGGTAATCAGTAAAAAACATAGGCAACATATTGGACAATTTACTGAAGAGGAGAAACTAGATTTGGCAAAAACATTAAAAACCTTAACGACCAAATACGATAATATTTTCGAAACTTCTTTTCCGTATTCAGCCGGAATTCACCAAGCTCCAGTAAATTTGGATAACCAGGCATTTTGGCATTGGCATATGCATTTTTATCCACCATTATTACGTTCGGCCACTGTTAAAAAATTTATGGTAGGATATGAGATGCTGGCGAGTCCTCAACGTGATATTACCCCTGAGCGCGCTGCAGAAATTATAAAAAGTCAACCCGATATACATTACAAACAAGCATAATTTACATGATTGAGAGAGATCAGATTAATACTCGATATAAAGAGCTTTATGGGCAGGACCCCGATGTAATTGCTAAATCTCCAGGCAGAATTAATATCATTGGAGAGCATACAGATTATAACGAAGGATTTGTATTACCAACGGCCATCGATAAAGCGATATATGTGGCTTTAGGTAAACGCTCCGACAATGAAATTCATTTGTATGCTGAAGATTTTAAAGAGTCCTTTCAAACGACTATCGAAGAAATTGCACCAACTCAAATCAGTTGGCCTAATTATATATTAGGTGTTGTTAATCAGTTATTAGAACGAAATTTAACCATTTCTGGATTCAATTTATATATTGATGGTGATATACCCGTTGGAGCAGGCTTATCCTCTTCTGCCGCGGTAGAATGTGCTGTTGGATATGGTCTGAACCATGTATATAATTTAGGTTTAGATCGTGTCAGCATTGCCAAAATAGGTCAATTAGCAGAACATACTTACGCTGGCGTGAAGTGTGGTATTATGGATCAATTTGCTTCCGTATTAAGTAAAACTGGTCATGTGATCCGATTGGATTGTCGAGATTTGAGTTATCAGCATATTCCATTAGCATTAGGAGATTATGAAATTGTGTTGTTAAACACCAATGTAAAGCATTCATTGGCTTCCTCGGCTTATAATGATAGAAGAGAAGCTTGTGAACAAGCTGTTTCTTGGGTACAAGAAAAATACCCGACTGTAAAAAGTCTTCGCGATGTTACGATGGAAATGCTGGATGAGCTAGTTGCTCCCATAAATCAAGAAATCTACATAAAAAGCCGATTTGTCATTCAAGAAAACATCCGGCTAAATAAAGCATGTGAGGCGTTAATTCAAGGCGATATCATTGAATTAGGTAAACATATGTTTTTAGCACATGATGCATTATCAAAAGAATATGAAGTCAGTTGTGAAGAACTTGATTTTTTAGTAGATCAGGCAAAACTTATGGATGATGTAGTCGGTGCTCGAATGATGGGAGGAGGATTCGGTGGATGTACCATCAATATTCTCAAGAAAGGAGCTGGACAACATTTAGTCAGTCGAATTGCTCCTGCGTATCAAGAAAAATTTAATTTAGAACTAACAGCAATTTTTGTGGCCACAGATAATGGCACGCAAATTATTTAAATGAATCAATTATAAACTATAAAAATGAAAAAGAACTTAGCTAACCTATTGCTTGGTTTTAGCATTCTGGGATTCACGGACTGTCAACAGCCTAATTCCACTAAGAATGATGAAAAAGCAGACACATCAGTAATAGCACTAGATTCTACCAGTTTTACCGAGTCTATTGATGGAAAAACGGCATCGCTTTATACCTTAAAGAATGCGCAGGGTGCTACTGCCTATTTAACAAATTTTGGAGCACGTCTCGTTGGGCTATGGGTACCGGATAAGAATGGAACTTTAACAGATGTTGTGTTGGGCTTTAATAAAGCCTCTCAATACCATAATTCCGAAGAACCATTTTTTGGACCTATTGTGGGACCCTTTGGAAATCGTATTGCAAAAGGAAAATTCACTCTCGATGGGGAAACATTTACATTACCTACCAACAATGGACCTAATACCCTTCATGGTGGTGTAAAAGGTCTTCATTTTGCCAATTGGACTGTAAAAGAAGCGAATTCAAAATTAGTTACTTTTCAATACACCTTACCTGATAAACAAGAAGGTTTTCCAGGAAATTTATCGATGGAAGTCACTTATAGCCTTTCAGAGAATAATGAGCTAACAATTAATTATACAGCGACTACAGACAAGAAGACCGTGGTTAACCTAACCAATCATGCTTATTTTAACTTAAACGGTGAAGGAAGTGGTTCAATATTAGACCATGAGATTAAATTCTATGCGGATAAATATACTCCTGTAGACAGCACCTTAATCCCTAATGGCGAATTAGCAGATGTAAAAGGAACTCCATTTGATTTCACCAGCAGCAAAACCATTGGTAAAGATATCGAGCAAGAGAACGAGCAATTGAAATTTGGTAAAGGGTATGACCATAATTTTGTTTTGAACGATACAAAAGTGGATGGATTAAACTATGCAGTTTCGGTACGTGGTGATAAATCAGGTATTGTGATGGATATCTATACACAAGAGCCAGGGATTCAATTTTACAGTGGGAACTTTATGTCGGAAAAAGTAACGCTTAAAAATGGCGTTAAAGATAGCTTCCGTACAGCATTCTGTTTGGAACCACAGCATTTTCCAGATGCTCCAAACCAACCTCATTTTCCTTCCACGGTACTCAATCCTGGTGATACTTATTCAACCAAATCCGTTTATAAATTTTCAGTGAAATAAGGCTATGGATATTAAAGATTATATTGTATTTCTCTGCTATTTCGTTATTGTAGCAGGGTATGGATTATACATTTATTATAAAAAGAAATCTGCTTCAGGTGATTCCAAAGACTACTTTTTAGCAGAGGGCTCCTTAACTTGGTGGGCTATTGGGGCTTCGCTTATTGCCTCCAATATTTCTGCGGAACAGTTTATTGGGATGAGTGGTTCCGGTTTTAAAATTGGATTAGCCATCGCTACCTATGAATGGATGGCTGCGGTTACACTTATTGTTGTTGCTGTTTTCTTCTTGCCGGTATACCTAAAGAACAAGATTTTCACCATGCCACAATTTTTAAGTGTACGCTACAATAGTACCGTATCTATGATTATGGCAGTATTCTGGTTGTTGCTTTACATCGTGGTGAATTTAACCTCCATTTTATTCTTGGGTGCACTAGCGGTTTCCAGTATTTCAGGCTTAGACTTTCAGTTATGTATGATCGGGTTAGCCGTATTTGCGATTATCATCACCCTAGGTGGAATGAAAGTTATTGGGTACACCGATGTGATTCAGGTGTTCTTTTTAATTTTAGGAGGCTTAGCGACAACCTATTTAGCCTTAGATTTAGTGTCTGATCATTTTGGTGGTCAAGGAATCTTAGAAGGCTTCAATATTGTGCATGAGAAAGCTTCTGATCACTTCCATATGATTCTTCAACCTGATAATGCAAATTACATTGATTTGCCAGGATTGAGCGTTTTAATCGGTGGTATGTGGATTATTAATTTAAGTTATTGGGGTTGTAATCAATACATCACTCAACGCGCTTTAGGTGCCGATCTTTCTACAGCAAGAAACGGATTATTATTTGCTGCTGTATTGAAATTATTGATGCCTTTGATTGTGGTATTACCTGGTATTGCGGCTTATGTTCTTTACAACGATGGTAAATTTCAAGAGGAAATGTTGGCTAACGGAGAATTAAATCCTGACCGAGCTTATCCTGTTTTATTGAGTCTATTACCAACAGGCTTAAAAGGACTGTCATTTGCTGCGTTAACTGCTGCAGTGGTTGCGTCCTTAGCTGGCAAAGCAAATTCAGTTGCGACCATATTCTCCTTAGATATTTATCAAAAGATTTTTGATAGAAACGCTTCTGAAAGAAAATTAGTAAATGTAGGTAAAATCACGATTGTGGTTTCTATGATTTTGGCGATCATCATTGCACCTCATTTAGGGATTGATAAAAAAGGTGGTTTCCAATATATTCAAGAATATACAGGATTCGTTTCTCCAGGTATTTTTGCCATGTTCTTATTGGGTTTCTTCTGGAAGAAAACTACCTCAAATGCAGCATTATTTGCAACCATTGGCGGGTTCTTAATGTCAATCGTATTGAAATTCTTACCTAAATTTATAGATCTATCGTTCCTAGCGTCTACAGGATTTTCTGTGCCTATAAATGGAATATATGAAATTCCATTTATTGATCGTGTAGGATTTGTATTCATATTCTGTTTGATAGGAATGTATATTATTTCGATCATTGACCAAAGAAGAGGCGTTGTGCCTAATGGTTTGGAAGTGGACAAGTCCATGTTCAAAACCAGCACAAGTTTTGCTATCGGCGCATTGTTAGTACTGGGTATTACAGCCGCCCTGTATACTATTTTCTGGTAAATTAACCGGGAGTTTGATGGAATTAACCACATCAAACTCCCGTTTTTTTTTGTTCAATTACTAAATTTATTAAATTATGATACAGAAACTCCTTTGTTCTGCTTCAGTGGTTTTCTTAACATTAGAACTTTTTGCTCAAGACCCCACGCACAAGATATATCCCATCAATTTTTCACAAGTTGCAATCGATGATAAATTTTGGTCCCCTCAATTAGATAAAGTCGCGAACCAAACCCTAGATGCCTGTGTTTCATATACTGAGGATAAAACTGCACGGATTCGGAATTTTGAAAATGTAGCTTCAGGAAAAGGTAAGCATGAAGGAATGTATTACGATGATTCCGATGTTTATAAAGCGATAGAAGCGATTGCTTATTCGTTGAAAAACTTTCCCAATGCCGATTTGGAAAAAAATACCGATGGATGGATAGATAAGATAGCGGCAGCTCAGCAGAAAGATGGATACCTCAATACCTATTACACTTTAACTGGATTAGATGGACGTTGGAAAGATATGGAGCGTCATGAAGATTATTGTGCCGGACATTTAATTGAAGCTGGGATCGCCTATTTTAATACGACAGGAAAAGATAAATTATTAAACGTAGCTATCAAATTTGCGGATCATATTGATCAATATTTCAAACAGCAAAATAAACCTTGGGTGTCAGGCCATCAGGGTATTGAGTTGGCATTAATGCGTTTATACCATCAAACTAAAAATAAAAAGTACCTTGATCTGGCCGATTGGTTTGTGGACCAACGTGGTAAAGGCTATGGAGTAGGGAAAATTTGGGATGAGTGGAAAGCACCTGAATATGCGCAAGACGATATCCCCGTGCGCCAACAGCGTAAAATAACAGGACATGCCGTCCGCGCTATGTATTTATATACAGGGATTGCGGACATTGCTGCAGAAAATAAGGATCAAGGCTATATTCAAACCATGGATGCCATTTGGGATGATGTGGTGAATAAGCATTATTATATCACTGGGGGAATTGGAGCACAAGGATCCAATGAAGGTTTTGGAAAACCCTATGATCTTCCTAATGAGTCTGCTTATTGCGAAACTTGTGCATCGGTAGGTATGGTTTTTTGGAATCAAAAAATGAATATGCTTTCCGCCCAAGCAAAATACATCGATGTGTTAGAGCGCACATTGTACAATGCGGCAATAGACGGAATCAGCCTTTCGGGGGATCGTTTCTTCTATGGGAATCCCTTAGCATCAAACGGAGATTATGAACGTAGTGAATGGTTTGGTACGGCATGTTGCCCATCTAATATTGCCCGCTTGGTTTCTTCTTTAGGATCTTATATCTACAGTCGAAGCGCCTCTGATCTTTACGTTAATTTATTCGTTGGATCTGAAACAACAGTCAATTTGGATAAGAATATGGTCTTTATTAAGCAAACCACCAATTATCCATATCAAGGTCAAATGGAAGTAGAAGTTAGTCCTAAAAAAGCGAAGGAATTTGCCGTATACGTACGCATACCGGGCTGGTTGAAATCACCTGTGCCTGGATCTCTTTATCATTATAAAGGGGCTTCTGACACCAAATACACCTTACTTGTCAACGGTCAGCAAGTAGCTGCCACAGAAGAAGATGGTTATTTGAAGATCCATAGAAAATGGAAAAAAGGTGATAAAATAGCCTTGAATTTAGATATGCAAGTGAAACGAGTAGTTTCTTCCGATGAAATAAAACAAAATAAAGGTCGTGTTGCATTGCAGTATGGTCCTATCGTTTACGCCATAGAAGATGTAGATAACCCCAATGCGAAATCGGGCTTAATAATTCCAGAAAACACGTCTTTCGAAGTGCAATACCAACCGGAATTATTGGGAGGTGCCAATACGATCAAATTCAAAGCTCCGGTAGCCCAAGTGAATGGGCAGTCTGGCCAAATTGAAACAGTAGAAAAATCGATAACAGCCATTCCCTATTTCCTTTGGAATAACCGTGGAAAGTCGCCCATGCAGATTTGGTTTCCTGAACGGATTAACACCTTTAATATCAATTAAGGCATATGCTAACTAATAGACAAGGGCAACAATTCTACATTGTTGCCCTTGTCTATTCATAAGGAAAATTATATTCAGAACTTACAGTCCCTTTTCCTTTACACGTTCAAATACCTTAGGGTTAAATTTAAACAAAGGAGTCATCCAGTACAATAGAATGATTCTTGAATATCGATTATTTACAGGAGCTAGAAGCAGCGACATGACTAAGGCTACAATGATATATAGCCAAGGGTTTTCTAGATTTCCTGAAATGAAGTAGGTTGCAACGCAGGTACTTACTAATTCTGCGACACTTAGTGCATAACTCACATACATTGCCACATAGAAATATCCAGGTTCTTTTTCAAATTTTAAATCGCATGCAGGACAACGTTCAAGCATACGTTTAGACCCAAAACTAAACATAGGGGAGGCAAACATATTGCCTGTCCTACATCTTGGGCATTTTCCCGCCATAGCACTCTTTAGTTCTGAGGGTATGGTATATGTCATTTCCATAGTTTTATTTATTTCCATTGTGATTTTCTAAACTCTTCAGGCGTAAATCCTGCTATCTTTTTGAAAAATTTACTGAAATAGGAATTATCATTAAAATTCAATTCATACGCAATTTGGGTGATACTCCAATCAGGTAATATTAATAATCGTTTAGCTTCCAAAAGCATTCGATTTCGAATAATTTCTCCAGCTTGTAAACCTAAATATTCTTTACATACCGCATTCAAGTGGTTCGGAGTTATATACAATAGATTTGCATAATCTTTAGGCAAATGATATTGTTTATAATGTAAATCAATAAGTGCATGGAAGTTTTTTAATAAAACCAACTGATAATCGACTCCTTTAGTTGCGAAGGTAGGTACATATATTTCCTCCAGTTTGAGAAGGATATAAAGTAATAAAGAACGTTTCAAATCCAATGTGCTGTAGCCTACATTTAATGCAACCAATTGATTCATTAATGCACTAATTTCCAACAAATCCTTTTCATTCAATTCGAAAACCCCATCGTTGTTGGATGAAAAAAGATTTAAGGCATCCAAATAGTTCGATTGAAGCAGTAAAGATTTAAAATAATCTACATCAAAATTGATGATGTAACCTGTTATTTCTCCTTCAAACATCCATGAATGAACCTGACCAGGCCCCATCAGATACACTTGACCTGGAGTTATTTCATACCGTTTAAAGTCAATTTCATGAAAACCATTGCCTGATGTAAAGATCAGCAATTGGTAAAAATTATGCCGATGAGGAAATACTAAGTCATGGTTTTTCTGCAAATAATATGATAAATGATCGGCTAAAAAATGCTTGTCATCTAAATAGGATACCGTACATTGCTCTAAAACAGGTATTTTTCTCATTAACACAAAATTAACCAATAACTACCATGATTTATGGTATTAAAATGCTATTTAATGGTAATAATTACTGATGAACACGATTAATGCTTGGTAATAATATGGGGAGAGTATCATTTACATTGCATATCCATGAATCTATTGTTAACTTTAAACTATGTCATTACACAAAAATGCTGCTTTAAAGGAAGCTGTTCTCAACCTTTCCAATAAGGAAAAGGACAAATTATTAGTGCGTCTAATCAATAAAGATAAAATGCTATTAAAGCAATTGCATTTTGAATTGCTAGAAGATGAGTCTGATTTAGAAAATAGGATATTAGATCTAAAAGCGAACTTAGAGGCGGTTTTTGACAATGGAAAATCGCAAATCAAAAACATACCCTTATTTTCAAACTATAGAGAATTAACTCGACTCATCAGAACCGCTAGTGGATTGGTTAATGAACATGAGAAAGTAACTAAAGACAAATTTAGCGTAGTGGAATGTCGCTTGATGATATTGCAGGAAGCGTTTGAACAATATGCAAGTTTGTTCAAGCCAGCAAGTCTAACCCCTGGGTTTAAATTGCAACAATATGTCAAAGGCAGAATTAAAAATGCGTTGTCATCCTATGAAAAATTGCATGAGGATTTGCAATTTGACCTCAAAGATCCCATGGAGTATGTCTTAGATTTTGCGGAGGGACATCGCTTAAACTCCTAGCCTATTGATTTTTTCGTAGATTTGCAAAAAAATATTCCGAGTGACTGTTCAAGAATTATTAATACAATATAGTGGGTCTGATCAAGTAAAATTATTACAACAACACATTTTACAGGGAGATTCTAAAATTCATCTTAAAGGATTAGTTGGTTCCTCAGATGCACTAATTGCAGCTGCTCATTACGTTTTAGAAAAAAGATTAAATGTCTTTATTCTTCCTACACATGAGGATGCTTCGTTTTTTTTAAGCGATTTAGAAAGTTTATTCGACAAGCAAATTCTTTTTTTTCCTGCCTCTTACCGTAAGCCTTTTGAATTCACCCAAATCGATAGCGCCCATGTTTTACAGCGAGCAGAAACCTTAAGTTCCTTAAATCACCAATCTGATCTTCCTAAGATTGTGGTTACTTATCCTGAGGCCATAGCGGAAAAAGTAATCAATAGACTGGATCTTGAAAAGAATACCTTAGAAATCACGCAAAATATCAAATTGAGTATAGATTTTATAAATGAGTTTCTATATGAATATGATTTTGAACGTGTCGATTTTGTTTATGAACCTGGCCAATTTGCTATTCGGGGTGGTATAGTCGATATTTTTTCATTTTCTAATGATTTACCCTATCGAATAGAATTTTTTGGTGATGTGATTGAAAGCATTCGAACATTCGATATTGAAACGCAATTGTCTGTAAACAAAATTCATACAGTTACGATTGTACCAAATGTGCAAGCAAAGTTTTTGTCCAATAACCACATCTCCCTTTTAGAATATATTGATGACAATTCCATTCTGTGGGTCAAAGATGTCCAATTTACCTTGGAGGTTATTCAAGAGGGCTATAAAAATGCCTCCAAATTCTGGAAAGGTCTTTCGGAAAAAGATATTAAGAGTAATCCAGATTGGGTAGATCCTCGATTTACCTTTACCGATGATAAGAATTTTAACTCCATGTTGTTTGAGCATCCGATTCTTGAATTTGGAAAGCAATTTTTTTATAAAGCGGATGCGGTCCTACAATTTGATACCCATCCACAACCTTCATTCAATAAGGATTTTAACCTGCTGATTCATAACTTTAAAGAGAATGAAAAACAGGCTGTAAGGAATCTGATTTTTTCCGATTCCAGCAAACAAATTGAACGGATTTACGCCATTTTAGATGATTTAGATAAGAGCGTTACTTTTACACCTCTGTATAAATCCCTTCGGGAAGGATTTCGTGATGATGAATTAAAATTTGCATGCTATACGGATCATCAAATTTTTGACCGTTATTATAAATACAAACGAAAGAAAGCATATGAACGCTCTCAAGCGATCACATTAAAGGAACTCAGCGAACTCAAACCTGGGGATTACATTACGCATATCGACCATGGTGTAGGTAAATATGCAGGCTTGGAAAAAGTGGATGTGAATGGCAAAAGTCAAGAAATGATTCGCTTAATCTATGCAGATAATGATTTACTGTATGTAAATATCAATTCTTTAAATCGTATTTCGAAGTATTCGGGTAAAGAAGGTAGCATTCCTAAAATGAATAAATTAGGAACAGATACTTGGGATAAACTGAAGAAAACCACGAAGAAAAAGGTAAAAGATATTGCTCGTGATTTAATTCAACTTTATGCAAAGCGAAAAGCACAAACAGGAAATGCTTTTCATCCAGACACCTATTTACAAAGAGAGCTTGAAGCATCTTTTATTTATGAAGATACACCAGACCAAGAAAAAGCAACTGCGGATGTGAAAAGAGATATGGAATCTCCTCATCCTATGGATCGCTTGGTATGTGGGGATGTAGGCTTTGGCAAGACGGAGGTTGCCATACGCGCAGCATTTAAGGCGGTGGCTGATAGTAAACAAGTTGCTGTATTGGTGCCTACCACCATTTTAGCTTCACAACATTATAGGACCTTCACCGAGCGATTAAAAGGTTTCCCAGCAAACATAGATTACATCAACCGCTTTAAAACCTCTAAACAAATAAAAGATACCTTAAAAAGATTGGAGGAAGGTAAACTAGATATTATTATAGGGACTCATCGTTTAGTTAGTAAAGATGTTAAGTTTAAAGATTTGGGCTTAATGGTAATTGATGAAGAACAAAAATTTGGAGTTTCGGTCAAAGAAAAATTAAAGGTGATGCGTGCAAACGTAGATTCCTTAACCCTGACCGCTACCCCAATTCCACGTACCTTGCATTTTTCCTTAATGGGGGCGCGTGATTTAAGTATTATTTCTACACCTCCACCAAACCGACAACCTGTACAAACGGAATTGCACGTGTTCAATGACCCCCTGATTCAAGCCTCAGTGAGTTTTGAATTAGATCGTGGAGGACAAGTGTTCTTTATTCATAATCGGGTTGCTGATTTACCTCAATTGGGAATGTTAATCCGAAAATTGGTGCCTGGAGCTCGAGTTGGAATTGCTCATGGTCAATTGGATGGGGACGAATTGGAAGATGTGATGTTGAAATTCATTAATCATGATTACGATGTACTAGTTGCCACAACGATTATTGAAGCTGGTCTGGATATTCCAAATGCCAATACCATCATCATTAACCATGCACATATGTTTGGTTTAAGTGATTTACATCAAATGCGCGGAAGAGTTGGTCGATCTAACAAAAAAGCATTTTGTTATTTGTTAAGCCCGCCATTATCTACATTAACCCCTGAGGCCTATAAACGATTATCGGCAATAGAAGAATTCTCCGAATTAGGTTCTGGATTTAATGTCGCTATGCGTGATTTAGACATCCGTGGTTCAGGAAACCTATTGGGGGCAGAACAATCGGGTTTCATTGCTGAAATAGGCTTTGAGATGTATAATAAAATCCTGGATGAGGCTGTACAAGAACTTAAAGATGATGAATTTGGGGAATTATTTGCTGATGAAACCGATCGGACCTATGTATCCTTTACCCAGATAGATACCGATTTGGAAGTACTTATTCCAGACGAATATGTGACCAATGTAGCGGAACGCTATAATCTTTATAATGATATCGCGAAATTGAAGGATGAATCACAACTTAAAAAATTCGAACAGGAATTATTAGATCGTTTTGGGCCCATTCCAGAGGCAGTTTTTGAGTTGTTCAACACGCTTAGGTTGCAATGGTTAGGGAAGGAGATCGGCTTAGAAAAAATATCCTACAAAAAAGAAACGCTGAAAGGCTATTTCGTTAATAATCCGAAATCAAGTTATTATCAATCGGTAAAGTTTGATCAGGTTCTTGCTTTTGTTCAAAACCATGGAAACATTAGCAACCTTAAGGAAGTCAAAGGGCAATTGCGCATTGCTATAAATCATGTCAATAGTATTGAATATGCGATTCATCTATTATCGGAAATGAACTAAAAATAAACAAGAAAGGTTTGTCGGATGGACAAACCTTTCTTGTTTATAGAATAGGAGTTAGTTCATTTGAAGGAATACGGCATTTGCCATCAGCAGCTTACCATTTTCCCAAAAGTTTCTAAATAATATATTATCAGTCAGGTAAACAACAGTGCCTTGTCCTACAGTTTGGGTTCCGAAGATTAACCCATTTTTTAATTTTTTAGACAAGTTGTTCCCTACAAATCCGCTGATTTTCGATTCTGCGGTAATATATCCCACATTCCAACCGGCATTATTTTCAAAATATTGGTAAAGATTAGCATCTTGTTTTAAGGTGAAATAATCTTTTGTTCCGTACATTAACGGATGAGAGTCGTCAAAAGTAAGTTTGTATATGGCCCCTCCAGTATATTCTTCCATGGCTTTTCTTTCTTTATCGGCAAATTTCTTTAAAGGATCTACTTTGGTTGTTTTAGCGCTATCCGCTTTTAAGGCTTTTAATTTACTCCATTCTTGTGTTGCCAATTGATTAACCGCACTCTCCAGGGCAATCACTTTACCTCCATTGCTTAGCCAGGTTTGGAAATTTTGCTTTTGTGTCGCATCCTTCAGGAAGCTGTAATTCCCATTGGGCATGATAAACACATCGATTTCTTCCCATTTTACTCTTGAAAAATCACTTGGATTAACCATTGCTATTGGATATTGTAGTTGCTCATCGAAAAAGTGCCATACCTCACCAACATTGGTCGCGCGTATCCCTTCACCAGCTAGCATCATCACCTTTGGAGCTTGAATAGTCTTTACCTCTGAACTACCAAAATCTCTGCCTCCTTCCACTATTCCTGAAGGGATGTTATGTATTTTTATTTGGAATTCGTCGGCCTGTTCTTTCAAAATTTTATCTAACGGAATATTTTTGTTTCCTTGTTTCATCAATAAGATAGAGCCTTTTGGAAATTCTTCTGAACCAATTTTGAAGGCATAATCGGATGATTTAAGGATCACTTTCTTTTTCAATAATGCGGATGCCAATTGTGCAGAAGCAAATCCGTTCCATTTAAATGCGTATCCAAAGGTCGAATTTAAGGTGTTGGAAACCTGGTCCAGCGAATAGGGCGACAGGTTTTCGATTTTGTTTTTGCTTGCAATTGCAGGCAATCCATGGACATAAGGTAAGGCCCATGCTGTAATATCATACGTAATGGAATCCGATAGTTTTGTTTCAGGCTCAAATAATACCCGAATTAATGCAGCTTTAGATTGATTGCCAGGGATGATTAAATCCTTTGTTTGCAGGCTGTGGCTGACTTCTTTTTTGCTAAAATAATCTAAACCTTTTATAGTGCCTGTTGAAGAGTAGTATTGAATTTTATTCTGATCCAATAATTTCATCAATGCCCTAAACTTACTATCTTTTTGTACATCATATGTTAAGATATAAGACTGGTAAGAGGAAAGTTTGCCAGCTATGGCATCATCAGCAAATTTTTTAAATTCACTAACAAGTTTGCTCGCGTTTAATGAGGTTATTTCAACAATATTCATACCTGTAGCATGGTGCTGAATCGCACGATCGACTAAGGTTAGGGTATCTTTGTCGTCTGTATAAACACCTAATCCTGCAGACCCATTTCCCGCTTTTTCCAAGGTCATGCCAATTGCTCCTGAATAAATTGGGTATGTGTCGCCATAAGAAGGATATAGTAAATCGAAACGTTCTTTGGTAAAATACAACCAACCTTTACTATCGAAATATTTGGCATTATGCTTTCCGACGGTTGTTTGAAATTCTCGTTGCCAAGGAGTTATTACTTCATGTAAAGGCTCGGCAGCTGGTGGAAAATAATAAGGCGAATTGATGCCTTGTTCATGAAAATCTGCATGAACATGTGGGAGCCATTTATTATAAATTGCGGCTCTTAACTGGCTTTCTTGTTGAGTTTGCCAGGCCCAATCTCGGTTCATATCAAAATAATAATGGTTGTACCTACCTCCTGGCCAAGGTTCTCGATGTTCTCTAGCGTAGATGTCTGGATTATACTGCTTGCCAAGAATGCCATTTTGCCAATTGTTATAACGTTCTGTTCCGTCAGGATTTAAACATGGGTCAATGATGACTAGGGTGTTTTCTAACCATTTTTTCGCAGTTGGATTAGCATTGTTTACCAATTCAAATAAAGTCATCATCGATGCCTCCATAGAAGAAGTTTCATTGCCATGTATATTATTGCTCATCCATAAGATTGCAGGGCTATTCAACGTAGCTTCTCCGGCTATAGCATGTGCCAACTTTAAATTGTTGGTTCTTATTTCTTCTAATTTACTGATGTTTTGTACAGAAGAAATAAGAAATATTTGCAATGGTCTCCCCTCGATTGATTGACCATAGGATTCCATTTTTACTTGGTTGGGTAATTCTTTGGCGATGTATTGATAATAATCTAAAACTTTCCAATAGGGTGTAATCTTGCTGCCGATTTGATAACCTAAATATTCAGCGGGGGATTTCACTTGAGCAAAGGAAAAGCTAATGCTGGATATTAGGCATCCTAACATTGTAAGCCATTTTTTCATAAGATGTATATTTCTAGCGCGAATTTAGTTCAATATTTTTACTAGTCAAATTAAGGAATTACAAGTATATTATTTAATTTTCTATACTTTATTTTAAAATCTTCCCACAATGTCTCATTTAGAAACGAATCTCATTCATCAAGGACATGAATTTAATCAAACAAAAGCGGTGGTAAGTCCTATTTATCAATCCTCCACGTATTATGCTGATCAGGATTTAAGTGAATATATCATTGCAGCGAGTGAATCCAAACATCCATACTTTTATCATCGGCATGGTAACCCAAGCAATTCCCAAGCAGCCTCTATTATTGCAAGTTTAGAACATACCGAAGATGCATTGGTATTGGCCACGGGGATGGCTGCAATTAGCACCGCCATTTTAGCGATTGTAAAAGCGGGGGATCATATCGTCACGCAACGGTCCTTGTATTCAGGTGCCATGTTGTTTTTTAAAGAATTTCTACCAGATTACGGTATTACGGTTACTCATGTCGATCAAAGTGATAATCAAGCTTTCGAACATGCGATTCAAGAAAACACGAAATTGATTTATGTCGAAACACCGTCCAACCCAAACCTGGCAATCACTGATTTGGAATTTATTGGACAATTAGCTAAAAAGCATCAATTGGTCAGCATGGTAGACAATACCTTTGCCTCTCCGATTAACCAATGTCCAAAAGACTTTGGCATTGATGTGATTATTCATTCGGCCACTAAATATCTTGGAGGGCACAGTGATCTTACTGCTGGAGTTGTATGCGGAACGAAGACATTTATACAGCAAGTATGGCGGCGTTCCTTGGTGATGGGAGCTTCCTTAAGTCCATTTGATTCTTGGCTTTTAGTTCGGGGATTAAAAACTCTAGCTTTGCGGGTGCGTCAAATTAATCAAAATGCTTTAGCCTTGGCCAGCTATTTAGAAAAACATCCGGCAATAAAGCAAGTGGCCTATGTCGGATTGCCTGCACATCCTCAATATGAATTAGCTCAAAAACAAATGAAAGGAGGTACTGGTATGCTTTGTCTTGAAATAGGTGCGGATGGAGAGGAATTAGCGTATCAATATGCGCAAACGGTATTAAATAATTTGAAAATATTTGCCAATGCCGCCAGTTTGGGTGGCGTGGAGTCCTTAGTGGTGCATCCCGCTAGTATGTGGGGTGGTCATCACGATGCTCAACAAAAAGCAAGCGCTGGAATTACTTCAGGGATGCTAAGGGTATCGGTTGGTATTGAACATATCGAAGATTTAATAGCTGATTTTAAGCAAGCCTTTGCAGGCTTAGGCTTTTAGCGTTTTACTTATACTCAAATAAAAGACCGCAACTCTTTTTCTTGAGTTGCGGTCTTTTATTTTGAAGAGCAAAAATCCTTATACGATTGGGTTTTCACTCAAATATTTTTCCCAGGCCCATGCCGAAGACATCATCTCATCAATACCTAATGATGCTGTCCAACCTAATTCTTGGGTAGACTTGGTTACATCACCCCATACTTTGATGATGTCACCATCACGACGCGGACCAACTTCATAGTTCAATGGTTTTCCAGAAGCTTTTTCGAAGGCCGCAATTGCTTCTAATACGGAATAACCTTTACCAGTTCCTACATTAAATACATCGTAGTTACCGTTTGGATTTCCTTTTTCAAGCAAGCGAATAGCAGCAACATGTGCTTTTGCTAGATCCACCACATGGATGTAGTCACGTACTGCCGAGCCATCTACCGTGTCGTAATCATTACCAAAAACGGTCAATTTTTCCCTTTTACCTATGGCTGTTTGAGTGATAAATGGTAATAAATTTTGAGGTACTCCGATTGGTAACTCGCCGATTAATGCTGATGCATGTGCTCCTACTGGATTGAAATAGCGCAATGCGATTACCTGATAATTATGGTAGGCAAGAGCTGTCTCTTCCAATATTTCTTCTGCAATTTGCTTGGTGTTACCATAAGGTGATGTCGCACGTTTTACGGGTGCAGATTCGTTTACTGGTAATACATCGGGTTCGCCATAGACCGTACAGCTAGACGAAAAAACAAAATTTATCGGTTTTTCACGGTACGATTCTAATAGATTTATTAAAGAAAAGAAATTATTATGGTAATACTTTAAGGGATTTTGCACCGATTCTCCAACGGCTTTGGAGGCAGCAAAGTGAATAATACCTGAAATATCTGTATTTGCTGCTACAAAGGCTTTTACTTTTGCTTCATCACATAAATCCAATTGATGAAACTCAGGCTTCACGCCTATAATTTTCTCAATTTGATCTAAAATTTTAATATTGGAATTGGATAAGTTATCCAACAACACTGGGGTATATCCAGCCTGAAACAATTCCACAACGGTATGTGATCCAATAAATCCTGTTCCTCCAGTAACTAATATTTTGCTCATAGTATCCTTTATTCTTTGGTTTTATAGCTTATTGTTCTTGAAATAAATTTCGATAATAATTAATAGTATTCTCCAATCCATTTTTCCTAGAGACCTGTGGTTTCCAATTCAACAGCCTAATCGCTTTATCAATGTCTGGTCTTCTTTGTTTAGGGTCGTCGACAGGAAGCTTTTCAAAACGGATGGAGGATTGACTCTGCGTCAATTTAATGATCTCTTGGGCAACCGCTAGCAAGGTCATTTCTTCCGGATTACCAATATTTACAGGCAGTGGATAATCACTAAAAAGTAATTTAAAGATACCTTCCACTTGGTCAGAGACATAAATAAAAGAGCGTGTTTGGGAACCATCTCCAAATACCGTCAAATCTTTTCCCTGCAATGCTTGCGAAATGAAATTAGGTAATGCTCTACCATCGTGTAGTCGCATGCGAGGTCCGAAGGTGTTGAATATGCGTGCAATTCTAGTTTCCAAACCATGAAAATTATGATAGGCCATAGTCATGGCTTCTTGAAACCGCTTTGCCTCATCATATACCCCTCGTGGGCCTACAGGATTTACATTACCCCAGTATTCTTCGTTTTGAGGCGATACTAATGGATCACCATAAACCTCGGAAGTGGATGCCACTAAAATACGGGCCTGTTTGCTTTTAGCTAGACCTAAAAGATTATGTGTTCCTAAGGAACCTACTTTTAAAGTTTGTATAGGGATTTTGAGGTAATCGATTGGACTAGCTGGTGAGGCAAAATGCAAGATGTAATGCAGCTCTCCTGGGACGTGCACAAATTTGGAAACATCATGATGATAGAATTCAAATTGGGCTAAATGGAACAGATGTTCGATGTTTTTAATATCACCAGTCACTAAATTATCCATACCAATCACGTGAAAACCCTCTTCAATAAAGCGATCACAAAGATGTGATCCTAAAAATCCAGCAGCCCCAGTGATCAATATTCGTTTGCGCTTATGTTCTTGCACAATGGTGAAATTAAAAAGGTTTAAATATCTTTGACGAAGATAAACATTATTTTAAGATTATGCGTTTCTTCTATCGGCTTGGTATCTTTCTGTATGGCGCTTTATTGCGTTTAATAGCTCCATTTCATCCTAAGGCAAAGCTTTGGGTCGATGGTCGGCGAGGCTTGTTGGAAACCATAGAACAAACGGTTGAACAAGGCAAAGAATACATCTGGTTTCACTATGCCTCCCTCGGAGAATTTGAGCAGGGAAGGGCGGTAATGGAGCAAATCAAATTACGGTATCCCCATGAAAAAATAATTGTAACTTTTTTTTCCCCATCGGGTTATGAAATCCGTAAAAACACAGCATTAGCCGATTATGTGTTTTATTTGCCTGAGGATACAGCCAACAATGCGAAGCGTTTTATTCAAGCCATACGCCCAAAGTTTGCTGTTTTTACAAAATATGAATATTGGTACTTCTATTTCTCCGAACTAAAAAAACAGCAGATTCGTCTCCTTATGATCTCGGCCATCTTTCGAGAAGACCAATTGTTCTTTAAACCCTATGGTGGATTTTACCGTTCTATTCTTAAAAATGTATCCTATTTTTTTGCTCAAAATATCGAAAGTGTGCATTTATTGAAATGGATTGGAATTATTCATGCAGGTTTAGCAGGTGATACCCGGTTCGATCGAGCGATTGAACTTCCAAAACAGCATCAGCCAAATACAATCATTTCCAATTTTGTTCATGAACAATCCACCCTGGTGGCTGGTAGTACCTGGCCTGCAGATGAGGAGCTCTTGGCTAAGTTATTGGAGAATCATTCCGACTGGAAGTTAATTTTAGCGCCGCATGAAATCCATTCAGAACATATTCAACAAATACTCCATGTATTTCCTCAAGCGATCAAATATTCGGAGATTGAAAAATATTCGACATCTGTTATTCAAGAAACTCGAGTACTGCTCATAGATAGTATCGGCTTATTGTCCTCCTTATACTACTACGGAAAGATTGCGTATATCGGTGGTGGTTTTGGAGTTGGTATTCACAATACATTGGAGGCTGCAACATACGGTATTCCAGTGATCTTTGGCTCCAACTATGAAAAGTTTCAAGAGGCTAAAGATTTAATAGAATTGGGTGCGGGATTTTCTATCAACAGTTTTGCTGAATTGGATGAACTATTTAAAACCTTGCAACAGGAAGGGAAACGAGTACCGGCAGGAACCACTGCAAAAAATTATGTTCAACAGCGCTCTGGAGCAACCCAGATCATTCTTAAATATTTACAAACGGAAAAACTGCTTAGTTAATTTTCAAAAACCTAATTTCTTTTTCGAACGGTAATTACTGGATTTTAACTTGATGGGTAGGATTGTCAGCTTTCGTTTTATCCCTGCGAGTTTCTTTGTAAAGAATTGTTTACAAAGTTTAATAAAACGTTTTAGTTACTATCTTTAGTCTTACTAATAAAGTCATTAAACCATTTATAAATTCATGAGATACCTCTTTTTAAGTCTAGGCTTATGGTTGAATATTTCTTTTTTGTCTGCGCAGGATGCGAATCGTGCTTTACAAGATTTTAATCAAGCTTTTCTACATCCTACGAAAAACATTTATCAGGTATATCCAAATTCTAATCAAGTCGCAGCTATTTGGACACAAGCAATCTATTGGGATATGGCAATGAATGCCTATCAACGTACAAAAGATCCGCAACATTTGGCGCTTATGGAGCGTATATATGAAGGAAATTACAAACATTATGATGGATTTAATTGGAATAATACCGAGGTCTGGTTTATATATGATGATATCATGTGGTGGGTTATTTCTTTTGCAAGGGCTTATGAACTAACCAGTGATCCCAAATACCTCGCACATGCGGTTTTAGGATTTGAACGCGTATGGTCTGGTACGCCTAAGGTGGAAGATAAGGGCTCCTTTGATCCAGAGCATGGGGGCATGTACTGGGGTTGGAAACCAGATCAACGTGGAAAAGCGGCATGCATCAATTATCCAACGGCTGTTGCCGCGATGTTATTATATCAAAACACAAAGGATAAAAGCTACTTGGACAAAGCTGAACAAGTGTATTCCTGGTCTAGGGAAAACTTATTTGACACGAAGGATGGTAAAGTTGGAGATCATCGAGTTCCCGGGCATAAGACCAACTGGACGACCAACCTCTACAATCAGGCCACTTGTATCGGGTCTGCAACCTTACTCTATGCACATACGAAAAACAAACAGTATCTTTCCGATGCCAAATTATGTGCTGATTATGTGCTGAATAACATGGCCAATGATCAAAAATTGCTGCCTTATAAAAATGGGATCGAACAAGGTATTTATGCGGCAATATTTGCTCAATATATTCCAATGCTGTTTAAATACGATAAAACACAAGGCTATAAAAATTGGCTAAACGATAATATTCAACAAGCTTGGAAAAATCGGGATGATCGAGGCTTAATGGATAAAGATTTCAACCGAGTTCCAACGAAAAAGACAGAAGTTTATGATGCTTCTGCTGCGGTAGCTTTATTACAAGTAATCAATTAACAATTAATAAACTAAATAATATGAAACTAAAGATTTTATGCTTAACGGTATTTGCTTTGGCAGTTAATTTGGTTCAGGCTCAGCAAATTAAAAATTCGTTGAGAGCACCTGCTTATCCTTTAGTGACTATAGATCCAAATGTGAGTGCTTGGTCCTATTCCAATAATTTATACGATTCTGGCATCGTCCATTGGTCTGATAAACCCTTGCCTTTTTTAGGGGTTTTAAAAGTGGGTAATGAATTTTATCGATTTATGGGGGTGGAAGAGTTGGATTTAAGCTCGGTGGTTCCAAATGGGGAAGATCAGTCTTGGGATGGAAAGTATAGCACGAAAGATCCAGGTAAAAACTGGTTTACCACCAAATTTGACGATAGCCAATGGATGGCCGGAAAAGGCGCATTTGGTACAACGGAGAATGAAAATCTAGCTAAAACCAATTGGACAACAGATAAAATTTGGGTACGCAGGGAAGTTACTTTAACGGAAGATCTTTCCAAGAAAACAATTTATTTGGAATATTCTCACGATGACGATACTGAAATCTACATTAATGGACATCGCGTCATAGCCACGGGAGGAACTGGGAAAAATAAACGAGTTAAATTGACTGGCGAGGCCTTGAAGAGCCTTAAAAAAGGCAAAAACATTATTGCAGCATATTGTTTTAATGGTGGTGCAAATGGGTTCTTAGATTTTGGCTTATTTAGAGAACATGCTGAAAAAGCATTCTTCGCAAAAACAGCAAAACAAATTTCTGCCGATGTACAACCGATGCAAACACATTATGTTTTTGAATGTGGGGAGGTCCAACTGAAAATTACATTTACAGCTCCTGTGTTTTTGGATAACTTGGATTTAATTGGTCGTCCAGTAAATTATTTAAGCTATGAAATAACCTCCAATAACGTGCAAGATGTTCAGATTTACTTAGAAGCCTCTCCTAACTGGGCATTGCATCTTCCTACTCAACTTTATAAGACCTATGCGAGTAATTTGAACGGCATCAGCTTAGTAAATGTTGGCGCTCAAAATCAAAATTTCTTGGAAAGGAAAGGGGATCATGTAAGAAACGATTGGGGATACTTTTATTTAGCGTCACTTGATGAAAACGCTAAGGTGGCTTCTGGTACTGTAAGTGAATTAAGGAATGGTTTCATTAAAGGAAAAAAGGTAACTGATCAAGGAATGCATAAAATTGCATTGTCCAATACTGTTTCTGTAAATGGTACGGCCAAAGGGAAAATTGCGATAGGTTATGATGATGTGTATGCGATTAAATATTTCGATAATGACTTAAGACCTTATTGGAATAGAAATGGCAATAGCAACATGGAATCTCTTCTGAAAACGGCATTAAAGGAGTACGATGTATTAAAGCTGAAGGCTGATCAGTTTGATGATCAGTTTATGCAGGAATACCAAAAATTTGGTAAAGAATATGCCGAATTATGTGCGCTTGCCTACAGACAGTCTATAGCAGCCCATAAATTAGTTGTTGCGCCAAATGGTGACCTGGTTTTGCTTTCTAAAGAAAATGATAGTAATGGTTCTATTGGAACCGTTGATATTACTTACCCGACCGCACCTTTGTTCTTAGTATATAATCCAGCATTGGCAAAGGCGACGATGAATTTCATCTTCTATTATTCAGAATCTGGAAAATGGACGAAACCTTTTGCAGCGCATGATATCGGCACCTATCCTGTAGCCAATGGACAAACGTATGGCGGTGATATGCCACTGGAGGAAAGTGGTAATATGTTGATTCTAAGTTATGCTATTGCTCGTGTAGAAAAGAATGCGGAGTATGCCAAACAGCATTGGAATGTGTTGAGTACTTGGGCAGATTATTTGGTGGAAAACGGACAGGATCCTGAAAACCAGTTGTGTACGGATGACTTTGCCGGTCATTTTGCGCATAATGCCAACTTATCCGCAAAAGCGATTATGGGCGTGGCTTCCTATGGCTATTTAGCAAACATGTTGGGAAGGGAAGAAGTCGGTAAGCGCTACATTGCCAAGGCTAGAGAAATGGCTAAGAAATGGAAAGAAATGGCTAAAGATGGAGATCACTATAAATTGACCTTTGATAAAAGCGGTACATGGAGTCAGAAGTATAACTTGGTCTGGGACAAAATACTGGACATGAATATATTTGATGAGGATATTATCGATACCGAAATCAACTATTATTTGACCAAGCAAAATAAATATGGTTTACCATTGGATTCTAGAGAAGCGTATACCAAAACCGACTGGATTATATGGACCGCGACCATGGCTAAAACACAAGAGGAGTTTGAAAAATTCATTAAGCCGGTTCACTTGTTTATGAATGAATCGACCACTAGAGTTCCTATGTCTGATTGGACTTGGACAGACAGACCTGAACGTAGAGGGTTTAAAGCTAGGGCAGTAGTAGGGGGGTATTTCATCAAAATGCTGGAAGATAAATTGAAAAAATAATCGGTAAATTGTTATAAACGGGAGGGGTTTGTTTGAAAGAGCAGCCCCTTTTTTAATTGCTAAGTTTTAATGCATAAGCTAGGTAAATAGCCTGCAGCTGTGACGGATTTTCACCGGATCTTATTCGGATTTTTGCATATGATTTCCGTTGAATTTCCGTATGAGCTCCGAAGGAGATCCGTAGAAGATCAATTGAAGGTTCGGTTTGTCTTATACTGAAATAGGTTTTTTTTTAAGGATGGTTTCCTTTATTTTGAACCTCTGAGGAACTGAAGAAAAATGATAGGAGAGAATCTCTGCTAAGGTAAATCTGATGAAAACGGATCTAGGTTTATAGCTGCTCAGTAGCCGTGCTTTCGTTGTTTTTCTGTCGCTAGAAATGGGTCTGCAATCACTTGCAGCGCAGTCGATTGCAGGCTTGGCTAATGGTCGCTTAACTTTCATGACGAGTCCTGTGAAGCATCTCCTTAGTAAAGTTCCTGTGCATGTTTAAAGCATGGATAAAAAGGAATTTTATGCGTTAAAGAAACTATTATTAAGATAGGCAGCATCCTTATTCCGCAATTTCAGAAAACTTTTTGGAAAGAGGTTCAACGATATTAATGCTGAATACAGAATAAATCAGACGCAATTTGATCTGCAATCAATTTTCCTTTTGGCGTTAATGTAATGGTCTGCTCTTTGGCTATTTGAACAGCTCCATTTTCTAAATAGGGCTGAATGTTTTTTAATAATTCGTTGTTGTAATCGGAGCCGAAAGTTCGGATGATATAGTGTTGATCAATTCCCCAAATGGTTCTGAGGGAGGTCATGACATATTCGTTGTATTGATCGTCTTTGCTCAGTACTTCGGTTTCTTGAGGGAGTTCTTTATTTAATAAAGCTTTGGTATAAAGCGTATTATTGGCGATATTCCAGGATCGTGAATTTCCATTGAATGAGTGGGCTGAAGGGCCAATTCCTAAGTAATGTTTGCCTTTCCAGTAATTGCTGTTATGCTGTGCATATTTTCCGGGTTTGGCAAAGTTGGAAATTTCATAATGATCATAACCTGCTGCGGTTAATGTGTCGATAAGCATGAGCATTTGCTCAGCACTTTGTTCTTCGTTGAGCGGCGGTGTCTTACCTTTATTGATTAAATGGTCTAAGGCTGTCTTCTTTTCTACTGTCATAGCATAGGTGGAGAGGTGCGGCACTTGAAAATCGATCAATTGCTGCAGGTTAGCCTTCCATTTTTGATCGGTAAGGAGCGGGTAGCCATAAATTAAATCGCAGGTAATGTTTTCAAATCCTGCATCTTGTACGCGCATGATGGAACTTCTGGCTTCATCAGCATGATGTGCTCGATTCATCCATAATAAATCTTCTTCAAAAAAAGATTGTATACCAATACTGAATCGGTTGATGGCTGTGATTCGTAATGCTTGAACTTTGCTTTTATGTAGGTCGTCGGGATTGGCTTCTAGTGTAATTTCCGCTTGACCAATGATCTCAAAATGCTTCGCTACTTCGTCAATTAATTGAGAAATTTCATCGGCTTCTAAAATGGAGGGTGTTCCCCCACCAAAATAAATGGAGGAGACTTTTTTGTCTTCAAGGTAGGATGATCGTATCCTCAATTCATTTTTCATCGCTAATAGCATTTCCTCCTTGTACTTTAATGAAGTACTAAAGTGAAAATCACAGTAATGACAAGCTTGCTTGCAAAATGGAATATGGAAGTAGATCATGGGTGCAAATATAAGTATAGATAAATTATGATAGAAATTAATAGATTTTAAAATTAAACAGCTTGTTTTCAGGAGATTAATTTTGCTTTACCTGTGTTTTTATATAACTTTATGTGAGGATTTATCGAAGTTTTGTTACTTACCTTGTTACTTCTATATTGTGAAAAATAACAAAAGTAACATATGATTAAAGTACGTTTTAAACCATTAAAATCAGGTATGTTCAGTACGTATCTTGATATTTATTACAAGACTTCAGATAATAAATCTAAGCGAAGTTATGAATTTTTAGGTATTCATGTTCATAAAGATTATTCAAGTCCGAGGGTACGGATAATGGAAAAAGATTCTGAAAATATGAAATTAGTACAAGCGATTAGAAATACGCGTGAAACTGATTTAAATTTTGCAAAGCATGGGTATGAGAAGCCGAATAAACCAGTTCTTGATTTATTGGATTATCTGGAAGAATGTATAACAAAGAAGTTTAATTATAAATTGGAATGCTTAATCATTCACTTGCATAAATATTTAGGGAAGAAAAGCCTTCTTATTTCTGAAGTAAATGAAGACTTTCTTGGTGCTTTCCAAAGTTATTTAATGATAGTTGTCTCTCAAAATACTACACATGCATATATGTCAGTATTTAGACAATATTATAACAAGCTTGTAACTCGTAGGTTAATAAATGAAAGTCCATTCGAATTTTGGACTTCCGTAAAAGAAATTGTAACTGAAAGAAGCAGATTAACAATTGAAGAAGTAAGGAAATTGGCAGAAACAAAATTAGATTGGGGTAATGATCAGATTCGTCTTGCGTATTTATTTTCATGTTTTACTGGGCTTCGTATATCTGATGTTCGAGTAATTACATTTGACAATATAATTAATGGACACTTAGTGTTTCGACCTAAAAAGACTCCTCAAAAATTAGTAAGTATACCAATATTAGATGATGTCTATAAAATAATCGAACAAATACCAAGGCATCCAATTAGCAATAAAATATTTTGGGGCTTACCAAGTACAAGTCATGCAATAAACATACATTTGAAAGAATGGGCTAAAATTGCAAATTTAAACAATCATAGAGGAGTTACCTTTCATACCTCGAGACATACTTTTGCCACAATTGGGTTAACATATGGTATTGATCTCTATACAATGAAAGAATTATTAGCTCATTCCAAGATTGAAATGACAATGGTCTACTCTAAGATTGTTTCTCAGAAAAAAGAAGAAGAATTATTAAAATTTCCTAGATTATGAATGTGAAGAAAGTTGTAAAGTGGATTTCCCCCTTTTTTATAGCAATTAGTATTTCGCTATTAGGTAAGTATAGTGCAGCTTTATTAATAGGTATTTCAAGTATCTTTTTATTTATGGGAATTATTTTGATGTTTAATCCAACATGGATCGTTAAGCCAGAAGCGTCTGAATTACATTTTTTAAAGAAGAATCTAAAACAGAAATTCGAAGGCTATGAGAATGATATTGATGAAATACGACGACAATTACTTAGAGATTTTAGAATTTCTTATGTAAGTTATGCACTTCTAGGATGTGTTTTTTTAGTGATTATATATTACTGCATCTTATTATCAATCAATTCTAATTTCTCTTATGGCTCGATAATAGGTTTAACAATTTTATTTCTTCTGTTTTTTCTTTTTGAAAGTAGCAGTATGTTGAAATCTCCTTTCCAAGAGAAGAAAGATTTGTTAATTCTTTTTATTGTAATTTATTGAAAAATAAAAATTTTGTTGATAGCGTCGGTCATGAAAATATTGATGATAAGAAGATCGGTTCTGGGAAGTTCACTGACTACTGGTTAAAAGAAGATTGTAGTATTCATGATTTGGTTGAATGGATAAATGAAAACTCTGATGGCAAATTACTATTTGAAAAGAAAAATCATTTGTGGATTCTCACAAAAGGGTATAAATCTAATGCTAATCAATTGAATTTTGGAGGCTTTGTTAAAGCTCTCATTCAATTGAAATACTTGAAATCAAGTATTATTGGGACAAAAGAGGATTGTATGTCACTTAGTGATGTTTTTTATTTTGAAAGTCAATCAGAGGATAAGCAGTTTCAAAGGCTATATGGTCAACTATACAAAGAAATTCCTAGTATGTATGTGACTCACTGTGAGCAAATATTAATTAACAGTAAACAATAATATAGAATTATAACTCTAGAGTTGCCTAGAGTCGTTAATCGATAGTTTTTGATAAATATTTGTGCTGTACTAAAAGTTATACAGCATGAATATAATAACAAAAAACACAAGAATTATTGATCTTACCCTTGATCAATTAGATGTATTATTAGAGGAGAAGTTCTCCAAATTTCAAAATTCTGTTCATCCCAAAAACGACAGAGTTGGAGATTATGACTTAGCTTGTGAAATTACAGGCTATAGTAAGCAGCGGTTATACCAATTAGTTTCCGAAGAAATAATTCCCTTCGTCAAATTACCTAGTGGAGGTGTTCGCTTTTTTGAAAAGGACTTACTCGACTGGTTTAAAAAGTACAAAAACAAGTCAGAGAGTGAGGTAAATGAAATAGCTGAAACTCTGCTGATGAAAAGAAAAATGAGAAGAAAAAACTAAAAGCAACCATTTCTGATTGCTTTCAAATTTCTTTAGAGTTGGAAACTCCTTTGTCCTGATATAACAAAGTTAAAGTTTCTATTCATTAAATCAAAGCTTTAACAACATGACAGTAGATATAAAGAATTCGTATTTACGAATAGGAAAAGTATTGTATAAAAAAAGTGAACGACCAATATATGATGGTTCTTATAAAACAAGTTTAATCCCATGGTCTTTGCACCTTTTTAGCTTAGAGGTGGAAAATTGGAGAAATGAATATAGAAAATTAGAAAAATTTGATGATTTCACCTTTTTCCCGTCACATACACATTATAAAAGGAATGTAAATAATTATTATAATAAATATGAACCATTACCTTTTAAACCAATTAAGGGCAATTGTGATTCTATTTTAGACTTAATTAAACATGTTTTTGGAGACCAATATGTGTTAGGACTCGATTATTTAGCAATAATGTATAGATATCCTATACAAATATTACCAATTCTTTGTTTAGTGAGTTCGCTTACAAATACGGGTAAGACGACATTTTTAAATTTTCTCAAATCTATATATGGTGATAACATGGCGCTCATAGGTAATGAAGAATTCGCTTCTCAATTTAATTCAAATTGGACTAAGGGAAAAATTCTTATTGGTATGGAAGAAGTTTATTTAACCGATAATAAGCTCTCTGAAAAGATTAAGAATGCTTCAACAGCAAAAGTTATTAGCTCTCAATCAAAGGGTATTGATACGTCGGAAATTGAATTTTTTGGAAAGTTTATTTTGGTTTCAAATCACGAAGAAGATTTTATTTATATATCGAAAAATGAAACGAGATTTTGGATTAGGAAATTAGAAGAAATAGAAAATCTGGATCCTTTTTTCGGAGTTAAATTGACTCAAGAAATACCAGCTTTCCTTTATTTCCTGACAAATAGAGAAATATCATGTCCTCAAAAAACGCGTATGTGGTTTACCGCAGAGCAGATTGAAACTGAACAGTTGAATAAGATTAAGACTCATTTTGGAGACCCCATTAAGTATGAAGTTATGGAGATTGTTGACGAATTAATGCAAGCAAATGATTTGAAAGAACTAAAATTCAACAACTCTGATATGCTGAAGTTACTGAGAGTTAACGGTGTTAAAATACGCAGAATGCAACTTAAAAAAGTTTTAGAACAAGATTTGAAACTTAAGCATATTGGTAATTCACTGAATTATGAGACTTATACAATGGATCAGAATGGTATTCCATATAAGGTAGAGAAAAAGGGGAAATATTATTGTATAGAATCTAGTAGATGAAAAGATGATAAGATGATAAGTATTTATTTTATATACATAATTGATAGAGTATCAAGCGTATAAGATGGTTTTAGTTAAGCATCTTTCTGGCATCTTTTGGTCATCTTATTATCTTTTAGTTTAAGAAAAATAATGATCTGAATCTTTTGAATATGGAAAGATGCTAGAAAGATGTCGGAAAAATGACGCGCATATAGTTGGTAAACAATTGTTTATGTGTTTTTCATCTTTTCGAATCATTTTTTAATTATTTAAGAATATAACTATGAATTGTGAGCAAGCCAAGAAAATAGATTTAAAGAAATTTCTGATAGAGAATTTTGAATTTCAAATCGAGTATAGTAGGGGTCATGAGCACTGGGGGAAATCAGTGTTTAGAAATGAAAGATCAGCAAGCATGAAGGTAAATGAGAAGTTTAACTCCTTTATAGACTTTGGTGCTGTAAGAGGTAAATATAAAGCTTCAGGGACGATAATAGATTTTATACAATGTTATTATCAAATTGGTGTTAGTGAGGCCCTTGAGAGGATTAAAGACTTTTCTTTTCCTCAGCATAGAAAGATTATGATTGCTGAGGAAGAAAAAAGTTTAGCTAAAAAATATCTTATTGAAGGTGTGTATGATTTGCAGAATGCAGAATTATTAAAGTATCTCGCGAATAGAGGTTTGGATTTGAATCTATGTAAGAAGTTTCTAATGGAAGTTAAGTATTCATTAATTGGTACTTCAAGATCATTTTTGAATGTAGGGTTTAGGAATGACCTTGGAGGTTATGAGGTAAATTATAGAATTCCAAATAACGTCAAAACAGTTAAAAGGTGTTTAGGAAATAAGGCTATTACGACTTTCCTAAAGCAACGAAAAGAGGTGCTACTTTTTGAATCTTGGTCTGATTTCTTAGCCTACCTGACAATAAAGTCTCATGGTGTAGATTCGAAATATGATTTCATTATTCTAAATAGCGTTAAAAACATTCATATAATTCCTGATTTAACTCAATACTCCTCTGTTGTGACAGGGTTTGATAACGATCTATCAGGAAAGGGTGCAACAAATTTTTTAGCAATTAAATATCCAAACTCCTTCAAATCATTAAATCATCTATATGCAGATTATAATGATGTGAATGATTGGTTGATTGCAAAGAATAGTGAAAAGCCAAATTTCAAACATGGATTACGAAACCTATAATGGGTTTCTACAGCATGTTTTCATTCGGCTTTGTGGTTTAGAATTAATGCCTTTTCATAGAGGCATTAATTCCAACCACATCTAGATAGCGCCAATAATTCAAGAGGTGTGTTTGTGGGCACATTTTTTTTCAAAAATGCTTCTCAAACACCTCTTGGTTTGCTCCCGAAGGGTCGCAAACACGCCACCATCCATATGGGTGGTGGTAATTTAAAACTTGTTTTAAATTATGAGTAAAACCCAAATTATAAAAATTCGTGTTTCACTTCTTGATAAGGAGCTTATCAAGATAAATGCTAAAAATGCAGGCCTTTCAGTTAGTCAATTTATGATTGACTGTGCGTTGCATAGAGTGATCATTCCTCCACCAAGTGAAGAAAGGATTTCAGCTTATACTGAGCTATCAAAATTCCACAGAAATTTTACTTATATATCAAATCTAATAAAGAACAGAAATATGCATGAAGTTGGATTGGAGGTTTCAAAAGTTAGCAATGAATTATTTAATCATCTAGAATTTATTAAAAATGGTAAGTAAAGCATCTTCAAGGCAAGGTAGTCGTCAGGCTATTGATTATATCTTGTCAGATAAAATCCTAGGTAAAGCAGTAGAACTGGATAGAAGTGGAGTGATTGGAAGAAATGGCACTGAGATATTAAATGAAATGCGATTTGTACAATCAACTAATAAAAGATGTTTGAATAATACTATTTCATTAATAATAAGTCCAAATCCTGATGTTGGCAAAGATTTATCTAAACCTCAGCTAAGAGAAATATTACATAAACAATTAGAACATTTAGGGTTGAGTCAGCATCAATATATATCTGCTATTCATAATTCAACTGGTAAGGTTCATATTCATGCGATAATTAATCGTATATATAATAAAAAAGCATATAACGATAGTTGGATATCCAAGAAGGCTCAAGAGGGAGCAGAGAAGATCGCATTATCTTATGGATGGAGAACTGCTTTAGATATAAAAAATGAAATTAGGCTTGAGCGAGAAATAATAAAAAAAACTATTGGTGATTTATTAAAGGAGAATAAAGTTACTTCCTTCGATCAATTTTTAGTATTGCTTGATAAAAATGGTCTAGCCCCAAAGAAAGTATATAGTAAGATTACAGGAGAGTTGAGCGGCTATACTATTAAAGGTCATAAGGCATCCGATATAGACCGAAAATTGACTGTCGGCAGAATAGATTCACTATTGCAGAATTCAGGACGTAACTTGAAAGAAGAAAAGCAAAATATTAATAGAGGTTATAAGTTTAAAAGATAGCAATATGTCAAATCAAAAATCACTCACAAATCATCAATTAGGGGTTGCACTAGCGTCCTTGATGGAAAACTTTGAAAAAAATCAAAAACAAACTTTACTAGAACAAAAGAAAATTCTTCAAAGTATGTATGAGCTTGAAAAACGATTGAATCATTCGATAGCTAATTCAAAACTATCTGTTGATTGTACGGAATTGAAGGAGTATAATGCTGTTATTTCTAAAACATCGGCTGATGCGTCATCTCAATTGAATAAAGCACTTAAAGGATTTTTTCTTAATAAGTATTTGTTATTGTTTTTTGGATTGCTGTTTTTGACATCCTGCCTTATGTGTTGGATGAGTTTAAGTTTTTTGCTTTAAAAGCTATTCTTGTGTTTATTTACTGTTTGGAAAAGGGAAAGGTTATATTAGGATTGCTAAAATAGATTTCGTAATAACGAAATAATTAAGTCTTTATCAATTATATCATCCTTGTCAAAAAATCATATAGAAAAACTTTTTTGTAACTTAGCATAATATAAGTTGAATTAATGAAAATAGAGGATATTGCGGTAGTAGATTTATTTTGCGGAATTGGAGGACTTGCTCACGGATTAATTCGTGAGGGCTTCAATGTTGTGGCTGGAATTGATATTGATAAATCTTGTAAATATGCTTTCGAAAAAAATAATAAATCAAAATTTATTTCAAAAAGTGTTAGTGATTTATCATCAACTGAACTAAATAATTTATTTGGTGATTCAAAAATCAAAATATTGGTTGGCTGTGCACCATGTCAACCATTCTCATCATATACCTTTAAAGATCCTGAAAAAAAGGACAATGAGAAATGGAAATTATTGTATGAGTTCCAAAGGTTGATTTTGGAATGTGAACCTGATATTATTTCTATGGAAAATGTATCGCAATTAATAAATTTCAAAAAAGCTCCTGTTTTTGAAGATTTTCTAAATACTCTTAAACAGCAAGGGTATTTCACACATTTTGAAATTGTAAATTGTCCAGAATACGGAATTCCACAAAATAGAAAAAGATTAGTTCTTATAGCATCAAAATTTGGAGAAATTAATTTAGTGCCCAGAACTCATCGTAAAGATAATTTTGTAACTGTAAAAGATGCAATCGGAAATCTTCCTCCTATTGAAGACGGTGAATCGCATCCACAAGATAAATTGCATTTTGCAAGGAAGTTATCACCTCTAAACAAAAAAAGAATTCAAAATACTCCATATGGTGGAAGTTGGAGGGATTGGTCTGAAGAACTAATGTTAGAATGTCACAAGAAAGATTCAGGGAAGTCTTATTCAAGCGTTTATGGTAGAATGAAATGGGAAGAACCATCTCCTACTATGACAACCCATTGTGTTGGTTACGGAAATGGTAGATTTGGACATCCTGTACAAGATAGAGGAATCTCTCTAAGAGAAGCATCAATTTTACAATCATTTCCAAAAAATTATCATTTTTTTAAAAATGATGAAGATTTTTCATCAGTAATGATTGCAAGACAAATAGGAAATGCAGTTCCTGTAAGATTAGGGGAAGTAATTGCAAAAAGCATAAAAAAACACTTGTCAATATGAAGTCAGAACAAGAAAAAGCAGAAGCTGAGCAACAATTAATTGATGAGAAAGCTCAAGTCGACTATGACACAAGAGAATTTGTGGTAGAACATATTGTTCAAAAATATCAATCTCAAGAATATAAAATTCCTCCCTATCAAAGAGAGTTTGTTTGGAATGAGGGTAAGCAATCTAAATTCATTGAATCTATATTGTTAGATTTACCTATCCCTTATATTTTTTTTGCAGATGATAACACGGATGGTAAGTTAGAAATTGTTGATGGTTCTCAAAGAATAAGGACTTTAGTTGCTTTTTTTGAAAATAGATTAAAACTAACTGGACTAGAAAAGTTAGATAAATTTAACGGATTCTGTTTTGAAGATTTAATTGAAAGTAGACAAAGAAGATTTTTAAGAAAAACTCTTAGATCTATTGAATTAACAGAAAAAGCAGATTTTGAAGTTAAAAAAGATATTTTCAGAAGAATAAATACTGATCCATACGATTTAACTGATATGGAAATCAGAAAAGGTATTTATGAAGGCAGTGAATTCTATAATTTACTTACTGAATGTTCTTCAATAGAATTATTTAATGAGTTATGTCCTATTTCTGAAAAAAGATTAAGTAGAGGCGAATCCGAAGAATTGGTTTTAAGATATTTTGCTTATACCGAAAGGTATCAAAATTTTGTACATAGAGTAGATGTTTTTCTAGATAACTATATTAAGGATAAAAATGAAGAACCTTTAAACATTGTTGAAATGAAAGCTGAATTTTCAAAGATGTTGAACTTTGTAAATCTTTATTTCCCTTATGGTTTTAAAAAAGCTGCATCACATAAATCCACTCCAAGAGTCAGATTCGAATCTATTTCAGTTGGAGTAACTTTAGCATTAAGAGAAAATCCTGACCTTGTTCCATCAGATGTAACTGAATGGTTAGAATCAGCTGAATTTAAAAGATTAACAACTTCTGATGGAGCAAATAGCAAAGTATTTGTAACAGGTAGAATTGAATTTGTAAAAAATAATCTTTTAGAAAATGGAGGAAACTAAGCAGATTATTTTAAGTAGAAAAAATGAAATTAATGCATATTTTGATTATTTGAATGCAATAAATGAAGATAATTTTGATAGAACAGTATTTAAAATTTTAAAAGCCAATCTACTTTTGATGCTTTATAATTTTGTAGAATCTGTTGTGTCAAATTCAATTGATGCTATTAGAGATAATATTTATCATGACAATGAAACTAATTTTGATTGTCTAAAAAATGAGATTAAAATTCAAATAATTAAAGATTTAAAAACTAATACAAGCCCAGAAGAATTTGTAAAAATTTGTACATTAGTTACTAAAGATATTATAAAACGTTCTTTTAAAAAGGAAAAAATCTCGAAAGGAAATATTGATAGAGAAATCATTTCAGAGTTATCTGATATTTACGGTTTCAACATAAAGAATAGCAACTATCAAGAAACTGGCCATGGTGAATCCTTAACCACTATAAAATTGAAAAGAAATGATCTTGCACATGGGACTTTTTCATTTGCTGAAATTGGGAAAGAATATACAATGCCTGATTTAGAAAAAATCAAAAATCAAACAATTAATTATTTGGTATTTATTGTTGGAGAAATGGAGGATTATTTAGCAAATAAAAGATTTATTCATTCAAATTAAGACAACGATCATTTATACTGGTAATTCTAAAATATAAAGATCAACTAATAAGCTGATTTTGCACACACTCTATTAAAGTAAATTCAGACTTTAGATATTACCTCGTTTATGGCTTTTAAACGAGGTTTGTTGTTTTTTATGGAGTATTGAGATAGCGAAGTTTATAAGCCAGTTATGGCAATGTAGTCGTGTAGTCACGTAGTCGGGTACTTTTCAAACTTTTCTTAAAACTTTATAATCCAAATGTCAAAAAGTATAGGAAAAGTTATGTTTTCTATTTGTTACTTTGGATTTGTAACTAGCTGAAAATTAGGTTGATTAAACATTCTGGGTGCCCGCTCAGTTGTTATAGGGCAAAGGTAAGGAATTAAATAAGCGATTTAAATGTAATTATTTTCATAATTGGCCAAAGATTTTTCTAATCTTCGTTTTATAAAATTTTTTAATCGAGGAGGAGAGATAACTTTTATATTTTCTCCAAAACCTAAAATCTCACGTTCTAATTCAAAGTTCAAAACCACATCTATGCGTATAATGATACTTCCATCTTCTCTTTTTTTGAGAATTTGTTGGGATGGATGTATAGGTTTGGTTTCTACATAAGGAGCATTGTATGCATCTATTTCGAGAATGACACGTTGACCTCTGTCACGACTAGTTTTTGTAACACCGATGGTGTCTTCGAAATAACGTTCAAAATCTATTCCTTCGTAAGGTACAAATCCGGATTTTGCCATTTCTTCAATTTCAAGTATTCGATCTAAAGCCAAAGTTATTAAAACGGTTCCCTTTTTAGGTTTACAGATCAAAAACCAACGGTTTCGGTATTCCTTTAATAAGTAAGGAAAATAAACTTGTTGCGTTTCTGCTTTAGACTTGAAAGATTTGTAGGATATTAATAAGGGTATCTCGTCACGAATGGCTTTGTGTATTGCTGTAATCCACTCTAAACCTTTGAGTAGCTTATTGCTTTCTAATTGTATAGCTACTTTTTTATTTCCTTCGGATTTACTCAAATTGGACTCTAAACGAACAATCAAATCACTCATTTCTTCAAAATGAGTGAAACCATTCATATATTTCAAAAAATCTACAGCATCTTTCATTTTACCTAAATCAGCATCAGTCATTGGAGAATTATTAATGCTGTAACTAGGGTCTGAGTAAGTGTAGTATTTTCTATCTACCACCATAATTGGTGCATTATAAGCAAGCTTATTAGAACGCATAAACTGTATGTCACCTTGCACCGTTCGTTTGCTGACTCCAGATGTAATACCCTCGTATTCATATAATGCATCTGCAATTTTTATCATCAAATCTTCCAATGTCCACTTTCTATGGCGCTGTCTGAGGAAGTGATCTATAGTTTTATAACGTATAAGTGCAAGTTTATTTACAGACATGGCTATTTGTGTGCTTTAAATACAGTATTAAATGTAAGGACAATTATTTTACTACGCAAAGGACTTGCGTAATTATTCACCAACAAACCTCATTTTTGTAACAAATATTGTTTTATTAAAAATTATACAACTGATTTTAAGTAAATTATCTTTTTATACGAAATTTATTTCATTAATTGTTTTACTGCGCAAAACTGTTGCGTATAGGCCTTTGCATCTTTGTAATGTCAGCTAAGCTGAATGAGTTCTTTGATTATAATGAAGCGAAAAGCTTATAAAGATATGTGCACAAACGTGCACAAAGAAACCACAAAGCTCGAATGCTTGTCCTAGTCTCTTGTTTCTGTATAGCAAGATAGTGTTGATTCCATAGAATACAATATACTGACATAGCAAGAGGACAGTGGTGTTAATGCTAGGGTCGTAGGTTCGAATCCTACTTTTGTCATAGACGAAATAACTCAGTGGGTAGAGTATAGCCAAAAAAGTCGGGTTCGAGTCCCGCACACATCTGTCACATGTGTCATCGGTTGGAGGAACGAAAGTTCCATTTTTGAAGTTTAGACTTTCTTTCAAAAAGTCACCATAAGCTTTTCGTCTCTTGTTCGGTTGTTGAATTGCTTTAATTAAAGTATGAAAATAACAAATCGGCTTGCTTCTTAGCAGAATAGAACAAGTTTGTTAAACATATTCGTATTTAATCTCTAGGGAAATCTTTGGTCGTAGATCATCGAAATATAATAGATGAATACTCGTGTGGCTTAGTAAACTCCTTCTGTACTCCGTAGCGAACTGATGAGCAAGACTCGAAAGGCTTTTTTAGAAGAATTGAGGTATGAATAGTTAGAATTAGGAGTTCAACTGTTCAAATAATTAAAAACATTAAAATCAATAATATGAAAAGAGTAACTATTAACACTAATGAAGTTGGATTTGTTGTAAAAAACAATGCTGTAGTTCGCATATTGACTGCCGGGAAATATTGGTTAGGATTCGGCGAGAATATACAAAGATATGATATGGCAAAGCCATTTCATACGCCATATGATGTTGATGTATTGTTACAGATTTCAGGTTTTTCGGAATTGGTAGAAGTTGTAGATGTATTGGATCATGAAATTGGAATTGTTTATGCAAATGGTAATTTCAAGCAATCATTAGCATCAGGTAGACATATATTTTGGAAAGGTTTGCAAAAATTAACTTTCCAAAAAGAAGATATTTCGACAATAGAAGTTTCTAATAGCATAGACAAAAATTTGTTAGAGAAATTAGCTTTCTACGTTCGTCAATATAAGATTGAGCCATCCGAGAAAGGGTTATTATTTGTCGATGGCGCATTCGTCAATGTGTTGGAAGCTGGTACCTACTACTGGTGGAAAAACTCCACTACTATTGCCGTCACACAAGCGGATATTCGCTTGACAACGATGGAAATCGTGGGCCAAGAAATATTGACTAAAGATAAAGCACAAATCCGTATCAACTTCTCGGTTCAATACCAAGTGGTTGATATCATCAAATCCTTATTGGAGAATAAGGATTTTGAAAAACAATTGTACACTTTAATGCAGTTAGCATTACGTTCTTATATAGGTCAATTGACTTTGGACGAATTGATGGAGAATAAGTCAGCTCTAAATGAGCATATCTTGGCAGAAGTTGAATCTCAAGTAGAATTATTAGGTGTAAAAATCTTTAATTCCGGATTGAAAGATGTGATTTTACCAGGTGATATTCGTGAAATCATGAATCAAGTTTTGGTAGCTGAAAAACGTGCGCAAGCTAACATCATTACACGTCGTGAAGAGACGGCTTCGACAAGAAGCTTGTTGAATACAGCCAAATTGATGGAAGAAAACGGGATGTTGTTCAAATTGAAAGAGATGGAATATGTGGAGAAAATTGCGGAAAAAATCAACTCCATTTCTGTTTCTGGCAATGGTCAAATCGTTGATCAGTTGAAACAATTGTTTGTTAAATAATTAGATTTTTAGACGGTTAGGGGTAGTTTTTGAAGAGGTTGCTACCGCTAACCAAAAATAGGGAATTAATGGAAATGAAAATAATATCAAGATTGAAGAAAATAGAAGAAAAGCACGGCATAGAAATATTGTTTGCTTGCGAATCTGGAAGTAGAGCTTGGGGTTTTCCATCAACAGATAGTGACTATGATGTTCGTTTTATCTATAAAAGAAAGAAGGATCATTATATGACCGTATTTGAAGAATCTACTGAATTGGGGTTCGCCATAGTGGATGATTTGGATTTTGTAGGCTGGGACATCAAGAAAGTGTTTTTGCTACTTCATAAGAGTAATGTGACTCCATTTGAATGGTTGCAATCGCCTATAGTTTACTGTGAAAAGAAGGATTTTAGAAACTATATGAAATCAGTTTCCCCAAATTTTTATGTGTCAAAAAGACATATACATCATTATTTGGGGATAGTTAAAGGTCGAATGGAAGCTGTATCTTTTGAAGAAATGAAATTGAAATCTTTTTTTTATATCATGCGCTCTTTGCTTTCAGCTTATTGGAATATGAAATTTGGGACTTATGCGCCTATGGAGTTTGAACCTTTGATGACTTTGCTTCCGGAGAAAATAAAAGTATCATGTAAAGAGTTGAGAAGTCTGAAGTTAGAGCTTGAAGAAAGTTTTGTTTTTAATCTTTCAGATGAAATGAGAAAATTCATCATAGAATTACAAGACCAAATATGGACTTACGCCGATACTTTGGATGCAATGATAATAAGTAAAGAATTGGCAAATGTTGGATTTTTAAAAATATTGGAAGATGACTATAGAAGCGCTTCGTGCTAATGGATTAATACTTTTTGAAGTAGTGGCTGGTAGCCATGCTTATGGATTGGCTACTAAAGATTCGGACATGGATATAAAAGGTGTCTTCTATCTTCCTAAAGTCGATTTTTATTCGGGTGAATATATAGCACAAGTTGCGGATGAAAAAAATGATGTGGTTTACTACGAGTTGGGTCGGTTTTTCGAACTCTTGTCCAAGAGTAATCCGAGTGCTTTGGAAATATTAGCAACCCCTATTGATTGTGTGAGATATAAGCATCCTTTGATGGAAGATTTGAATATTCGAGATTGCCTTTCCTTGGAAGCTGTCAAGACATTTTCGAATTATGCAATGGTTCAGGTTCAAAAAGCAAAAGGTCTAAATAAGAAAATCAATAATCCGATAGCACGGGACAGAAAAACATTGTTAGATTTTTGCTATATTCTAGAAGGTAATGATGCCAAACCTTTTGTTCAATGGTTGGAAAATAAAGGTTGGGATCAGACCAATTGTGGATTAGCTAAATTGAATCATTGCAAAGGGACATACGGCTTGTATCATGACTCAACAAATGGAAAGTATAAAGGAGTTTTAGCAAAACCTGATAGTTGTGACGTGTCCTGCTCATCCATACCTAAAGGTGAAAAATTGGAAGCTTATCTAGTGGTGAATCAAGATTCATTTGCACAGCATTGCAAGAATTATAAGGAATATTTTGATTGGGAATCTAATCGTAATGAAAAACGATTTCTTGCTAACTTGAACCATAATACTGGATACGATGCCAAGAATATGATGCATACAATACGCCTGAAGGAAGTCGCTAAGGATATATTGCTTCATAAAGATTTACGGGTTAAAAGGTCAAATCGAGAAGAACTGCTTAAGATAAAATCTGGTTTATATACCTATGAAGAGTTACTAGATAAGGCTGTTACTCTGCAAGATGAAATAAACGAATTGAGTATCACAAGTGAATTAAAAGAAACTTTAAATATAGAATTGTTGCGATCTATATTGGTTGAGATACGTACAATTTTGTACAATTAATGAGTTAGTATTAATGGAAAATAAAAGAATAAATGGCAACGATTTGATTGCTTTAGGATATAAAGAAAATCATGCTATGGGAGTAGCATTGAAAATTAATAAAAAACGTTTGGGGCTCACAAAAGAAGAGATGCTTCAAAAGTTTAAAGATGTATTAGAAACTCCTGAATCCTTTTTGGAAGATCCAACTTTTGAGCCTTTGGCGAATATCTTGCTAAATATAGAAAAGATTGATGAAGAGCTGATTACACTGAATGATAAACCCAATGAATATACCGTCTATGGTGTAGAGAATATTGAGGAAGGTGCTAAAGATCAAATGAATGTAGCTATGACGCTTCCTGTAACTGTTGCAGGAGCCTTGATGCCCGATGCGCATCAAGGATATGGATTGCCCATTGGTGGTGTGTTGGCTACCAAAAATGCGATTATTCCTTACGGTGTAGGTGTGGATATTGGTTGTCGAATGGCGTTATCAGTTTTTGATTTACCTGCTACTTATTTAGATTTAGAACATCATAAATTGAAGAAAATCATAATCGACAACACCAAATTTGGTGCAGGTCATGGTTTTTTAAAGCACGAACGCTCGGATCATGCTGTATTGGATAACTCCTTGTTTGAAACTAATGCTTTCATTCGAGAATTGAAGGACAAGGCATGGACGCAATTGGGTACTTCTGGAGGAGGTAATCACTTTGTGGAATTTGGGGTAATGGAGTTCAAAGAGAAGGATGAGGTTTTAAATATTGAAAAAGGTTCTTATTTGGCATTATTGACACATTCAGGTTCTCGAGGAATGGGAGCTACCATAGCAGATCATTATACCAAATTGGCAAAGGAATTATGTAAGTTACCTTTCAAAGCACAAAATTTGGCCTACTTAGATTTGGATTCTGAGGCAGGACATGAATATTGGTTGGCGATGAATTTGGCTGGTGATTATGCTTCTGCTTGTCATGAAATGATTCATGTTAAAATAAAATCAGCCTTAGGAGCTGAATTATTAGCCAAAGTAGAAAACCACCATAATTTTGCTTGGAAAGAGCAAATCAATGGTGAAGAAGTGATCGTACATCGTAAAGGGGCTACACCTGCTTCCAAAGACGTTATGGGAATTATCCCGGGTTCTATGGCTACACCAGGATTTTTGGTACGTGGAAAAGGTGAGGAAACTTCTATTAATTCGGCATCACATGGTGCAGGACGGCTTATGAGCCGTACAAAAGCTATAAAGACATTACGTAAAAATGATCTTAAGACATTGTTGTCAGATCATGGCATTACCTTAATCGGAGCAGGAATGGATGAAGCACCTATGGCGTATAAAGATATTCATACGGTGATGTCAGCTCAAAAGGATTTAGTGAATATTGTAGCTACTTTCTCGCCAAAAATTGTTCGGATGGCCGATGATGGTTCTCGTGAAGATTGATGACAATAATTAAATGTTCCTGTTATATCATATGATATAACAGGAACATTTTTTTCTATGTCGTAAAGAACTTCATCTCAAACTTTCTTTCAAAATTTATAATCCAATTGTCAAAAAATACAGGAAATTCTATGTTTTCTATATGTTACTTTAAAAACACAACTCACTGATTATTAAAACAATTAAACATTCTGGGTGCCCGCTTAGTTTGTTTTGTGGCAAAGGTAAATGTTGAAACTTAATATTTCTATTTCTTTGCATTTTATTATATTTAAATTGTTATAAACTATTAATTATGAAAGTTTTAGTGTTGTTTTTGGCAGTATTTCCCTATTTCTGTTTTGCTCAATTAAAGTATTCTGTTTATGGAGACATTAAAGAGCTTAAAAGTTACCATACAGTATATTTAATCTCTGACAATAACAAAAATTCCGCAATCGTCGAAGATGGTAAATTCACGTTTATTGGGTCAATAGATAAGCCGAAACTCGTTACATTAGGTATTTTTGACACGACTAATAATAAATCATCAGTACCTCCAGTATTGCTCAGTTTCCGACAATTTTATTTATCTGCTTCAGAAATAATAATAAGCGGAGAAACGCTGAATAGTGCTTTAATTGATGCAGATAAACTAAATTCGATTTACTCTAAATATTGGTTTGAATCGGATAGTTTAAGAACTCTTGCGGTCCAAAGAAATAGAGTATATCTTGATAAAATGATGATAGGCATTTTGACAGATGATGAAGCAATTAAGCATCAAGAACAATTGCAGGATTTCATAAAGAAACATCAAGTATTTGATCTAAACTTTCTAGAGAATAACGATTTTTCTGAATTTTCTGTTGATTTAATAGACAGATATTTAAATCAATATAATGTTTTAGAGTTGAAGAAGTTTTACGAGAGAATTCCAGTAAATTTTATTGATACAAATCAAGATTCAAGGGTCAAATCCAAAATCAATCGATTTGAAAAACTATCAGTTGGTGCTGTAGCGCCCAATTTCACGATGCTTGATACTTCTAGAAAGGAAGTATTTTTAGAACAATTAAGAGGGAAGGTAATCCTACTTGAGTTTTGGGCTTCTTGGTGTATTCCATGCCGCCAAGAAAATCTATTTTATTTGGACATCTATAATAAGTATAAAGATAAGAACTTTGAAATTGTAGCAATATCATTCAATAAAGAGAATGAGAAATCAGAATGGCTGAGAGCTATTCAAACTGACAAAACTCAAAATTGGATACATTTGTCTGATTTGAAAGGATATCAATCCCCCCTTTTTAAGTTGTATGAAATTGGAGGATTGCCCAATAGCTATTTGCTTGATGAAAAAGGAATAATAATAGGACACAATTTGAAAGGTAAAGATTTAGAAGATAAGCTTAAGATATTACTAAAATAGCTTGCATTTATTATCCAATTGTCATTAGACATCGAGAAAACTATGTTTTCTATTTGTTGCTGTAAAACACAATTAACTGATTCTCATATTTACTACACATTCCTGGCGCCCGCTCATTTGTTAAGAAAAAATTAGTGATGATTTAATGGATTTAGATGCACAACCTTTTCAAAAGTCCTTTATACCATATAGTCTATTATTTTTAAGCTTACCTTTTAGAGCCAATTAAAAAATAATATATTTTTCTTTTTTATTGAATTAAGACGATTTCTTAGATATGAGCAGGAGTTTTAAGAAAAAATATAAGTATAAAACAAGTTAACTAATCTTGTTTTTTGTAATTAGGTGAAAACCGAACATGATGGGCCATTAAAGTTTGAAAAGAACTACACTTCTATCGAATTTTAAACGGTTAAGATTAATTTTTCTGTTGGCAAATCATCTTCTATTCCGATAAAATAGCTTTTAAATCCAAACTTCTCTAATAATTTCCTAGAGGCGATATTTTCAGGGTCAATAATGCCAATCACTTGGAGTTTCGGATCAAATTCTTTTGCTAGTTGAAGTAATTTTTCACAAATGATAGTGCCGTAGCCCATTTGCCAATAATCACGTTTAAGAATATATCCTATCTCCAAAAGAGCATTATTATGTTTATATCGTTCAAGTTTACAATCTCCAATGAATAAGTTTTCTGCGTTTAGTACTTTAAATGTACCTAACTCTACTTCTTGGTTGTTTATGATTAATATGGAATGAAATTTCTCCTTTGCTTCCCTTTCACTTAAACCCTTTCCAGATATATAATGCATCACTTCATCATCGCTTACGAGTTGTTTGTATACTTCGAAATCTTCCAATTGGTATTTTTTTAAGGTTATTTGGGATGTCATATTTAATTAATTTTTTCGCAAGGTAAATTTACTGTCCTTACATGGGTTATCCAATTAATTGTTTCCTATAAATCAGGAATTCGCGATATGATTAACAAGGCTAAATATCTGTTAAAAATTATTTTATAATTCAGAAAAAATTGTAAGTTTAACGTATATAGCTTTCGGTTTTATGAAAAAAATAGGGATAATCATACTCTTGTTTCTAATTCATTCTTTTGTCTATACACAAACAAAAGATGTAAGATTTACAAATGAATATAGCAGGCTGAACGATAATAAAGTAAACATAGAAATTAATGAAGTCCAAGAATTGACTTATGTACTGATGGCTATATCTGCTACTGGACTTCAAGACTCTAATATGGTTAATCAGAAAAGCAACTATTATCAAGAGGTGATTCATCACTTCAAACCATATGCTAATCATCGCGCTATTCAAATTGTAGATTCTTTACTTAACGAGAGTATCATCTATTACATTTTCTTATCGTCTAATGCCTACGGGTTTCAGTTTGAGGGAGATCAATTAGTCCGCACGAAAGTTTATAACTTTCCAGCGAAAGGGGTGGGCACTAAAGATATCGAGGAAGATCCAATAGAGAAATATCTGCAGGAGTTTGAAGATTTTGCAAAAGTATCGAATTATAGAAAATTTTATCAGGAGCAATTTCCAACTTATAAAAAGATTATTGTTGATTATGAGAAATATGGGGAACTTGATAAACAAAAACAGTGGTTAGAATCTAAATTTGATTATAAAATCCATAGTTATCGAGTTTTGACTTCTCCTTTGATTGGAGGGATAAATGCGACCAGAACTTTTACTGATAATAATTTCAAAGAAATGCTATTGTATTTGCCTACGATTAAACAAGAGTCTAATTGGACCGAAGAATACAACGTAGCGATGAATAGTCGTGTCATATTTACTGAAATAGATCATAATTATGTAGGACCACTTAGTGATGAATTTAAGGATACGATAGGTGCTGTGTTTGATAAACGGGAAATTTGGGTAGATGCTACTGTCAAATCCACGGAACACTATCCAACAGCAATTAAAGTATTTGATGAATACCTCACCTGGGGCTTATTTGTTTTATATGTATACGACATATTTCCTCAGAATGAGAACATATTAATCCAGGTGATAGACCATGTAAATGATAAAATGAGGATTAAGGGATTTCCAAAATCGAAAGCGTTTAATAAGGAATTACTGGCGATATACAGAAAGAATCCCCAATTAAAAGTGAAAGATATTTATCCTGAATTATTGGCATGGGCAGCTTTAGTGAACTAATTATCACTGTATTATGCGGATCCATTTACCTGTAAATTTTCTAATTTTTGTTTCGTTAAATTGATGTGAATTTGCCAAAAATGGCTGCATCCATCTAAACCAAATACGAGCTGGTCCTTCCATTCCTTGAAATCAGCTTTGGAAAAACCTTTCATTTGATCGAACAATGTATACTTGGCCCATAAAAAGTTAACATACAATAGTTTATTGCCATTACCATCCGTGTAACCAAAATATTGTCTTTTATAATTTTTTAAATTCTTATGTATTACTGGACAGCCATTGCCCTGATTATATATTGGATAATTTGCAGCTTTTATATTTTTTTGGAGGATGATTTCAGCTTGATTTATTTCTTTTAAAGTAGGTGTAAACCTAGATATAGCAAGATTGAAGAGAAAGCATTCTGCATCTTTTGAAAATAGTACACTTTCAATTTTTCCTCGTTTAATGATCGTGGAACTGCTTTTATACTTTTCCACCTCATAAAACTGGCCTTTGCAGGATGTAAGGAGGTATAACATGAGTAGAAACTTGAATGGAGTTTTCACGAATTCTGATTTAGCCTAAGTATTTTAAATAAAGAACAAAACTAATGGAAAATATTATCGCCAACAAACTAAACAAGTTGAAGGTATTTGATTTTTTAAATCCTGCAATTTCTACGTTGGAGTTGAAAATAGCGTGAATAAGTGGTCTCGAATACAATAACAAGATGTAAGTAAGCCCTATAGTAATCAAGATGGATTGTAAAGTAGCTCCAAGATTTAATCCATAAAAAATATTAATCAACGTTAGATTTACCATGAATGCCAAAAGTAATAATGTAGCAAATAATTGGGTTTTACGATAAAACAGCAGGTAGGCACCAATGATCTGAATTAGAGCCAATAGGGTAGCAAATGGTTTGGAATAGCCAAAATAAAACCAAGTTAACCATTCTCCTGATTGTTGATTCATGGGTCTTATTGCTACATCTTCTGGAACAATAAATTGTAGGCCTACAATTTTTTTAAATCCAAATGTTGCTAAGTTAATGGCAAGTGCGTAAATGATACTTTGATTTAACAACTTATTTATACGCATGCTATTTATTTCGCCGGATTTTTCTCGATGATGCCAAATGAAAGGAAATATTAATGAAGTAATTAAGAGGATAATAATGCTAGAAAATATATAGATTGCTGGTAACCATGAAATAGTTCCACTATTGCCTAACACTAAAACTAAGGCACTAACCGTGAGTGCAGCGACGAGACAGCTATAGATTTTTTTTAAAATATGGGTTGAATTCATCTTCTTTATGTATTGGTTAGATAGAAGATGTTAGTCTTAACGATAATCCATAAATTTATTTTAACTAACTGATTTTATTTCGTTTCCATCGTAATGAATTAATTCGAGGAAAATGAATAACCGTTAAAGTATTTCATTAATTAGGTTTAACATTTCTAGTGGAGTATGCTGATCCGTATTCAAAGTGGTAACAGCAAATTGTTTGGCCAACTCTTGATATAAAGTCAAGTAGTATTGATGGTATTCATCTGAATATTGTTTTTCAATTCTTTGGGATAAACGATGTTTTATCGTGTCTAGTTGGGCAGTTAATAAAAATGTTTTAGGGAAATCTTGCCATTTTAGCCAATAGGTCTTGGGTAATAGCGATAGCACTGTCATCCAATGGCGGTCGAAGATCAAGGTTTCATGGATATGACTTTTTTTTATTTCCTGGAAACGGTTTTCAGCAAAGGTGATAAGTTCCTCAAATTTTTCTTCATCAGCTAGCTTAATTAGTTGTGTTCCATAATCTCCTTGAAAGGGTCGCACATATACTCCATTTAATTGCGCAGCGAGAAGTTGACCTAATGTGGTCTTTCCTACGGCATCATGACCGTCTAAAGCTATTATTTGATGATTATTCATGCGTGTCAAAAACAATATGGTATAAATTCTGATATTGTTCTTTCAAGTCATCGGAAGAATTTCCATTTCGCCAATTGTCTTTACATAAAGGTTTCGCATGTTCCAAGTCTTGACTGTCCCAACGGATTCGCATACAGTCTGGACTTACTTCACCATAGATTAACTTGCCCGATTTATCCACGAAAATGCACATATCTATTAAGATAATTCCTTTTGCTTTAAATAACTTCTCAATCCATAAAAATAGATTTCTTGCCATTTCTTTTGCATAAGGCACATTCTTCATCCAGACCATGGCATAATCATCTGAAATAGGTTCGTCAGCTAATCGATTTCCTTCATGGTCTTTCAAAGGGTTTCTCCAATCAAAGCAGACAATGGGAAATTCAAATCGGCTCCATTTCTCTAATGGAGCATGATCACCTAAGACTGTTTCATATTCTTCGGTGTATTTATATCGATGTAATGGTGACCCAATATGGTATCGCTTGATCCGTATTTCAATGTTGCAACTCTCTACTTTTCGTTGTACCATGAAATGTCCTTGCTCATTCTTGATTTCCGCAACAAATGAACTAACAGGTTTATGGTTTATACTGTCTTGATAATGTTCAAGTTGCCTATATAATTCGGAGGTGAATTTTAATCGTAAGTTGTCTGTTCCTTCTGCAATACCGTAGCGATTATGGGTATAGGAATAAACGGTAGGTTTAAACTTCTCCATCACTAATTTTGCTGTGATAAGTTTTATCACCTTGCTTTCTCCTTCAATCAGATCTGGCAGAGCATCAAATTCAAGCGGTAGCTCATTAAAAAAATGCTCGATCAGACTTCGTTCAGTTGGATAGTGTTGACATAAAGTTTCGGTGATTTCAAATTGCCAGGCATCATTTTGCTGTTCAGAAAGATCAATGGAAAATCCAAAATCTTGAAGTTGAGCGATAAAGGCTTCACTTTGTGCAGTCTTCACGAAATCTTTGATAGGTATATTCATTAGAATTTGATAAAGTGATATTCTTCATTTAAGGCATCCATAACTTTTAAAGTAGCGATATAGGCGTTGGATATCGCTTCCCATGTACGGTTCTCGGTACATAATTGCATTTGTTGATCAATGGAATAATGGAATTGTTGCTTTGTCCACTCATTGATAATTTCCTTATCAATTGGATCTCCGTAGGCAGAACGAACTCCCTTCGTAATATGCATCGGTATCTTGATGAAATAATGGTATATATTTTCGTTGCCTGATAATCCAAAATGTTTTCCTTCTTGTGATAAAAAAGAAGCCATGCCTAATAATTGTCGAAGTCTAATAATTGCAAAACTGAAGTTTCGAAGTACCAGAACTTCTTTTGATTTAACAGGAATTTCCACCTCTCCATATATACAGATTACATTATTATCTAAATTGTCTCCAGAATAAATTTGATAGACTTGAAAGTTTTCCTGCGAATAGACACTTAAATTAATATCAAATCCCTGATAGGTTGGATTGGTTCCTTGTAAAAGATTAAAGGCTTGGTCTTCATCTTTTACGACGATGATAACGTCATAATCATTAAAAACTTTACTGGTTACTGATGATCCGTAGACAAAGACTGCAACTAAATTTTCGCGTAAAGAACTTTTGAAATCGGCTATAAATCCAAATTTTTCCTTTTCAGTGGAACTTAGGTTTGAAGCTTTAATTTCTTTCGGATTAAAGGATAAGGGATTTTGACTGATAGACTGGAATATGTTTGCGAATAGTTTTTTAATGAGTTTAAGTTTATTCAAATGACTATCGTTAGGGTCATTTCCTATTGAAATGATTTGATTTTTGAAATCTTCAATATCATTAGTTAATCCAAATTCCTTTTCTCTGTAATGCAAATATTGCCATAACCTATTTAATTTACTATCTATTGTACCTTCCGCATAGCGATTCTGGATTATAGCTGCACTAAGAGTACAACCTGCAAGAAATAATAAAGAGTTATAATATTCCTGGGTTAAATCAAATTGTTCGAGATATTTATAGCGCTTGCTTAACGTTCCCTTTTTAATAGAGGCTAAGAATTGCTCGAGTTCTGAATTTGTGGATGGATTATTTGCTTCTTTTTTAGCGCTGAAATATAATCTTGGATGTAATATGGATGCAAATTCAAAAATCTTTCGAGTGATCGGTCTGGGATTAGTAATTCCTTCCTGTTTAGCATATTTTAGAATCTCTATGATGTCTTTTTCCTCCAATTCATTCTGGAAAATCATGAAGTTTATAAAATTATTATGGACATCTTTTTTCCATGATGGAGGAAGATCTATACGCCTAATTCCTAAAAGTTTATTATTCATAGCCTATAAATGAAAATATGAAATAGTATTTATTTCATGTTTTATTAAAAAGTTGGAATTCTAGATTTTAAAAAGTAGCAGCTAAATGTGTTTTGGACGAGGTACCTTATTTAGTAGTGGCAGTTACAATTGGTTTAATAATATGAAATTTAGTGTTTTAAATTGATTTGTAAAAATTTTATTATTGGAAAAATAAATTTTTTTAACAGGATGAATGGGGTAAATCTGATGCTGTTGTTTTCATTATAAGTATAGGCTTGATTATTCCAAGGGTTGGAAGTTAATCTTCAACAATTAGGGAATTGGAGGAATTTATGAATGGAGATTGGAGAGCAAAGGAAAGCGAACTAAAAGGCCTCCATTTTTTAGAGGCTCAGATGAGCAAATTGTGACTGGAGTTCAAGGTAAAGATAGATCAATTCATTGGTAGTATCGGATTAATTCCTACGATGAAAGCAATAAGAGGTTGGTTTTATACTTCCTGCAAAAGATTGACTTCGAGAGAATTATACATTAAATAGTACGCTCTGCTTTACCTTGAATTCGATAAATAGCAACAGCTTTGTAAGTAAATTGAAAGGTAAAATTACGTTGGTCCAGCATATTAATTTTAAAAGCTACCTTCAATTTTGGAGAAAATAAACATCATTTCAGTCGCTATTTCAATACTCCTAAGCCTATAGGTTTCCGTTTGTAGAGGTGTTCCATCAGATTTTTTAGGGTCCTCATATGCTAAAGAAAATCTTTGTTCGGCACCGGGGATATATGGACAACCTTGGTCTGCATCCGTGCAAGTCATAATGGCTGCAAAGGAGGATTTAGGGTTTATTATATCATCAAATTTTTTGGAATAAGCGATGATTGCGGGTTCGTTATCAGTAAATTTTACCGCATAAATAGGATTTATACCAGTGGAAAGCTGAGCAATGGTACAACCTTGTGTTTTTAGTGTATCTAGGATTTGATGATTTATTTCACTTATTTCTGTTCCTCCAGAGTAACAATTTACATTCGAAACGTCATAATGAAATGCGGCTATTTTGGCCCATATTTGGGATAAATGGCTTCTCCTAGAATTATGTGTACAAATGAAGTGCAGGTTAACGGCCTTTTTGCTGTTTACTTTTTCCTGAATATACGTGATTACTCCTTGTAAGGCTTTCTTTCTCCCTTCAGTTATTGATTCAAATGAAGGGAGGTTTTGGATGGTATCCATCATTGTTAAGTTCATACAGTTGATACCTTAGCAACATCCTGAATCAGGCGAACAAGTACGAATAGGTAGTTCGCCAATTTTTACTTTAGGCTTTTGACTAGGGATACCACAAGCATCTGTAGCTAAACAGGCCGTTTGTTTATTCTTTAATACGAATGATTTTCCATTGAAATCTAAATCATATTTACCTATTGTTTCTGCCTGGTACTCAACCTCAATATCTGCATCTTCAATTCCTAATTGCTCTTCCGATAGACGGATGATCTGAGCGAGTTTGCCTGGTTTTAATCGATGGTCATAATCGTCTGCATTCCACAATTGAAAATTTACTTTTGTTTCCGTTCGAATAACTCCTCCACAGTCAATAAAATTTTTTTGGACTTGCCCTACTTCTGTAACATGAAAATGTTCAGGGACAAATTGTCCGTTTTCTAATTGAAATTCTACAGTTTCTAACTGGTTCAAAATGCTTTTAACTTCGGATAGTTTCATAATGATGTTTTTATAAATGTAATATTACGATGATAATGGATAAAAAATTTTTAGCAACAGCTATTTGTTTGGATATCTTGATTAAAAAATTGTTGAAATAGTTGTTGAAATTCCTTCCAAACTACTTCATCTATGCAATAACAAACTGATTTTCCTTCTATACTACCTTGGATGATTCCTATATGTTTTAGTTCTTTTAAATGTTGAGAGATAGTAGCTTGAGCAAGTCCTAGTTCTACCACCAAATCAGTACATATACAACTTTGTTGATTGATGATATGCTGTATGATAGCGATACGTGCTGGGTGTCCTAATGCTTTAAACATTAAAGACAATTTATTTTGTTCTATCGAGTGTAAATCTGTTTTGGTAATTCCCATAAGTTTAACATATACATCGCAATATTACGATATTATTTTTTAAGTTACCGTATTCCTTTTAAAAAAACTTCAAAAACATTAAAAAAGGCGCTTAACAGATTTGTTAAGCGCCTTTAACTCATGGACAAGGATTAGTGAACATGATTTTTCCTGTTCAATGGATTTAAGATTTTTTATCCGCTGCTTTTTTGGTCGCTTCAATCAATTCTTTCATCTCTAATTTGATGTAATTTACATCAGGAGTAGAGCCTGTTAATGCATAGCGTATTACGCCATTTTTATCAATAATGAATTTAGCAGGAATGCCTTGTACACCTAATTTTTCTGCTAATATCTTTCCGGATTCAGCATCTTTTTGATCATCAAATAATACTTCAAAAGGATAATTATTCTTGCTGATGAAGCTTGCTACGTTTTCTTTATAGTTTTTGTCTCTTTCCCAGGTGTTGATAAATAGAAATTGCACTTCTTTATCATCTGCATACATTTCTTGAGCAGCTTGCATTCCGGGGAATGAATTAATACAAGGACCACACCATGTTGCCCAGAAATCTAAAACTAATGTTTTACCTTTCAAACTTGCTAAAGATACTTTTTCACCTTTCAAATTCAACAATTCAAAGTCTGGTGTAGGCTTGTTCGTCGCGTATTTGCTAATGTGATCTTGAATACTTTTCACGACCTCTACGTCTAGTCTATTGATATAAGCTTCATAGCCTTTATCAGTACCATTTAAAGAGGTGTAAATTTCTTTCATTTTATCTTTCTGCGAGAAATTACCCGTTTTATAAATCAACTCTAATTGTTGTAATGCTTCCAATTTTCTACCAGCTAATGCTAAGGATTTAAAGTATACTGAACTGAATTTCGAAGCGTTTTCTGGTTTTAAAGCAATGGCTTTTTCCAGTAATTGCAACACTTCATCATGCTTGCCTTGGTTACTATATACGTCCGCTAATTGACTGACATATCCTGGATACCCCACACCTGCAAATCCAGCACGGTTGTCTTGTTGTTCTTTTGGAAGCTTAATGTAGTATTCTGCGTCTTCAATGGATTTTAAAATAAGGGGCAATGCTGCCACAGTATCCTTATTTTCTAAAAGCGTTGTAGCGACAGGAATATAGCCTTGTGCACGCCAAAAACGTTCATTCAATTGATCAAGGTAACCTAGGGCTTTGACTTTATCGCCTTCATCAGCATAAGTTCTCGCAATATTGGCAATCAAATAGTCGTAAGCAATTTTTATTTCATCATTCTGTGGGATCGGCCAAGTCTTTAGCAGTTTTTTATAGCTCTTTTCTTTATCAATTGCCGTTTTTTGTTTATAAAAATCATTGGTGACAAATACTTGGCGCGCTACTAAGCTTTTTGGAAATTTCTTAGCAATCACATTTCTTAAAGAATCGGAGCTTTCTTGTTTACCCAATCGGTAGATAAAATTACTGATCGTTTCCAGTCTGTTTGCGTCTTTGGATTTTTTCGATTCTTGCAATAGCTCTGCAGCTAGTGCTTCTTTTTGTGCTAGTTTTCCATTTTGCGCGATATCATTGATGCGTTTGGTTTCTTCATCCATCGTATTTTGGGCAAATAATAAGCCGGATGTGAAAAGTAGTGCTGCTGTTATTTTAAATTTCATTTTTATTAATATTTATAAGCTAAATCAATTATTTTTCCAAAACCTGTAAAGGTTTTGTCTAAGCCTTCTACCGAACCACTTTGAGTAATCTTAAAGAAATATACTTTACCCTCAGTCCCATTCCATGTGGTAACAATTAGACGGGGAACTGCATTTCCATATCCGTGTTTTTGAAACTTGATTTTGGTGACCGTTTCGTTTGCAGGAAAGGTGTATTCAGAGGTATAAGCGTTGGAAGTCACTTCGTACCGTATCAACTGGGTATTGTTTGCATAAAACAAGTGCGGAGATAGGGTAGAGGATGAAACATCAAGGGCAGAAGAAATGCCTGGGGCATTTATTTCTTGTTTTCCGATGGTGATCGATGGATTATTTGCATTTCTATGTGTTCTGAACTGCAATAGGTATCCTTTACCGTCATTATCTTTCATGACAGCATTACGGATTTCAATAATGTTGGAAGAATCTAATTTGATGAGGTCTAATCCAATATTATTCATATCGAAGATACTGCTGGTTTGGTTGGCATCATCAAAACTGTTTAACGCACTGGTTGTAACGCCATAGAATCGTTGGTTTCTCGCATCAAACATGATCACATTATAAGTATCCGTATAGGTATTTCCAGAAATATGCTGAGGTGCTAATTCGTAATCATAGCCATGTTGTGGAGCGCGAAGCTGTGCGCCAAACTTTTTAGCGCCTGGAAATCCTCCGACCATATTGATGTGCACATGACCTTCGTTGACAATGATGCCTACATTATTTCCTGAGCTACCACCCCAAGCCATATATTGAGGATTAATTACTGTTGGAGGCGCAAAAAACAAGTAGTTATAATCAAATCGTTTTTTCATGGTTGTACCATCCAATTCCACGGCATCTTTGTCGGCTACAATGTAGTATTTCTTTCCACTAGGGCCTACATCATCAGAAATTGAAGCGTTGGATATAGAAAATGCTTTTGGTTTGTACAATGGAGACTCACTATTTCGGAAAGAATAGATGTCGTGGTATACTGTTCCATTATTTAAAATCATTGATAAGTCCGCCTTTCCAGATTTATCTTCTAAAAACATCCAACCCTGTGTGAAAAGGTCAGAAATGCTAATTTGATAAAAATAGAAAGAAGATATTCCAGTGGCTTTGTTAGTGACTTTATAGGTTAACTTATAGTTTTCCCCTATGGTGAAGATTTTAGGGTCTATTACATAATCTAAATTCTTTGAAGTTGCAATTTTTGTACTATCCTGTACATATGATGCACTTGCCGAATTTAAATAAACAAACCATTCGTATGAAAGATCATCTTTATTGCCATTTAATTGTACTTCAGGGTTCAATTTTAAGGCAACTCCCTGTTGCACAAATAAGGTTCCAGTGGTAGACTCATCGTTAATACCAATCTTAGGGATATCGGTATAATTATAATTACCGTTGTCCTTTGCACAACTAAACATTATTAATCCCAATGCAAAGGCAAGAAATAGGTTACTGATATTTATTTTCATGTATTTAATCATTAAGGAATAATAACTCGGTTATTATTTTCGTCTATCAAAGGACCATTCGCTTTCTCATATTCGTAAAGTGCAATTCTACCTTTATTGATCATATTGCTTTGATCTTGAGGGTATAGGAAAGCAGCATTCCATGCCGTATACTTTAATTGCTGAGTGAGAAATAAGATTTTAGTATCGGAGTAATCACCAAACATGTTCTGCCATAACCTTGGCCAATTGGTTGGTTTACTTAATAAATCCGTAATTGAGAATTTTAAGGTTACCCGATTTACTTTAGCATTTCCAATATGATCCTCATAACCAATTTTAAAATGTTCATTTTCTGCAATGAGTAGATCAGCTTTAACGACGCTGTCTTTTAATCCAGGGCGGCGGAAAAATATTAACGCTGTGGAAGCTTCTGAACTATTTGCAGGAATAAATAAGTTATCAATTTTGAAATGATAACCTTGTTTCGCTGTGGCCCCATCTTTTACCTGTATGGCAATTTGACGATCATAATCTTTAGGAAATCCGATAATTCTAAAATTTAAAGGAATCGTATCAGATAATGTGGTACTAGGTTCAAAGGCAAAACTTTGTTCTATACTATCACGTGAAGTTGCGGTTGTATTTTTCAAAAAATACACACGAGCATCTTCCTCATACATTAATTGTTTGTCTTCTTTGCAGCTTACTATTCCAGTTAATAATAGAAATAAGCTACCTATATGTATTAATTTTTTCATTATTTACTGCTTAGTTTATTCCAAACTCTATTTCTTTATTCGGTATTGGGAACACATATTTTCCTAAATTAAAGGACCAATCCACGGTATTTTGTAAGGACAATTGGTTTTTGCGTTTATAATAATACCACAATTGGCCTTCAGCCATAAATTCTTTGCGATACTCTTTGAATATTTCATTTGCCAATTGAGTCGCATTGCTAATGTTTGTATTACTTAATGCAGGAATTAAGCGAGCCGTACGAACCTTGTTTAGATAAAATAAGGCTTCATCAATGCTTGGGCTTGCTTCCGCAGCGATATAGTACATTTCTGCTAATTTGATAACAGGAACAAGTTTTTGATTTACATTGATAACATTCGCTCCAACATGGTATTTATTGCTGTAAATGGTAGAGGTATTAAACACATTCCATCTGCTGTTGGATGCTTGAGGACCACGTATATCGATGGCATGTCCCGTAACTGAAACCTCGTAGTAGGTGTTTAAGTTATTTTGCGTAGAAAAATAATCTTCTCCTTCTGCGGCACTACTTTCGGTTTTAAAATAGCGGTCAGAAACTATTTTTTGATCTGATTTATAAACAGAGAAAATATGTTCTGTACTAAATGTGGCATTGGATAGCTCCAATGTAGGATTGGTGGTATTGGTGTTCCCATTTACAAAAAAGAACTTCTCACTGTCAATAACTTCCTTCGCGTATTTTAACGCATTGACGGAGTCCTCGTTGTATTGATAAACTCGGGCTAAAATACCCTTGACTGCCCAATAATTCAATCTATTTTGACGAAATGAATTAAATATTTCCAGATTCGTAATTCCAGTATTATCCTTTATTTGATCAATGGTCGTATTGACAGCTAATAAATTTTCTGCAGTATTTAAATCGCTGATAATTTGTGCAATAATTTCATCAAAATCCAAAGCCTTGGTTGGTTTGACCGTAAAATCATTCAAATAAGGGATGGTCGATTGATCTTCAGCCGTCAATTGAGACTTTACAGGTGCAAATAACCTTAACAAATCGAAATGAATCATTGCTCTAATCGCCAAAGCTTCCCCTTTGATTATATTAAAGTTGTTTTGTTGAAACATGGATTTATTGGCGTCGATATCTTTCAATATGTAATTTGTTTGAGCGATAATCGCGTATTGCTCATTCCAAAGACTATTAATTGTCGTCTCTACATCGGCATCAGTATAATTATACCGCGCTAATTGACCATAGGTGTCGGTAGTCTGATTGGCTTTGTTTTGGAATAGCTGGGCTAAAACATCTAAAACACCATATCCTAAATCCTTGCCATAACTTTTATTATCAGCCATTTTTTGATAGGTACCTATCAATGCATCTATATATCCTTGTTGGCTGCTGAATTGCTTGTCTTCGGTGGTTTGGGTGCTTGGTTGCACGTCCAACCATTTATTGCAGGAACTCAAGGTCCCTAAGGTTAATGCTAATATGGATAGTCCAATGATGGATTGCTTTTTCATATTTACGTTCATTTTTATGTCCATCTTCATTAATTAAAAACTAGTTGATAATTGCAAAGTAAAGGAGCGACTGAAAGGATAATCCAAACCACGTTCTCTACGGATACTAGAAAACCGTGCTACATCATTTGAATAAGCTGTGATTTTTGTATTTCTCATTCCCCACTTTTTAGTTAAGCTATCATTGAAACGATAAAATATGGATACACTTTCTAATGCTAATAAATTATCATTTTGAACAAATCTAGAGGTAGCATGCGTAAGCCCAGTATTGCTATGACCATCTGCGTCTACTAGCGCTTTGTAAAAAGTATGATCGCCTTGTTTCAACCAACGTTCTTCAGAAACTCTTCTATCGACATTATAGAGAGGTACACTTACATTTTCTACACGATCAACTAAGGTTTGATTATAAGCTTGTCCACCTACTTTAAAACGTAAGAAGGCATTGAATCCGATTCCTTTATATTCGAAATTAGTACCAAAAGTACCTTCTAGATCGGAACGCTCATCTCCAATTATGATTTGATCCAATGGATTGTATAGATTGGTTAACTGACCGTTTTTAGTTAAGAATATTTCATGACCAGTAGCCGGGTCAATACCCAAAGATGGGACAGCCCAAATTGCAGAGGTAGACTGACCTTCCGCATATCGTATGATCGGTGTGGAGGACAACTGCTCATTAGCGGCTTTATTCAATGCTGCAATGGTATTGGAAACTCTTTCAATTTTATTTTTCACCGAGAATAAATTCAAGAAAACAGACCAATTATTTCTATTTTCCTTGCTCGCAATGATATTAAACTTAGAATACAACTCCCAACCGTTGGATTTCAAATCACCCATATTTTCTTTGTAATCGTTAAATCCAGAGGAGGGGGCAGTAGAAATAGAAGCTATTGAACCTTGAGTTTTTTCAATATAATAGTTTGCCGTTAAGTCTAATCGATTGAATAAGGTGATGTCTACACCAATGTTATTCTTCTGCGTTTTTTGCCAAGCTAAATTAGGATTTCCATAGCCTAATAGGTGGGTTCCTATCAAACCCCTGTATTCGGTAGCCGTAAAATACTTAGACGTGGTCAATCCATAGAAGGAATCAAAGTTTTGTGATCCGGTATACCCAAAGGAATAACGAAGTTTAAATCGGTTAATTGCTTCCATGTTTTTAATGATACCTTCATTATGTAGATTCCAACCCGCTCCTGCAGACCAGAAAGGAGCAAATCTGTTATTGATACCAAATTGAGATGAACCATCTACTCGGTACGAGAAATCCAACAAAAATCGGTTATCATGAGCGAAGGATACATTGGAAAACATACCGGCAAGGCGTTTAATGTTTTCTGTCCCTTCAGGCTTTGTTCCCTGTTGAAATTGCAAACCCTGCGTGATGTTATTCATGGTGGCATTTGGAAAACCAAGCACTAAGAATTTTTGTGTTTGATTATCATCCTGAGAAATATTGGCTCCTAATGTGGCGAATATTAAATTTTTGCCAAATGTTTTATGGAAGTTTGCCGAGAAAATACCCTCATACCGTTGATTTTTACCGTAGCCTTTACCATATGATCCTTTTTCAAATGTAGGAACATTTGTAAATGAGGAATGCTGTGCTGGTAAAAACTTATTGGATTCATCTGACTGATATAAATACGCGAAAGTTCCTCGTAGTTTCAACCAAGAATATGCTTGCCATTCCAACGCAAAGTTATTGATGATACTGTGGTATTTACTTTGATCCATTATATTCAAACTCGCATCATACAGTGGATTCGTTGGACGTCCAGTGTAACCTGTTAAGTTATCGTATCTATCAAAGTTTATTAATCGATTACCTGTGTCTTCACTGTAGATTTCCTCTAAATATAATTTGTAAGAACCATCCGTATTAAAAGGCGTCCAATAGGGATTTAGTTGGGTATATTGTTTGAAAGACCCATATTGTGAGTTGTTGCCTACATTACTTACGAGCGTTAAATCATTTTTAAACATTAAGTTTTTTATCCGGTAGGACAAGAAGGTATTACCAGTCATGGTTTGTCTGTTTGAGCCCTTCATGACCCCAGAATTATTAAAATAATTTAAATTCACACCAAATTGGACTTCATCCTTTCCACCGTCTATAGAAAAATTATGTTTTTGACCAATACCTGTCCTTACAGGTTGTGCTAACCAATCCGTGTTGACACCAGAATTGACCGCTCTCAAGCGTTCGTTGTAGATAGTTTTAAGTTGTTGATCGGTAAAATTCCAACTATTGTTATAGACGCCAATTTGATTCTCTATTGCTAGCTTCTCTTGTGCATTAAGTACGTCGTAACCTGTTAAATCGGGTGCCTCGAAGGTCATATTACCGGTATAGGTAAGGTTTAATTTACCTGCCTTAGGTCTTATAGTTTCAATGACGATGACGCCATTGGCAGCCCTAGAACCATAGATGGAAGTTGCGGTGGCATCTTTTAATAAATCAATACTTTTAATTCGAGTAAGATCCAAATCGTTGATACGGCTTAGCAATACTTCAAAACCATCTAAAATAAATAAAGGGGTATTCGGACTATTCCCATAATTAAACGGACTGGCACTAGAAGTATTCGGATCTAATAAGCTATTTCCTCCACGTAGAGTAACTTCAGGAAGCACATTAGGGTTAGAGCCAAAGTTTAAATTATCAGGCATTTGAAACGAGGGATCTAAGGATTTTATCGCCGTAAACACATTATCACTTGAAACATTTTGCAGTTCTTCTTGTGTAAAGGATCGTGCAGCACCCGTATACATCTCCTTAGGTCTTTCAAATAAACCTGTTATTACCACATCTTCAATTGCTTGAGCTTTGGCAGATTTAAGTAAAACCCTAATTTCAGATTGCTCTTTGAGCATTATTTCCTGCGTCTCATAACCGATCATGGAGAAAACTAAGGTTACTTCGTTTTGAGGTAGAATTAAACTCCAATGGCCATTTTGATCTGTTGCCGTATTCAATTTGAAATTTGAAGAAGAGTTCCTTACATTTTTCACTTGTACAGTCACACCAGCTATGGGCTTGTTTAATTCTCCAAGGACAATTCCTGATATTGTTTTTTGGAACACTGCCGTTTCATTAGTTGGCGCACTGCTCGTTCTATTTGCTACCGAAAGAATAATATTCTTTCCTCGCTGAACATACGTTAACGAAGTGTTTTCTAAAAGCTGTTCCAATACTTCTGCCATAGGAGCTTTGGAAGTACTTAAAGTTACTTTATCAAATTGTGCGACGATATCACTTGGATAAAAAAACCGTAAACCAGATTGTTTCTCCAGTTCTTGCAACGCTTGTTTTAAAGTAGCTTGTTTGAAACTAATTTCAACGGTTGTTGTATGGACATTCTGTCCAAATGTGTCTGGTGCTGCAAATAAATGGAGTGAAATTGCAGACAACGCAGCACATATTAATTTTACCTTCATAAGAAAAAGAAAGTTAGTGCGTTTATGCAAGGCGGTAATAATTAAATGTTTACCCCTTGCAAAAAACCATAGTTTTTGCATTATTTGTAATGGGTTTAAGTAAAACAATAAGTTAAATCTCATAACTCCCTTTAGCTTCCGAGGGCGGGGGAGTTTTGCTTCTTTTCTCTCGTATTATTTCATGTAAATTTTCTTCATATTCCTGTTATTTAGTTTGGGTTAGTTTATTAATTAAAACAGGATTCCCCTGTTATTTGATAGTGATTCTCTGCTATTTTTTTATAGGATGTGTTACTCGTTAAACATAGATTGGTTAATACTTCTTCTAAATTTTCAGTCCCTTGAAAAACGCCAGACATATGGCATTTTTCTAATTCCGTATTTAAAAAATCAATGGTTACTTGATAGCGACGTTCCAGCTTGTTCACGATGAGACCGAAAGGCATGGATTCAAAGTGCATATCTTCTTCTTTCCATTGAGTTTCATTCTTCGCAACTTGGATACTAGCCTTCGTCTTATTATTCAGTTGTTTACTGTCGGAGATTATTAATTTTTGATCAGTAGTTATTATTCCTAGCACTTCTTGTTCATTCTCTACCCGAACTTTCCCATGATCTACAAGAACTTCAATTTGATTGCTGTTGGGATTCGCTTGAATCGAAAATGCGGTACCGAGAACAGTTGTTTTTATCTGATCAGTACGAATGATAAAAGGCTTTTCTTTATTGGGAGTGACGTCAAAGTATGCTTCTCCGATAAGCTCCACTTCCCGGTTCATCTCTCCAAAACTTTCAGAAATCAATAATTCACTTCCCGGACGAAGAATGACAATACTACTGTCTGGGAGCGTGAGGTGTCTGTTTTCAGTCTGATTAGTAGTTGTTTTGGCGGCTAAATAATATTTATCCTTGGAAGTTGATTTTGAAAAATAGATAAAGGCTACTACAAGCACTATAGAAGCAACTGCGAGGTATGACCAAACAGTGTTTTTTCTTTTTGCTACTGGTTTTTCGATCGTTTGTTTCCAGATGTTGGCTTTTAAACGGTTTTGTAGACCCTCTACATTATCATCTTTAAGATCCCAAATAACCTCATCCTCTTGCTTTGAAAGGTACCATGCTTCGAGCAAGGCGATTTCTTCAGGGCTAGCTTTGCCAGATAGATATTTTTGAATCAGATGCTGTATTTGTTTCTCTTCCATAAAGTGAGGGCTTCCATATAGATGTTCCTTCTCGACAAAGCTTACCCTATATGATTTTGAAAAATAAGTTGAAAGCGTTTAAGACTCTATGTGATAATCAAAGAGGATATTTCAAGATCACTATGGGAATTGCTGGTTTGTTACGAAACTAACCTGATGCGGTATAAGGAATGGAATTGTTAAAAGAATAAAAAAGCGAGAAGACTAAGACCTACTTTTTGTAGGTTAAAGCGCAATACTTTAAGGGCTCTCGTTATATGTGCCTCCACTGTTTTTTCAGAAATATTTAGCGATGAAGATATTTCATGATTACTTAATTGGGAATCACGGCTTAATTTGAAAACGATTTTACATTTTTCAGGAAGCGTATTCACCACGGAGTCCAAATAATCTTTCAAAAATCGAGCATCTATTTGCTCATCTTCCACATAATATTCATGAACAGGAACATGACTTTCAACTTCAATATGCCTATTGTTTTTATGGATGGCTTTGAAGGTGCTGTATTTAACTGCAGTAGCTAAATATCGCTCCAACGAATCAATTTGAAGAAGTTCTTTTTTGTTCCACAGCGATATAAACACTTCTTGTACAACGCCTTCAGCTAATGTTTGATCTCGAAGATAGCGAATGGATAAACCCAATAATTTTTTCCAATAAAGATTATATATTTCTGTAAATGCTTGTTCCGACCCTGTTTTCAGTGCCTGAATAAGTTGTTGATCATGTTTGATAATCTTCACAGAATTTAGATGCTTATTTTTGCGCAAATCTCCTAAAAAAATAAATAAATCCAAAATATTACCGAATTTTTGCTTTAAAATTTTAATAAATTGATGAAAGTGTTAATAAAATCTAAATTATTTATCACTTTTTATCACTTTATTTCAATTCTATGAAGCAATAAATTGGTGCTTTATGGAAATAAATACAGGAAAAACTGGTCTTTTTTCCATAATAATAAGATGAGGATTAAATATTTTATTTTTTTCCTTTCATTATAATATCTTTGGGTATAAACATCTTTCTATGCGCGCTATTTTATTATTTCTACCATTTGTCTTTTTTACAACTGGTTTTGCACAACAAAAAAAACCAAATATTGTCATTATTATCTCCGACGACCATTCTTATCAGACGATTGGAGCCTATGGCTCAACAATAGGAAATACCCCTCATATTGATCGAATTGCTAAAGAAGGAGTTGTTTTTAACAAAGCCTATGTTACCAATTCCATTTGCGGACCTAGTCGAGCGAGTTTATTAACTGGGAAATACAGCCATCATAATGGCTTTAAAGATAATGAAACGTCAAATTTCAACTTCAATCAAGATACTTTTACTAAGCAATTGCAAAAACAAGGCTACCAAACTGCATGGATTGGGAAAATTCATTTGGGAAACAAGCTTCAAGGCTTTGACTATTACAGTGTTTTGGTAGGGCAAGGGCAATATTTTAATTCAGATTTTATTTCTGCTCGTTCAGCAGGCGAAGAGAAAAAAGAGCGGGAAGAAGGCTATGTTGCAGATGTTATCACCGACAAGGCATTAAACTGGATGCAAGAGTTAAATGAAGAGGAGCCGTTTTGTCTCATTATAGGCCATAAGAATACGCATCGTACCTGGATGCCCGACCCTCAAGATTTCGGAAAAAATGATGACAAAGTGATTCCTATTCCAGAAACCTTTTTTGATCAGTATGAAACAAGAAAAGCAGCAGCTATTCAAGAAATGAGCATTGACAAGGACATGCAAATGGAATATGACCTTAAAATGTTTTCCTCATGGGATAGTATCCGGAAACAAGGACCTTTTAATCGCTTTACAGATTCGCAATTTCAGCAATATAGAGCATACTATGAACCGATCTACCAAGAGTTAAAATCTGCTCCACTACAAGGAAAGGAATTAGCCAAATGGAAATATAATCGGTATATGATTGATTATCTAAATACTGCGGAATCCATGGATAGAAATATAGGGAAGGTATTGGATTATTTAAAAGCAAATAATCTGGAGGAAAACACCTTGGTTGTTTATCTGTCTGATCAAGGGTTTTATATGGGTGAGCATGGTTGGTTTGATAAGCGATTTATGTATGAAGAATCATTTAGGACACCGATGCTGATGAAAATGCCAGGTTATATTCAAAAATCGACGAAAATTGATCAGATGGTGTTGAATGTGGATATTGCCCCAACCATATTAGAATTGACAGGGGCTACTGTACCCAAAGATTTAGATGGTAAATCTTTTCTTAGTCTTTTAAAAGGTAAAAGTAAGCCTATTAGAAAACAATTATTTTACCATTATTATGAAAATGGTGAACATGCCGTTTCGCCTCATTTTGGAGTGTCGGATGGTCGATACAAATTAATCCGATATTATAAACGAGTGGATAACTGGGAATTATTTGACCTAAAATCAGATCCTAGGGAGCTCAAGAATATCTACGATGAAGAATCGCAAAAACATATTGTTGCTCGAATGAAGAAACTGTTGCTGAAAGAGATTAAATCCGTCGGAGATGTTGAGGCATTAGCTTTGGTCAATTAATTTCGCTACAGCTTGAAATTCTGGAATCCTGTTTAAGCTATTAGGGTTATAAAACAAACATAAACCCCTTGTAAAGACTTCCATCTTCACAAGGGGTTCATCATTTTTTGTAAGCGGTATAGGCTATTTATTTAGGGATCTTTCCCCAATTCTTATTGGCTTTATCACCCATGATAAACTCCAATGTTCCTCCCTTTAACAAATCCTCATGCGAAATCAGGGCCTGATCTAAAGGTTTGCCATTCAATTTTGCAGATTGAATATACTTGTTTATATCTGAAGTGTTCTTTGCAATGACGGTAAAAGTTTTTCCATTTTCTAGTTTTATGCTAGCTTTCTCAAAGAATGGAGACCCAATACTATACGTTGGAGAGCCTGGCGTAACCGGGTAGAATCCCAACTGAGAGAATACGACAAAAGAAGATAATCCCCCGCCATCCTCATCACCAGGAACACCCATCAAATCATTTCTAAACCATTGCTTGATTAGTGTTTTAATTCGTTTTTGAGTCATCCACGCAGCATCTGCATAATTGTATAAATAAGGGATGTGCAATGATGGTTCATTAGCCATCGAGAATTGGCCTACATTACCCGTATGATCTGGCAATTGTTGGTAAAAATCGAACTTTGATTTCCCTAAAGATTGTACAAACATGTCATCTAAATTTTTTACGAATGATTCATTTCCACCCATCAGTTGTATCAAATCAGGAATGTTATGCTGTACATCCCAACGGTAAATCCAGGCATTATTTTCGCCATAGTATCCTCTGGCCCCTTGTCCACCTGCAAATACATAATCAAATGGCTCTATGAATTGGCCATTAGCATCTTTAGGATGAAAGAATTTAGTCTTTTCATTAAATAGGTTTCGGTAATTGAAAGACTGTTTGATAAATAGTTCATAGTCTTTTTGATGACCCAAATGTTTAGCGAGTTGTGCTAAACACCAGAGATCGTAGGATGTACCTAAAGTTACGGCAACGGGTTGCCTTTTTTCGAAACTATGCACCTCCGGGTAAGTTTCCTCTTCTCCTGGTCGTAGTGCTGGGATATATCCATTATCCACAAAAAATTGATCCATTTTCCCTGCAGGTTTACCGGACCATGGTGCCAAGGTTTTCTCGGTTATTGCTCCTTTTGCTGCACGATAGGCCGATTGATAATCGAAGTTACGAATACCTTTCTCATAAGCATCTAAGAGTGCCGCTACCCCATGATTGGAATTCATTCTACGGCTATCACCATTAATCTCCGGAAAGGTAGGTAACCAAAATTGATCCATTTGTTCCGACATTCTAACAAATGATTGTAATATCTTGGCTTCTTTGCTAGGTTCAATCAAAACATTTAATGGGTGATGGGCTCTATAGGAATCCCAAATCCAATCGTCCGTGAAAAAAGAAGTGCCTTCATCATCATGAACCTTTCCGTCGAAACCACTAAAATATCGTCCATCTTCTGATATGTTTACTGGTCTTTCAAAGGTGCGGTATAGTGAGGTGTAGAAGATGTTTTTATCATTTTCATTTTTTCCTTCTACTTTCAATTTGCCAAGGGCCTTATTCCATACAGCTTTTCCTTGTTCTTTTACTTTTTCCAGGTCATAGTGTTTTATTTCACGGTTTAAATTTGCTTGTGCTTGTTTTTCATCAATGAAAGAAATGCCATAACGTACATGGAGAACGCGAGAATTGGGGTTAAAAGACAATACGATGGCCGCTTGATTTCCTGTCGCCTCATGGCCAGCCGTTTTATTCCCATCCTTTAAAATCGATATTTCCTGTGGTTTCTGATCAAATTCAGCATATAGATACACTTTGGTTCGATTTCCAATATCTTGACTTCCTGAAATGGCATTTCCCGACCATTTCATTTCCCCTCTACGAGAGTTAAATACTAATTGTGGGTTATCTTTTCCTTCAAAATGCAATTTATAAATCGCCGATTGATGGGACACCGCAAAGTCAACAGCTATCTGATCTTGATCCAGGTAAACAGAATAGCTGTAAGGATTAATTTGTTCTTGGTCATAACTATACTGTAACACGGGGCGTAGGGCCTTGTTATTATCGTTGATTGGGCTCAAATTAAAAGCTGAGCTGCCGCGATGACTCGTAACTATCAGCGGCAATCCTTGAATGCGATCAGAAGTAAAATCTCCTCGTTCCGGATAGACCCTTAGCAAACTATTTGGTAAATGGATTGTCGGATAAGTTGGAACTAACAGATGAGAAATATTGCCCATGTATGGATTGACATAGTCAACTTCCGTTTTTTGACCGTATAAATCCGTAGAATAGGAGGTGACAGATAAAAATTGGATTATTACCAGTGCTTTTAGCCATCCTTTATTCAAAGTTGACAATTTCGATAGATGCATAATTTGTTTTTAATAGGTTCATTATATGAAGCCATAAAAATACAAAACGAATGTTATTCACCAGTAATTTAAAAGACTAATTCCTAAAAATTGATGAGTTGCTGAGAATATAAAGAAAATGTATTGCGGCAGTCCAGTAGGTTTATCTATGGTCTTGGATAGATTGAAAAGGATGATTTCCTTGGCTAGGCGCTTAATAAATCCTTAAGAATTAGGAGGCAAATGATATTGTAAATGTTTTAAATTTTTGCCCAAAAGCTTTTTATTTCCTACGATTTTAAAACCTTCCCGTATATATAATTTCTCTGCGTTGGGATTATTAAAATCAACCAACAAGCCTAAAGTATATCCTTGCTTTAAGGCATATTCACCTTTAAGAAATTCCAAGATTTTTGAACCAATGCCTTTACCTTGATGATTTGCTGATACAGCAATACAGTCGATGTAATATTCTCCACTTTGGGTTTCATTTTCTGGGTTAAAGGTTTTCCCAAAATGGTTTTGAATATAGGCTGCTACAGGTTCTCTTAATTTAGATAATAATGCACCATCATAGAGCAAAGCCAAACCTACAATTTCATCATCCAGCTCAAAAATCCAATTATTCGAATAGGTATATTGACTTTCAGGATGAAGGATCATGGCCTTTAAAAAGATCTTGGCTTTATCTTGATTTTGTTCGCCAATAAATTCATAGGCTATTTCTTCCATGGCTAGCAGTAGCAAGGAAGCTATTTGTTCAGCATCCGCAATTTTCCCTTTCCTAATCTTCATATTATTGGTTCTTAAGAAGAATTATTGTGCAATTGGATTTAATGCTTTTTCTTATTTTTTTTCTTCTTGTCCATTAACTCAATTCTGGCATTTAATGCAGATATCGTTATTTCCTGCGATTGAATAGTGGCTTGTTGCGCATTTATCACCTTTTCTAATGCATTCACGAACTGAGGGGCGGAAACGTGCTTGTCAATTTTGGAAGGTAAGGTAATTGCTACCTCTTGAACCTCTTCATTGGTAGATTTCAACATTTCACCTTTTCCGAAGATTAGCCATTCTAAACTAACATCATTGTAAGTAGATAGAATAGTAGCTACAGCATCCGATCCTAAGGCAGAATTTTTTTGAACTCCTTTAAAATTAGCATAGGATAAACCTAAGCCTTTAAAGAATTCAACCTTTTGAATTCCTTTTGCTTCTGCAATTAATAACACTCTTTCTTTGATGTTCGCCATAAATGGGTATGTCTTTGTATTTGGATAAAATTCAATCTAATATATCAAATAATTTAAACATCACAATAAATAAGCAATTATTTAACTTAAATATAATATTATTCTCGCTATTGTGATGGATTAAACGCTGTTTACTCCAGTTTATTTGCTGATTGAATAAGATTGTTGATTACACATTCGCTTGATTTTGACTTCCTATTGTTCAGCTTTTGACTGAACCATTAATAGTATTGAGATATTATTTTATTATTAGGAAAATATAAAGCCATTGAATATTTTCAATTGTCTTTCGACTGAATGTCATCTGGAAACCTATGAATTTAATAAGGAGAAATTCATGATAATATTATAGGTTGTGCACTTATTTTACCATCAATAAGAAAATGAAATAATGATGTTAGATCAAGCGATGAATCAACATTTAATCTGCAAATGTTCCTTATTAATTTTCTTTAATTGGAGCGCATGATCAGATAGCTTAAAAAATTATTTGATCTTGGGTTTCATGCTGTTGATTTCATTTACTTGGACAATAATAACAATGTAAATGTCGGAATATATGCCATGGAGCTTTGTTGAATTTGATTAGGAAATCATTATTGGATTCTCAACTTTGTACAGCATTTTAAGGTTGAATTATTTTGCTTGGGAATACCAAGACCTCTCTTTTCCTTACAGCACGAATATTTTACGGCGAGTATGTTTAACGATTGTTAGGCAATCGGGTAGACTAAAGAAACTTAATTTGTTGTGCTAAATGAACATGAAAGCTGAAAATATCAAATAAAGAACCAAGCTTAATTAGGATTTATCTTGGTTCTTTATTTGTTTAGGATAAGGATTATCCAAAGAACTTTTCTGGGTCAAAGCCGTGCGATTTCAAAACATCTGCAGGTACACCGTTCCATACACCAGGAACATTACCTACATAGCCGATATCTTTCACGCCAATTTCACTGGTGTAAAATCCGGATGAAGTTAAATCTCTCATCAAAATAAAGAAGTTTACCCCTTGAGACATATTTGCTTCCGCTTTTGCAGGATAAGCAATCATATCAATTAGGGCCAATTGCTCTTCTTTTTTACATTTGATGAACGTATTGGAATACCTTTTCTGAGATTGTATATCTAACCATTTTAGGCCACCACGCATTGGAGTTTTATAACTTGGAATATCTTTCACCATAAATTCGATGAACGCAGGTACACCAGCTTCTGATGCGCTACCTGATATTTCATCTTTAGGGATGATGATATCCGATAACACGGTGATCGTCGCCATCTCATGTTCATTAAAAAAGATTTCTTCTTGAAGTTTTGTATTTCGTTCATGCTCAAAATCCTGAACTCCAGGTAGTTTTTCACTAGTGTTAGCGGCAGATTTTTTAGCGTTTTTATCATCTTTACAGGCACCAGCAACAACGGCAGATCCTGCAGCAATGAGCCCTAAGGCTTTTAGTGATTCTCTTCTATTCATCGGTGCTGATTAACTGTTTAACTTATTCTTTTGTTCTAAAATATAGTCTGCGGTTCTCATCGAAAGCGCTAGAATTGTCCAAGTTAAATTCTTGTCCCCTTGTTGAACGAATGGGCCAGCATCAACGACAAACAAGTTCTTACAATCGTGTGCCTGTCCCCATTTATTTAATACCGACACTTTACTATCGTCACCCATTCGAGTAGTACCACCTTCATGAATAATTTTTCCTGGGGCTTCTAATCCATATAAAGATTCCGGACCAGGGATACCAGAGGTAATGATGCCTCCCATTTCATGCATAATGGACTGAAAAGTTTCTTGCATATGTTTCGCTTGTTGAACTTCTTCATTCGCCCATTTATAATGAAAACGTAGCACAGGTATACCAAATTTATCTACTTGGTTAGGATCAATTTCGCAGTAATTTTCTTTTCTTGCTAAGGCTGTACCTCTTCCCGCCATTCCTATACTAGCTCCATAAAATCTACGGTAGTCTTTTTTCAGTTCTGCACCATATCCACCAGCTGTTTTTTGGACATTGTTACGGTCAGGCACCATTCCATTGACATGAGGAACCCAGTTTAAAAATCCGTACGAAGGCATGTGTAATCCACCGCCATATTCGATATGGTATCCACGTGGGAAATTAAGTTTACTATGGTCTCCCCACCATGGCGAATAGATGTGAACGCTTCCAGCACCGTCCTCATTGTATCGCTTGCGATCCAATAATTCGGGAAGAAACCCACCTAAACTTGCTCCAGTAGAGTCATGCAGGTATTTCCCCACTAAACCACTACTATTACCTACCCCTGCAGGGTGTGCTGCAGATTTTGAATTCAGCATTAAGCGTGCACTTTCGCATGCGCTGGCTCCTAGTATCACGGTTTTACCTTTTACAACATATTCTTGTAAATCCGTTGTATTTACGTACGATACGCCAATAGCTAAACCTTCATCATTGGTTAGCACCTCACGTACCATCGCATTATCTATTAATTTTAAATTTCCAGTTTTCATTGCTGGAATAACTAAACAAGAAGAAGATGAGAAATCTCCGTATACTTTACAAGATCTTCCACATTGTCCACAATAAAAACAAACCCCACGGCCTTTGATTTCAGATGAAACTTCGGTCAATACAGCTCCTCGGCCTGGAATAACAGGAACCCCTGCTTTGCGAGCGCCTTTAGCGATAAATAATTCATTTAAACGAGGTTTGGGTGGTTTCATGAAAATACCATCCGGCTCATTTCTAATACCTTCTACTGAACCGTAAATACCAATCATCCGGTCCACACGGTCATAAAAAGGTTTAACTTCCTCATAACTTATCGGCCAAGGTTCGGTGACTCCATCCGTAGGTTTAAAATCATCTGGTCCCATTCGTAAGGAAATTCTTCCCCAGTGGTTGGTTCTTCCCCCAAGCATACGTGCTCTAAACCATTCAAATTCTGTTCCCCCCACTTTAGTATAGGGCTCTCCTTCCAATTGCCAACCGCCAAAAGCGGCATCAAAATCACCGAAAGGTCTGATTACACCTGCACCTCTTCTAGGAGATTCCCATGGCCAACGCATTTGTAAGGCATCTTTTGCGGGGTCAAAAAATGGACCTGCTTCAAGCATTAATACTTTTAATCCAGCATTAGCAAGAATATATCCGGCCATACCTCCTCCTGCTCCAGACCCCACAACGATGGCATCAAAAACTTCAGGATTTTCCTTAATTTGAAAAACACTCATTCTTTAAAATGTGATGATATTTAAGGTTTATAATTATTTATTTTATGCTAACTCAATTTAGCAATGTTCAATATAGTAAATCATTCGCTTAAATTGGAATTAAGGGTATAATATTTTTGATACGTAAATCACCCCATTTCCAGCAGTTGTCTTAACTATTTTATTTACTCCCTGAAAAGGTCAAGTTTCTTCCTGTATTAAACCTTTTTGTAAAATTTTATTTCCTTATTCACACATGACACCACATGATGGTTAAAAAAGATTTGTTGATTAACTTGTAACATGCGACTAACCAGTATTTTATTCCTAACCCTTGGTTTGATATATTTTGCATATGGACAAAACGCCAATAGCAAAAAACCAATAGGTCCCGTACAATTTAAAAAAGTACATATTTCTTCCGAAACTTATGAATCCGTTGGAGCAATAGATGTGAATGCGGATGGTAAATTGGACTTAGTATCTGGAGCTTTTTGGTATGAAGGCCCCGATTTTACTAAAAGATATTTTATTGCAGAAGTGAATCGTGTTCAAGAATATTGGGATGATTTTTCAACCATTGTAATGGATGTTAATCAAGACGGTAAAATGGATGTCGTTACGGGAGGTTGGTTCGAAGGAACATTATTTTGGTTAGAAAATCCGGGGAACCAAGGTCCGTGGAAGAAACATGTTATTGATAAAACCGGAAATATTGAAACGGCAAGGGCATATGACTTGGATGGAGATGGTATAGCTGAAATAATTCCAAATACTCCTGGTCTTTCTTTGAAATATTATAAGTTAAATAAAAAGCAAGACATCGCCAATAAGGGGTATTTCACAAAAGTAGATGTGGCAGAAAAACATGGGCATGGGCTAGGCTTTGGAGATGTTAATGGCGATTCGCGCATTGATATTATTGTTCAAAACGGTTGGCTAGAAGCACCTAAAAATCCTAGCGACAAATGGGTAATGCATGCTGATTTTGATTTTGGAGATGCCAGTGTACCCATGTTAGTGACCGATGTAAATAAGGATGGTTTAGCGGATTTAATAGTTGGTCAAGGACATACTTACGGTTTGGATTGGTACGAGCAGCAAAAAGATAAGAACGGGAAAAGAATCTGGAAAAAACATGTGATTGATGCGAACAATTCTCAATATCATTGTTTAGAATGGGAGGATATTGATGGAGATGGAGAACCAGAATTAATCACTGGAAAAAGGTATCGTGCCCATAATGGCAATGATCCTGGCGCAAACGATCCATATGGTTTGTATTATTTTAAATGGAATGGAGAATCTTTCACGAAGAACATCATTAGTTATGGTCCTTTTGGTGAAGGCAAAGGTGCGGGTATCTATTTCTCAGTGGCCGATTTGAGAAATACAGGTCGTAAGGATATTATTGTGGCAGGAAAAGACGGTCTATGTATATTTTTCAATGAAGGAGTAAAATAAATTTAGAAACCCACCTCTTTTTTTAGAGGTATTGCTCAATACATAAAGTCTATTGAATAATAGCTTAATAGTTGATTTATAGGGTGAAGAACTTTTATAACCTAAGAACAATAGCCTAATGATGTGTTTATTGTTTTAATTAGTTGAGGTTCTGGAAAATTATTTTCAAAAACTTTATAATTAATTCGCTAATGTCTTTTGTTTAATCAAAAAAAACAAGGAAGTTTGTGCCTAAATTCAGGAACTAATGAAATTTCTTTTCAGCGTATTTACCTTGCTATTTCTAGGTCAACATACCTTCGCACAAGCTCAAGCTTATAAATTAGACTATATTATTAATTTTGATGAGGAATTAACAACTGCCATCGAATCTCCTTCTAGCGAAGAGTCTGCTGATTTAATTAATTTAAGAAGTTTGATGGATCTGGTAAAAGGGGGTAAATCGGTTATAGAAGCTTGGGTTACTCCGGATCATTACCGGTTGAAATCAATTTTTACAGACACTTGGGTGGTATTGGGCGACAAAGTAAATAAAACACTCTATCAAATTAATTTTGGGGACTCAACTTATTTAAAAATTGAAAATCCTGTAGGTGTTTTTGCTAACGATGAAACTGAAGCGGAATTGGAGGGCTTTGATATAGAATTTGTACCTGGGAAGACAGAAATGATAGCAGGTTTTCCCTGTAAATTGGCTGTTTTAACTCCTTTGGATTACGATTTTTCGCAAGAAGAGATGGCTACCATCGAGCTTTGGTATACCGAAAGAATTGAACCCTTTGTATGGGGCAATTTTACCTTTTTAAAGCAATTGCCTGGTGCTGTACTCAAAATGAATTTAGGAATTGGACATTTCGAAGCTTCTAAAATTTCTTTAGAAGATGTTACCGCTGATTTTTTTCAAGTTCCTTCCGATTTTAAACTAATGGAAAATAAATCCTCTACCGTTGATATGGAAGATATGGAACTGGGAGAAGATTTAATTGCATACTATGATACATTGGGTGGATACTATGGCTTGAAGCATGTGACTAATGGTGTGTTGACACCGCCAAACTTTATGACAATTAGTGAATTTCGTTCCTCTGTTTCAATCGCTGCAGATACCTCAGGTATGTTTGGATTAATAAATACCAAAGGCGAATCCATATTGCCATTTGTCTATGATATTATCTTATATGATGAGGAAGTTCAAGCTTATACCTATGCCAAAGATCAGCAATATAGTTTAATGGACAAATCCGGAAAGCAGTTGTGGACAAGCAGTTTTGATTATTTAGGTACTTTTATCGGTGATTTGGCGGTGATAACTTCGAAAGATTTAAACGGTTTGGTAAATAAAGACGGTATCATTGTCTTGCCTGCAAAATACGAATCTATTTATGAGTTTAATCCTACACATTTTACGACCATAACTGGAGAGGAGTTTCAACTGTATGAGTTGAAAACCCAAAAATTGCTGATAGATGGTTTTAAGGAATTGTATTTGGCAAATGCAGAAGATTTGTTTATTGCCTCAAAAGATGGGGAAACTTATGGCCTTGTTAATTCCAAAGGCCAAATGGTTATTCCATTTATTTATAGTATGATCAATAGTTTTGTGGATGGCAAAGCCGAGGTAATGAAAGCAGGTTTTGATGAAATAATTTATATCAATACCAAAGGAGAAGAAGTTAAAGAAGAGGAAGATTAACATGTTGGAATTTCAAATACATACCTTACACCGTGCTCGATTTATTTGGTTTTTATTAGGATTCCTGTTTGTCGCTGGAATTCTTCTTTCCTTTGTTAGCCTGCAAGAAATTGCCAAAATAATTATCTTATTGTTCTGTATTCCAGTCATTCTGTTTTCTGCGGTCAAAGTGAGTTACCAGACTTCGGTTTGGAAAATTGATGAACAAAGTTTGACGATATCAAGACCATCCGAGAATCATCATTTTTTGTTAGAGGACATATCTTACATTAAAAATCATATTCGATCTGGCGGGAATTTATTGGCTATACATCAGAAAAAGAATCGAAAAGTCTATCGCTTATGGAGAAATAAGTTGTTTATGGGTGAAGATCATTACGATCAGCTTATCCATAAACTTAAGGAAACCAAGGTTGAAATTCTTCAAGGTTAAGCCCGCAATAGTAGACCTTTTTTGAACTTATTATTTTTAGTCGTTGTTTTCAATAGGCAAAATATGTAATTTTTATATATTTGACCTATGAAATTGAAGCAAGTAATAACGATCGTGATCTTGTTCCTAATGACATTGACGGGAATGGCACAAAGACCAGGCTACTGGCAACAACATGTTGATTATAAAATGAATATTGATGTCAATGAAGTTACTTTTCAATATGATGGGGAGATGACTTTGAAATACAGCAATAATTCCACACAGGATCTATCTAAAGTTTATTTTCATTTATATTTTAATGCCTTTCAGCCTGGAAGTATGATGGATGAGCGATTAAAATCCATCGTTGATCCTGATAGCCGAATGGTAACAAATATAGGAACTAAAGAAAAGCCTCAATTAGAAAGTCGTATAGAAAAGTTAAGTCCGAATCAAATTGGTTTTCAAAAAATAAAAAGCATCAAATTTAATGGCGCTAAAGCTTCGTTTATCGAAGACGGCACTATCTTGGAGGTTGTTTTGCCAAAAAAATTAAAAGCAGGCACAACTGCTGTATTTGAACTAACTTGGCAAGCACAAGTGCCTGAACAAATCCGTAGGAGCGGAAGAAATTCAAAAGAGGGTGTCGCATTATCCATGACGCAATGGTATCCTAAAATGGCTCATTTCGATGAGCAAGGATGGCATTTGGATGAATATGTAGGAAGAGAATTTATTGCTCCATTTGGTGATTTTGATGTGCAAATTCAAATCCATAAAGATTATATCATAGGATCTTCAGGTAGGTTGCAGAATCCCAAAGATGTGAAGGGATATGTGGCAAATCCCCAGATCAAATTGAAGAACAATAAAGCCACATGGCATTTTAAAGCGAAGAATATTCACGATTTTGCTTGGGCTGCAGATCCTAAGTTTGTGGTGGATTCTACTAAAACCAAATCAAATGTTACGTTATACACGGTTTTCCTACCAACAAATCCAGAAGTAATAGCCAATTGGAAAACAGCATTGAATTTAGCTAGTGAATTTTTTGATTTGACCGGAAAACAGTTTGGGGCCTACCCATGGGACACTTATACCATTGTTCAAGGAGGTGATGGTGGTATGGAATATGGCACAGTCACGTTAATTACTGGGGGACGAAATTTAAAAGGATTAGTGGGGGTAATCTTTCATGAGGCAGCACATTCTTGGTTCCAACATTTATACGGCATAAATGAAACGGTCGATGAATGGATGGACGAAGGGTTTACGAGTTATATTGAAGAACTTGGGATGAGCGCCTTGTTTGAAAAACCTGCTGTCAGAGCATTAAATCCAATCGCAATGGCTTATGCTGCCTATTATAAGTTGGCAAAATCGGGCAAAGAAGAGCCTATGAGTTTATTGGCAGATTACTACCATACCAATTATGCATACAGCAACCAAGCGTATAATAAAGGGGCCGTTTATGCAGAACAATTAGGTTATATTATTGGTCGTGATAATCTGCATCAGACGTTTTTGAAGTTCTATGATTTATGGAAGTTCAAGCATCCAACCCCTAATGATTTTAAACGTATTGCTGAAGAAGTGTCGGGAATAAATTTAAAATGGTATAATAATCTTTTTATTAATACGACTCGTGTTATTGATTATGCATTAAGTGCAGAAAATTCCAAAAACATATTGATCAGTAATAAATCAAATTTTGCAATGCCACTCGATGTATTGGTCGAATATGAGGACGGAACACAAGAACTTTTTTATATCCCGCTGAGAGAAATGAGAGGGTATAAACCGACGGAAGAGTTCAGCATCTATCAAGGGGTAAAAAGGACTGTGTTGACGGATTGGTTTTGGACAAAACCTACCTATACTATCGCATTAAGCAAACCTGCTAAAGTTGTACAAATCGATCCAACGGAACGTTTGGCGGATATAAATCAAGAAAATAATAGCTTGAAGTTTTAAAGGTTACTTGTTCCATTAATAGAAAACCCAGCCCTTAGTATCACTAAGGGCTGGGTTTTTTTATTCTTTAACTTAAGAAGATGTACCTGAAGTCCTGAGTTCCTTCTTTGCCCTAGTCAGTCCATCCGTTTCAGCGATGGAGCAGGGAAAAGGTGTTTTCTAGAGTTTGAACTGCTATTTCCACAATACCAGCCCATTAAGCCGCATGTAAATTATTCTCTCCTACTCCATGTCTCACAGCTTTTGTTATTCCTTGGGTATGCATCGGATCTTGATCGGATTTTTCAAAGCGAGTTCCAAAGGATGTTCGAAGGAGATCCGGAGGAGATCCCTACAATTGATGTTTTATTTAATCAGAAATCGAGAAATGAGGATGACTCAGGTAAGGGTAATGAAAATGCCCTGCTCATTTATAACATGGAACAGGGCATTCAATAACTTATGTAAGAATGATATCCTTTAGAACCTCATGGTTGGTGCTGGATTCATTTTTTTACCATTTCGCAGTAGTTCATAGTGAAGGTGTGGGCCAGTAGAACGGCCTGTGTTTCCTAAGCTTCCTATTATCTGTCCAGCTTCCACTTGTTGACCCACTCGTACATGAGTTCTAGACAGGTGAGCATACCTAGTCTCCCAGCCATTGCTATGTTTGACAATGATCACACGACCATATTGTCCTTTATAACCTGCATGAGTCACTTTTCCTGTAGCGGTCGCTTTGATGGGTTCACCAATTCTGCCAGAAATATCTATTCCTGAGTGCATTTCTAGGCCTCTATTGGTAAAAGGATTTCTTCTATAACCATAATTGGATGAAATTCTACCATGATGAGGAATTCCTAGCGGGATACCCGCCAAATTCTTGTCGATAGATTTTAATTTTTTCTCGTAATATTTACTTAATTCCTCCCAATCTACTTCGGCTTCAATAGGCCCACCAGCATTTTTAGTGATTTGTGGAAATCCTTTTAAACCTCTTTTACGCATTTTGGCATTAATTTGGTTAATAGTACTATCAATAGAATCAAATGATTTTTGCATTTGAATAATATTGAGTTGGTTGGATGCCTCTTCCACAGCAAGAGATTGTTTCGCTTCCTGTAATGCTTCCAGTTTTTTGGATAATACTTCCTCGTAATGTTCAGACGTTTTTTTTGTTGCTATATAGACAATAGTCGAACATATTAAGCAGATCACAAAGATTGCAGAACAGAGCACGTATTTCCAGTTTTTTAGGATTATGGTTGGTATTTGGATATTTCTATCCGATTTTCCATTGGAGTCAAGAATCACAACGGAAGTCTTTTGTTTTATCATAGTACAATTCTCCCTATTTTTCTAGTCGGCCGTAAAAATAGGATTTGTTAAAAATAATTCATCATTTTTTAACATTTTATAACTTTTTGCTAATATGAAAACGGGATAATTATCATCTTTGCAACATGTCATTTTCGAATAAAATTTTAAGTTGGTTTCAACAGCATAAAAGAGCCTTGCCTTGGCGAGAAACAAGGAATCCCTATATCATTTGGTTATCTGAAATCATCCTTCAACAGACTCGAGTGGAGCAAGGATTGCCTTATTTTTTAAAATTTGTTGAGACTTACCCAACTGTAACAAAATTCGCAATGGCAGAAGAAGATGAGTTATTAAGGTTATGGCAAGGACTGGGTTATTATTCCCGGGTGCGTAATATGCTCAAAGCAAGCAAAATTGTACTGGAGCAACAAGAGGGGGAGTTTCCGACCTCTTATAAGGATTTACTAAAACTGCCAGGTATTGGGGAATACACGGCTGCTGCTATCGCTTCTTTTTCGGTTAATACAGCGCATGCGGTCGTAGATGGCAATGTGTTTCGCGTGTTGTCGAGGTATTTTGGAATAGATGAACCAATAAACAGTACGTTAGGGAAGAAGCTTTTCACGAAGCTAGCACATGAATTATTGGATTTGGAGAACCCTGGAGAGTATAATCAAGCCATTATGGACTTTGGGGCTTTGCAATGTAAACCTAAAAATCCAAATTGTGAGGACTGTATCTTTCGTTTGGAATGTGTAGCACGCAAAGAAGGAACCGTGCATTTGCTTCCTAAGAAAATTAAAGGTAAAAAAAGTAAAAATCGCTATTTCCACTATTTCCTAATAGAGGTAAACGGAGAGATACTCATGACGCAGCGTGGAGATAAAGATGTATGGGCAAATTTATATGAATTGCCGATGATAGAAACGCCAGCAGATACCACTTTAGATGCTTTGATGGAATTGCCTGAATATCAATCGGTATTTGGGGATGAGGTCCCGAGACCTATTGTTGGGCCTATCAAACATATATTAAGCCATCAAGCAATTTTCGCATCATTTTATCATATAAATATAGAAAATACTACATGGGATAAAAAAAATGAATGGAATTACATTTTGTCAGAAAATATAGATAAATTAGCTAAACATAAACTTATGAGCTCTTTTTTTGAGCAGTATTATTTTAGTGCTAACTAAATCCTAAATTATTGTATGTCAGGCGTAAACAAAGTTATTTTAGTAGGACATTTAGGGAAAGATCCCGAAATCCGTTATTTGGAAGGTAATGTCAGCGTTGCGAGTTTTCCATTGGCCACATCTGAAACTTTTAGTAAAGATGGTCGCAGAGTCGAACAAACCGAATGGCATAATATTGTATTATGGCGAGGATTGGCCGATGTGGCTGTAAAGTATTTAAGTAAGGGGAAGTTAGTCTATATAGAAGGGAAATTGAGAACTCGTTCCTATGAAGATAAAGAAGGGGTAAGACGATACACCACGGAAATTGTTGCGGAAAGTTTTAATTTATTAGGACGTCGTTCAGATTTTGAACCCCAAACAACTGCTCAAGGTCAGGTCTCGAATAATGCGAACCTCGATGAAACCAAAGAAGCAACAGTTGATTTTACGGAGAATGATGAAGAAAATGATGGTCTACCATTTTAATCTACCTAATTAAATACCAAACCAAATCATCTACTTTTTAAAATTTGCTGTATCTTTGAGGCATGTTGCAAGATAAGATTACGCAGTATATAGAAGAAATAAAGGCATTCGCGCCAACTTCTACACAAGATGTTGAAGCATTCAGGTTAAAATTTTTGGTATCGAAAGGTATCGTTAAGGGCTTATTTGAAGAGTTTAAAACAGTTTCTTCCGAAGAGAAGCGGGAATTAGGTAAGGTTTTGAATGAATTCAAACAGCTTGCCGAAAATTCCTATGCAGAAGCTTTGGAACAATTTGAAGGAGATTCTACGGATGATCAGGGAGCTAATCGCACGGATTTGACCTTACCAGGTTCAGGTTATGTGTTAGGGTCTAGACATCCATTATCTTTGGTCAGAAAAGAAATTGTAGATATCTTTAAGAAATTAGGCTTTATTATCGCCGATGGAAATGAAATCGAAGATGATTGGCATAATTTCTCTGCATTAAATTTTGCTCCAGAACATCCTGCTCGTGATATGCAAGATACATTCTTTGTTAAGAAAGAAGAAGGGAATGACATCGTACTTCGTACACATACGTCTTCGGTACAAGTTCGTTTAATGGAGGCTGGTCAGCCACCTTTCCGAGCGATTATGCCAGGACGAGTTTATCGTAATGAAGCTATATCTGCTCGTGCACATTGTTTTTTTCATCAAATTGAAGGGCTTTATGTCGATGAAGATGTTTCATTTGCTGATTTAAAACAAACCTTATATCATTTTGTCAAAGAGTTGTATGGTGAGGATACCAAAGTAAGGTTTAGACCATCGTACTTTCCATTTACAGAACCTTCTGCAGAGATGGATATCTCTTGCAGTATATGTAAGGGAGAAGGATGTCAGATGTGTAAACAATCGGGTTGGGTAGAGATTTTAGGTTGCGGGATGGTTGATCCTAATGTATTGGAAAATTGTGGTATTGACAGTAAAAAATACAGTGGGTATGCATTTGGAATGGGTATTGAGCGAATAACCAACTTAAAATATGAGATCAGGGATTTGCGTTTATTTTCTGAAAATGACGTTCGATTCTTGGCTCAGTTTGAAACAGAAACAATTTAATTAGTTTGGAGATCATGGTTAAGATTTTAATCATGATCTCTTTATAAGCATGAACCGGCTTAATGATAGGTTCGCATTGAAATTTTTACATGGAAGATAAAGTCGTCATAGCAATTAAAAAATCTGCAAGAGATTTGTTTAGGAAGTATGGCTATAATAAAACCAGTGTAAATGAGTTGTCTAAAAATGCGCACATTGCAAAAGGGACATTTTATAAATATTTTGCGAGTAAAGAATTAATTCTTCACGCTGTATTAATGGATTATATACAAGAAAATGTATATGATATATTAAATAAAAATGTGAATGAGCGAGATTTATCCACTTTTCTTGCCAATACGATTTTACGTGTTAGTCGTGTGACATATACGGTTTGTAATGAATTTGTGGGTTGGGAATTTATTCGAGAATCGGCGAATGCCCAGGAGTATTTAAAGATCCTGTCGGATGATTTAGAATTTCTTTTGTTAAGGTCTTTTATACAAAATGAAGCTATAGGATCTACCATTCCCGAAGAGCGATTGAATTTTCTTATTAAAACGAGTAAAAACATTGTATTTTCTTTTGCATTTACAGCAGTTTCTGAGGCTGATGTAAGAAAGAATTTTATTTCCTTCCAAAAGGAGATGTTACCCTACCTAGTTCAGGCAACGCTATTATAATTTAATTTAACAAAGCATATTTTAATCCGATGGGAAAAAGGATACCACAAGATAAAAAGTTTATTTCGGGCATTTCAATTATTGATATCGCAGAGGAAGGTAAGGGAGTTGGCAAGCAAGATGAACTTGTGTTTTTTATAGAACGAGCTATTCCGGGTGATGTTGTAAATGTAGAATTGCAACGGAAGAAGAAAAACTTTGTGGAAGGAAAAGTCAGCGAAGTGGTCGAAGCTTCCCCATATCGTGTAGATCCCTTTTGTTCACATTTTGGGATATGCGGTGGTTGTAAATGGCAGCACATGACTTATGATGCGCAGCTGAAATTTAAACAGCAATCGGTCGCTAATGCTTTAACACGCATTGGCAAAGTAGATGTTTCTTCCATGGAACCTATTTTAGGCTCCGAGCAAAAAACATATTATAGAAATAAATTAGAATATACTTTTTCCAACAAACGCTGGTTAACGAATTTAGATGAAGCTGCAGAAGTGAATACCATGGATGCGCTTGGTTTCCATGTTCCAGGCCGCTTTGATAAAATATTAGCGATAGACCATTGTTATTTACAACAAGATCCATCCAATGCCCTCAGAAATAATATTTACGCATTTGCAAGTCAAAACGGTATTAGCTTTTATGATTTAAAACAGCATGAAGGAGCATTGCGTAATTTAATCATTAGAACCTCTTCAACCGGTGAAGTAATGGTTATTGTCGTGTTTGCATATCCTGAGGAAGGTCAAGTTGAGCAATTGATGGATTATATTCATGCTGAATGGCCTCATATTACTTCTTTATTGTATATCATAAATCAAAAGCGTAACGATACTATATTTGATCAAGAAATACACGTTTTCCAAGGGAGAGATTTTATTTACGAAGAGATGGAAGGATTGAAATTTAAGGTAGGTCCAAAATCTTTTTATCAAACCAACTCGGCACAGGCATACGAGCTCTATAAAATTACGAGGGAATTTGCAGAATTGGAAGGGCATGAACTCGTATATGACTTATATACCGGCGCAGGAACCATTGCCAACTTTGTGGCTCGATCAGTTCGAGAGGTGATTGGGGTGGAATATGTACCTTCTGCAATTGAGGATGCAAAGATAAATTCTTCCATCAATCAGATCGCTAATACTAAGTTTTTTGCTGGAGATATGAAAGATGTATTAACATCGGAATTTATTGCCCTGCATGGTAAACCAGATGTGGTAATTACTGATCCGCCAAGAGCGGGAATGCATGCTGATGTGGTGCAACGTATTTTGGAAATGGAAAGTGCTAAAGTAGTTTATGTCAGTTGTAATGCTGCAACACAAGCAAGGGATTTAGAAATGCTACAGTCAAAATATGAGGTAGTTAGAATTAAACCAGTAGACATGTTCCCACATACACAGCATGTTGAAAATGTGGTGTTATTAAGATTAAAATAAGTTATGGATTTACAAGATTTACTTCAAAAGGGCAACGAGGGTGAGGGGTCTAAAGATAGCCCAAGTCCATTAGTCAGTTTGAAAAAAGACCTGGAATTTTATAAAGATGCTATCCGCGAAGTTTCTGTCGAATTAGTGACCGAGGGGTATACCTTATTTCCGATATTCATAGCGCATCAGCTAAAAGTAGACTTAGGCGAACTCATATTGGATCGTGCTGAACTAGGAACTTCATGGACTATTCATGCGAGTTCTTTGGAGGAATTTGTAGAGCGAGGAATTATCAAATCAGAAAAAAAAGCCTATTTTGAAAAGCAATTTAAAGCATCGAATGAATATATGTGTTTATTTGTTATAGTTGCAGAGGGGGCTAATTTTGTGTTTTATCCTTATGCTTAATTAAGAATTTTAAACTTTTTAACATTTAGCAGTCTAAAGTATTATTATCTTTAAAAATTGATGTATTGTAAAGCTAAAGATATTTTAATTCTATGTTTTTTTGTGTTAATCTCTATTTCTACAGGTTATGCACAAGAGAAAGATAATGTTATATCTGGTCTAGTACTGGAGAAGGGCTCAAGTGAGCGCGTAAGTGAAGCTAATATTGCCAATTTACGAAGCAAAGCTAAAGTAGTGAGTAATTCTTACGGTGTGTTTACCATAGAAGTACAAATAGGAGATACCTTGTCCATTAGTAAAGTGGGGTATGGTCCTGTGAAAACAGTGATCAATACATTGGAGGATATTTTGGTTGATATGCAAGCGGGAACAACTTTGGAGACAATTGTTATTACTCGAAGTACCAAAGAAGCGGAGCTCAATCAATATTTAAAAGATTATGAGAAGAAGGGTATATACAATGGTGGTCATAATCGTTTAGGAACTTATGTTTCTAGCCCAGCGACGGCGCTATACAATCTGTTTGGTAAGGAAGCTAAAAATGCCAAACGATTTGAACGGTATGTGAGCCAGGAGTTGGAAGCTACCAAAGTTGATCGTATATTCAATAAAACCTTAGTTTCAAGGTTGACTTCATTAGAAGGGGATGATTTGCAATCGTTTATGGAGTTGTATAGGCCTTCCTTAACCTCGGTAGAGAAATGGGGGGAATATGATTTAATGACTTATATCACCAATTCATTCAAATCTTGGAATGCGCAAGGTCGCCCACAACCGCAACGATTACCCAAATTAACAATCCCAACTCAAGAAAAATAACACATTGATATTCAGTATATTGCTATTAAGTTTGGCCGATTATATTTAATTTGGCACTGGCTTTGCAAATGTATTGCTTATTAAATTTATATAGATAACAAGAGTATAATAAAGATAAATTTTTGATTATGAAAATGAATAAGAGATTAGCAATTTATGGATTAACTGTAGCGACTTCTGCTATGATGTTTTCCAGTTGTTCAACCATTCAAAACACGAATAGTACAACAAAAGGTGCTGTCATAGGAACCGCCACAGGTGGTGCTATTGGCGCTCTAATAGGTAATAAAGCTGGAAATACAGCAGTTGGTGCTATTGCTGGTGCTGTCATTGGTGGTGCTGCAGGTACATTAATAGGTAAAAAGATGGACAAGCAAGCTAAGGAAATTGAAAATACCGTAGCTGGTGCAGAGGTAGAGCAAGTGGGTGAAGGTATCTTAGTAAAATTTGATTCTGGAATCTTATTTGATTTCAATAGTTCAGCATTGAAATCTTCGGCAAAAGACAATATCGCGAAATTGGTTGAAACATTGAATAAAGAGCCAGATACTGAAATTTTAGTATTAGGTCATACGGATAATGTAGGAACCTTATCGGCAAATCAAAAAGTTTCGGAGGCTCGCGCAGCTTCTGTTAAATCGTATGCAGTTTCTCAAGGTTTGAAAACAGGTCGTGTTAAAACAGAAGGTAAGAATTATTCAGAGCCTATCTCTTCCAATGATACAGATGCAGGAAGAGCTGAAAATCGTCGTGTTGAGATTGTGATTGTTGCAAGTAAAAAAATGCAAGAAGAAGCAAAACAACAAGCGGTTAAATAAGCTTAACGATATCAAGAGTAAAGGGGCGCAAATTGCGCCCCTTTTTGTTTTTTAAATGGAAATAGCCGTTTAATAATACGGCAACTAGGTAAAACCTAAAAAAATGATTTGTTAAATTTTGGTCAACTGCTGACAAAGTGTCATTTCTTTAGCAATTTATTCTTAACTTTGTGGTCTTTGAAAATTGACTATGTTAGAGTTATCACATACTACAAAAACACACGATGAATCACGTCAAGGAGAAGCCTTGGACCTGGTAACTACGGGGCTTTCGAAAGGTCGGAAGTTATATATTGAAAGTTACGGCTGTCAGATGAATTTTTCTGATAGTGAAATTGTTGCTTCAATATTGATGGATAAAGGTTATGAGACCACGAAAGATTATAAGGAGGCAGATGTAGTTTTTATTAATACCTGTTCTATACGTGAAAATGCGGAGCAGCGGGTAAGAAATAGATTGAAAGAATTTGAATCTGCAAAGGCTAAAAACCCAGGAATGGTTGTGGGAGTGTTAGGTTGTATGGCAGAGCGCTTGAAAGCCAAGTTTTTGGAGGAAGAGAAGCTTGTCGATGTTGTTGTTGGGCCGGATGCATACCGCGATTTACCAAATTTGATCGATCAGGTGGATGATGGGGCTAAAGCAGTGAATGTACTTTTATCTAGGGAAGAAACCTATGCAGATATCAGTCCAGTTCGTTTGAATTCGAACGGTATTTCTGCGTTTATTTCGATTATGAGGGGCTGCGATAATATGTGTTCTTTTTGTGTAGTACCGTTTACACGAGGTAGAGAACGTAGTCGTGATGTAGAATCCATCGTAAAAGAAGCCCAAGATTTATTCAATATTGGGTATAAGGAAGTGACCTTATTGGGTCAGAATGTAGACTCGTATAAATATACACCAAATGTAGGGGAAGGCGAAGAAGCTAAGCCTCAAGTTAATTTTGCGCAATTGTTAGCGTTGGTGGCGGATGTAAGTCCTGAACTTCGGGTACGCTTTTCGACTTCACATCCTAAAGATATCACCGATGAAGTGTTGCACACGATGGCTAAATACGAAAACATTTGTAATTATATTCATTTACCTGTTCAATCTGGAAATTCTAGAATTTTGGATTTAATGAATAGAACATATGATCGTGCATGGTATATGGAGCGTGTAGACGCTATCCGTCGGATTATTCCAGCATGTGGTATTTCTACAGACGTAATTACAGGTTTCTGTACAGAAACTGAAGAAGAGCATTTGGAAACATTGTCCATGATGGAATACGTAAAGTATGATTTTGCTTATATGTTTGCTTATTCGGAACGTCCAGGTACATTGGCGGCAAAAAGATATGCAGATGATATTCCAGAAGAAATTAAAAAGCGACGTTTAACGGAGGTTGTCAATTTGCAAAGGGAGCATAGTTTGAGTCGTCTTCAGAAATTTGTTGGGAATCGCCACAAAGTATTAATAGAGGGGTTCTCAAAGCGTTCTGACCAAGATTTTTGCGGTCGTAATGATCAAAATACCATGGTTGTTTTTCCAGTTGACGCCCGTTATCAAGTGGGTGACTATGTGGAAGTTTTAGGGTTAAGCTGTACCTCAGCAACATTAATTGGAAAAATTGTAGATTAATACCAAAAACGGTTCTATACGAATGGATCATCAAGATATTAAGAATAGATTTGGAATAATTGGTAATTCACCATTATTAAATCGTGCTATTGACATTGCGAGACAAGTCGCTCCAACGGATATATCTGTACTCATTCAAGGCGAAAGTGGTTCGGGAAAAGAAGTGTTCTCCCATATTATCCATCAATTAAGTACACGGAAGCATGGGCCGTTTATAGCGGTCAATTGTGGTGCTATACCAGAAGGTACGATTGATTCCGAATTGTTTGGTCATGAAAAAGGGTCGTTTACAGGAGCGCACGAAGCCAGAAAAGGATATTTTGAAGTCGTTGATGGGGGAACAATTTTTTTAGATGAGGTAGGTGAATTGCCGATAGGTACACAAGCGAGATTACTGCGGGTACTTGAAACAGGTGAATATATTCGTGTAGGATCTTCTAAAGTGCAGAAAACGAACGTTCGTGTTGTTGCTGCTACGAATGTAGATGTATTTGAAGCGGTTAAAAAAGGAAAATTTCGCGAGGATTTATATTATCGTTTAAATACAGTTCCACTTCGAATTCCTGCTTTACGTGAACGTAAAGAAGATATCAACTTGTTGTTTAGAAAATTTGTTGTGGATTTTGCCGATAAATACCGGACTCCAGGAATTCAGTTGACAGAGGATGCGCAGGAAGTGTTGAAAAATTATTCTTGGCCTGGAAATGTGAGGCAACTTAAAAATATTGCTGAACAAATTGCCGTTCTAGAGAAAGAACGTGTAGTAAATGGAGGCGTGCTAGGACATTATCTTCCAACGGAAGCGCACAGTAGTCTTCCCATGGCTATAAAAGATCAGAATAAAGAAAACTTCTCCGAAAGAGACTTGTTGTATAAAGTTCTTTTTGACATGAAGAAGGATATGGTGGATTTGAAAAAATTGGTGGTAGAATTAATTCAGAAAGGTTTTAATCCTGGAACGATGGAACAAAATTCGCCTTATATTAATCAGCTGTATCAAGAGGTTCGTCCGAATCCAGCGGCATTAGTAGCCGATGAATATCCCGTGAATCAGTCCTCAACGATAACTATTCATAATCCGAATCAAAATAATTCGACAAGCAATGATTATTTATCATACGATACACAAGATGTGGAGGAAGTTGAAGAGTCTTTGTCCTTAATGGATAAAGAGTCAGATTTGATTAAGAAAGCTTTGAAAAAACATAAGGGCAAAAGAAAGGCAGCTGCTCATGAATTAGGTATTTCAGAGCGTACTTTATATCGGAAAATTAAAGATTTAAACCTCGATTAATTGAAATATATGTTGAAGCGTATGACCAAGATGAAGTTCCTTCTGTTAACCGTGTTTATGTTGTTCATTATTCAAGGCTGTGGAGTAAGGTATAGCCTAGGCGGAAGTAAAATTCCAGATAATATGAAAACGTATTCGGTGTCATTTTTTGAAAATATAGCTCCTTTGGTTTCCAATACATTGAGTCAGAGTTTTACGGAAGGATTGAAAGAGCGAATACGTACACAATCTAGGTTAAGTCAAGTGAATCAGGATGGAGATGCGCATTTTGAAGGGGTTATTACAGCTTATACCATTGCGCCAGCAGCAGTAGAGGCAGGAACAGATATGGCAGCCTTAAATAGACTCTCTATCACCGTAAAAGTTAAGTATATCAACAAAATGGATGACACTGGGCAGAGTGATTTCGAGCAGTCTTTCACTCAGTTTAAGGAGTTTCGTGGAGAGGTTAGTAACCAAGAAAGTACGCTTAATACAGAGATAATTAAGATGCTTACCGAAGATATCTTTAATAAAGCATTTAATAATTGGTAAATTAGCGCTTTAACCAAGATGGATAATCAACAACTATTTAAAAAAGTACTAGAAAACCCATTGGAAGTAGGTGAGGCTGAATTTCAGAACTTGCTTGCTAAATATCCGTTTGCGCAACCTATTTTGTTTGCTTATGAGCGTAAAAAACAATTAGAGGGCCAGGAAGTGGATAGGCAAAAGACATTGTTATATGCCTATAATTCCTTTTGGTTAAGGGACTATCTTCAGAAACCAATACTTGAAATTCCAGAAATTGAAGTGCATTCTGATGAATATATAGCCTTTGTGGAATTGGAAGAGACGCTGGACGTTTCGGTGGATGAGCTTGTTGAATTGCAGGATTTTACAAGGCCTATTGCTGAAGAAGAAATCCCTCATGAAGAAGTTGAATATAAGGATGAAGTGGATGTCATATCTTCGGAAGCCGATGCCGTGAAGGATACTAGTCGGGATAATGAAAGGGAAGAACCTGTCTTTGAACCTGCGATAGCCTATCATATCGAACGGGAATATCCTGAAGAAGAAGCGCAAGAATTAGAAGCTAATGTAAAAACTCAAGACGAGGAAGAACTTAGTTTATACAATGATGATTTAATGCCTTACAGTTTTCGATGGTGGTTATATAAAACGAGGTTGGAGCATGCAGAGACTTATCAACCATTTATTCAATCCGTCTTACCTAAACCCCAAAAGGGACAGTTTGACCACCGAAAATTGGATGATACTATTTTAGATCAACAAATTCGAGAGAATATTTTTCACCTTCAAAATCCGGAGGATAAGCTTAGTGATGCCCATAAAAAGGAAACGGTAGAATATCAATCGAATCAGCCTATAGATGAGGTTATCGAAAAATTTATTCGCGAAGAGCCTCAGATTCAGCCTCCAAAAGCCGAGACTTTAAATAATGAGAACAAAGCTAGGAAAAGTGCGGAGGATCAATTGCAGATAGTAACAGAAACATTAGCAAATATTTACATCTCGCAAGGACTGTATGAAAAAGCAATCGCTGTATTTGTAAAATTAATTGCAGATAATCCAGAAAAAAAATCGTATTTTGCGACCCGAATTAAAGAATTAGAACAAAAGTTATAAAAGAAATATAGAAATGGACATTTTATTTATTATCCTAATTATTCTTGCTAGTTTATTATTGGCGTTTTTCGTATTAATACAAAATCCAAAAGGAGGTGGTTTGTCTTCAGGATTTTCTGGAGGTGCTAACTTGATTGGAGTTCAACGCGCTGGTGATATTTTAGAAAAAGGAACTTGGATTTTAATCATTTCCTTAATGGTGTTTTGTGTGGCGATCAATATTATTGGTACTACTTCTTCTAATACTGGAGGTTTAAGTGATCAAATTGAGGCTCCAATACAAACTCCAAACTTAAATTTGAATAATAATTTAGCACCAGAAACTGCAGCGCCTGCAACATCTGCACCAGCGACAGCAGCTCCTGATAGCACGAAATAGATTTAATTTAACAATAAGATATAGAAGAACCCTGCTTGGAAAAGCAGGGTTTTTTATTTCCAGTCCCTTGGGATATTGAAATACGCTAAACGCAGAGCAAATCAGCCTGTTCAACCTGCGGAATATTTGGTGACAGCTTGACACCATGAAAGCTGGAATATGTCAGTTAAAAGGCTGAGAAATGAAAAAATGACAAAAAAAAAGTGAATATTTGGATTGGCATAGTTCGTGATGCCTAATTGGAAAATACATATAAAAAAAATTAAATAGATATACAATTATGGCTTTAAGTATTAAACCTATTGGAGACAGAGTAGTAGTTGAACCTGCTCCTGCAGAAGAAAAGACAGCTTCAGGAATTTATATCCCAGACACTGCAAAAGAAAAACCATCTCAAGGTACTATAGTAGCAGTTGGAACTGGTAAACCAGAAGAACCCCTTACTGTACAAGTTGGTGATAAAGTGTTATATGGAAAATATGCTGGTACAGAAATTACTTATGAAGGTAAAGAATATTTAATCATGCGTGAGGCTGATATCTACGCTGTACTGTAACCCATTAAAAAATAATATAATTTTCATTGGTCGTATAACCCATTTTATTGGTGTTTATACATCATAAAATCAATTCAATTAAACCATGGCAAAACTAGTAAAATATAATGTTGAAGCACGTGACGCGCTGAAAAAAGGCGTTGACATTTTAGCTAATGCAGTAAAAGTAACATTAGGACCAAAAGGACGTAATGTAATTATTGAGAAAAAATTTGGTTCCCCATCAATTACCAAAGATGGTGTAACGGTAGCTAAAGAGATCGAATTAAAAGATGCTTTAGAAAATATGGGTGCTCAAATGGTGAAAGAAGTTGCTTCTAAAACTGCTGACCAAGCAGGTGATGGTACAACTACTGCAACCGTATTAGCACAAGCAATCGTAGCTCCAGGTATTAAATCGGTAGCTGCAGGTGCAAATCCAATGGATTTGAAACGTGGTATTGACAAAGCTGTTTCTGCAGTTGTTGCGAACTTGAAAACACAGTCTCAAGTCGTAGGAGCTGACAATAACAAAATTAAACAAGTTGCTTCTATTTCAGCAAACAATGACGAGATTATCGGTTCATTAATTGCAGAAGCAATGGAAAAAGTTGGTAATGACGGTGTAATTACGGTAGAAGAAGCAAAAGGTACTGAAACTGAAGTAAAAACAGTAGAAGGTATGCAATTTGATCGTGGCTATTTATCCCCGTATTTTGTTACGAATTCAGATAAGATGGAAGCAGAATTGGATAATCCATATATCTTAATTTACGACAAGAAAATCAGCAACATGAAAGAATTGTTGCCAATTTTAGAAAAACAAGTACAGACAGGTAAGCCTTTATTGATTATTGCGGAAGATTTAGATGGAGAAGCATTGGCTACTTTGGTCGTGAATAAAATCCGTGGTTCACTGAAAGTGGCAGCGGTAAAAGCTCCAGGTTTCGGAGATCGTCGTAAAGCTATGCTAGAAGATATCGCGATCTTAACAGGTGGTACCGTAATTTCAGAAGAAAGAGGTTTCAAACTGGAAAATGCTGAACTTGATTATTTAGGTCAAGCAGAAAAAGTGGTTGTTGATAAAGATAACACCACGATTATCAATGGATCTGGAATTGGTGAAGATATTAAAGGACGTGTTGGTCAAATTCGTGCTCAAATTGAAACAACGACTTCAGATTACGATCGTGAGAAACTACAAGAGCGTTTAGCTAAATTATCTGGTGGTGTTGCAGTTCTTTACGTAGGTGCAACTACCGAAGTAGAAATGAAAGAGAAGAAAGACCGTGTTGACGATGCATTACATGCTACTCGCGCAGCTGTAGAAGAAGGTATTGTTGCTGGTGGTGGTGTTGCGTTCATTCGTGCAGTAGAATCCTTAGTGGAGCTGAAAGGCGATAATGAGGACGAACAAATCGGTATTGATATCATCAAACGTGCTATTGAAGAGCCTTTGCGTCAAATTTGTGCAAATGCAGGAATTGAAGGAGCTGTAATCGTTCAAAAAGTTAAAGAAGGAACTGCAGATTTCGGATACAATGCTCGTACGGATAAATATGAGAATTTAATTGCAGCTGGAGTAATTGATCCAACTAAAGTTTCACGTGTAGCATTAGAGAATGCAGCTTCTGTTGCTTCCATGTTATTGACTACAGAATGTGTTTTAGCGGATGAAGTTGAAGATCATCCTGCTGGAGCTGGTGCTCCTCCTATGGGTGGCGGCATGGGCGGAATGATGTAATAACATTGTTTCTCAACGTTTTTAAAGGGCTGTTTCTTTTGAAACAGCCCTTTGTTTTTTCGAAGCTGAGCAGTTTTAAAAATTGAGCTTAGGCTTTCCTTTGGAAGAAATTGATTATCTTGAACTAAAGAAAAAATGAATGACTTTATATATTGTATTTGCGATAGCGATTGTGTTAGTCATCATCGTGATTAAACTTCCTGGTAATAAAAAAATAATACCAGAGCAAACCATACCGGAAATTGATATAAAAAAGATATTGACAGCGCAGGTTTTATTTTTTAATAAACTAAATCAAGCTGATCAGGAAATTTTTATAGCACGTGTACTCTATTTTCTAGCAACGACGAAAATAAGTCCTGAGAAGGGCGCAATCATCACAGATGAACACCGTGTATTAGTAGCCGCCAGTGCTACGATTCCTTTGTTTCATTTTGATCAATGGTCGTATGAAAATTTAGATGAAGTGATCATATATCCGGATTATTTTAATGAAAAATTTGATGTGTCGGAAAAGAAACGAAGTATATTGGGTATGGTTGGAGATGGCGCGATGCATAGAAAAATGATTTTGTCTCTGCCTGCATTGCTCGAAGGATATTCTCGGTATGCTACTTCAAATACAGCAATTCATGAATTTGTACATCTCATTGACAAGGCTGATGGGGCTATTGATGGTGTTCCGGAGTATCTCATACCGAAAGAATTGGTGCAACCCTGGTTACAGGAGATGCACGAAACAATTCAAGAAATCCACAAGAATAAATCAGATATACGTGATTATGCCGCAACAAATGAAGCGGAATTTTTAGCTGTCGTTTCTGAATACTTTTTTCAAAAACCCAAGATGCTTCAAGAGGATCATCCGGAATTATTTAGCCTCTTAAATGAAATATATGGTAAACATCTCTAGTTGTTAAGAAGAATTTTTATTTTCATGATATTCTATGTTGTGGTATTGATATTTTTTATTTAAGATAAGGATGGTATTCGGCCTATAGGTATGGGATAGCTCTTTACCCTCAATTAATTCTAATTTTATGATAACTTTATCCTTCTGATAGTTTATGTTTATCTTTAAATCTTTTTCTTCTTTGTTTGTTTCCGGTTGAATGATAGCGAGGACAAAATGTTTATCAAAATCTATTTCTGTTGGTTTTCCACCTTCTCCCATGCTTGCAGCTGCAGCAAATAGGGATTCAAAATGTGTTTGATCCTTAATTTTATGAATTCCATTGTATTCATCTGAAACGGTATTCTTAACATAGTAGTTTTTGACAACATCATATTCTATAGTGGAAATTATGGAATTACTCGTTTCTCCATCGGAATAAGAAAACCGAATACATGAACTTAGGATGAATAAACAGGACATGTAGTAAATTAATTTAAAGTTTTTCATTTGGGTTGGTATTTAAGTTCATGGTATTGTTAATTAAATATCAACTATTATTTTCACATTTTGTGTGTATTTTATAAATTCTTAAATTTATAAGTAAACTTTTCAATAAATGTATGCAAAGCATATTGTTTCTTTTATTTAAGCGTTATTCATTTATAATAATCATCCATTATGCAATATAGAAATTTGTCAACTAGTGATTTAAAATTATCTGCGATTACCTTTGGGGCTTGGGCTGCAGGCGGTTGGATGTGGGGTTCTACCGACAGAAAAGAAGCCGTTGAAGCCATCCGTGCTTCTTTTGATCTTGGAGTAAGTTCCATCGATACGGCACCTATCTATGGACAAGGTACCAGCGAAGAAATTGTTGCCGAAGCAATAAAGGATCTTCCAAGGGATCAGGTTCAAATTCTTAGCAAATTCGGTATGCGCTGGGATTTGGCCAAAGGAGATTTTGCCTTCCATAGCAAAAATAATCAAGGAGAAGATATAGAGATTTATAAATATGCGGGTAAGGAAAGTGTTATACAAGAATGTGAAGATAGTTTAAGGCGTTTGGGAACCGACTACATTGATTTATACCAAATTCATTGGCCAGACTCAACAACTGCGGTAGCAGAAACTTTTGAGGCGGTGTCTCAGCTGGTGAAACAGGGCAAAGTACGTTATGTTGGTGTGTGTAATTATTCAGCTAAATTAATGGAGGAAGCTGAACGTACTTTACCATTGGTTTCAAACCAAATTCCTTTCAGTATGGTCAATCGTGGAATTGAAGATGAGGTAGTCCCTTATTGTATTCGAAAGCAAAAGAGTGTCTTAGCCTACAGCCCCTTGGAAAGGGGTCTTTTAACGGGTAAAATTCACCCAGGATATACGTTTAAGGAAGGAGATCATCGGGCTAATTTACCTCATTTCCAAGCAGATTTTATTGAAAAGACTAATATTCTCTTGGAGCGTTTGAAACCCCTTGCTGATGATAAGCATGCAAGCTTAAGTCAATTGGTTTTGCGATGGACTATTGAGCGTCCTGGAATAAGCATTGCGTTGGCTGGAGCAAGAAATGCTGAACAATCTATACAAAATGCGAAAGCCATGGATATTCAATTGTCTATTCAAGAATTGGAATTCATGAATTCAGTGGTTGATGCATTTTAAACGTTATTTATCTGGATGACAGGTGTTATGATGCTAGCTGAGATCTATTAATTTCTTGATTTTGAATGCTTCAGTAAATTCAAAAATAGATTGACCTTGAAGTTCTACGACATAACCAGCCTTTAAATCGTCAGAAAAGTCTATGGCTAAGACTGCATGATAAGTAATATCAATGATGCTGTTTTGTTCAAAATGAGCCATTTTTAATATCGTTTGAGTCCTTTGGCTGAAGTAATTTTTAGCTTCTATGGCCTGTTCTTTAAAAGCTTCTAGCCCCTGAAGTGAATCAGTTCGTATTTTATTCCGTACGTTTTCAAAAAGGATAGCTTCGTCAAAATCCTTAACCATTCGATCTACATCGAATAGGTTATATGCGTTTATATAATTTAATATGATTTGTTCTCTTTGCGAATCGTTCATGCTGACAATTGTTTCTTAAGATAAGTATTTAATTATTCCCCAAAAGTGAGGAGATTAAGGTCTGGATCTAGGATGGAAAACTCGGTAATCCCCCATGGTTTTCTAGATAAATTACCATTGGGGTGGATGCTTACCTGTTTTGCCATAAAATCCTCATAGATGGATTTTATATCCTGGCACCTGATATATATTTGACCGTAATTTTGGGCGGGATCTAAATTTTTGAATTCAAAAAAATGAATTTCAATTTGATTTTTATGTAAAATAAGGTAATTGGGATAGTCAGGAGATAGTTGAATAAACCCTAATTTTTGGCTATAAAAATCTCGGGTAACTTTTACATCGCTCATGGGTAATTTGGGGCATACGGAAAGTAGCATAACCTAATGTTTTATTGAAGGTAATCAATTTAAAGTTAATAAATCGTATTCGTATAACCCAAAAAAGGCTATATACCTTTCGGTATACAGCCAATTAATCAAAACATGCAAAATTAGTTAGTTAACCAAGTGTCAATAAGTTCTATCAACTTGGGGTCAGAAGGTCTTGGACAATCAGGAGTAATGAGGTTTCCTTTTTTATCGATTAATAGATATCGGGGTATAGTATTTATTTTGTAAGCTTGAGATAAAGGATTCGTGGGGCCTGCATGAAGTTGAGTCCCTTTTAATGCTTTTTCTTTAATATAAGCTTCCCATTTCTCTTTATCCTGATCGGTAGATACGCCCACGAATGCTATTTCTTTTCCCTTATAAGTATCATTCAATTTTTCCCAGAAAGGTTCTTCAGCACGACAAGGTCCGCACCAAGTCGCCCACATATCAATAAGGACTAATTTTCCTTTAAAATCTGTCAATTTAATTGGTTTAGCATCGATATCGGAAAACGTAAAATTTACCGCTGGTACTCCCGCTTTAGTCTCTGCAAGTTTAATTTCCATAGCTTCCACTCGTTGTTTTTGTTCTGGGAGTGTGAGATATTTTCCGTAATCGTTTGTTAATTTATTGAAATCAACAATATTCGTTGATCTTTCTATAAAATTTAAAATATACTGTCCTTTTAAGACATCAAGTGGAATGCTTTCTATTAAAGTTTCTTTAGTAATATTTTTTTTACCACTAGCTTTTTTTAAGACTAAATTACTTATGAAGCGGTCTCCATATGGGAGTTTTAGTAGGTCTTCTTTAAAATAATTTTCTGTATTGAAATTTTCATAATAAGAGCTGTACTCATCCTTGCTTGGGTGAGCAGGATGAGGCATATACATAAAATTTATAGCGCAATAGGCAAAGTCATTATCTACGATAGTTGGAAACCAAGCGTCAAAAATTTTATTTCCTGTTTTTGGGTTCTTTTTAAAGGAAGCTAAGGTGCTTTGAAAACTTTCAATTAGAGGGAAGAAATCTACATAAGTGGTGCTTCCAGCTAGCGTCATGGATTTATTTGCTATTTCATTTAAGGCTTGGTCCCATTTAAATAGGGTTTTAATGGCATTGCTATTGGTTTTGATTAATTCATAATTGTCAGCATTCAATTTTATTTCTAAATCCTCATTTCCTTTAAAATAGAATTTGTAGGTTGTCGTAGTATAATGAGCTGGTCCATAGCCAATACAATAGAAGCCTTCATATTCAGGAGTAAAGCGGAAGGCAAATCTTCCATTTTGATCAGTATTTGCTGTTGCTACTTCAATAAGTCGTCCATTTAATGTTTTGTATAATGATAGTTTCTTAACCTGTTTTAGGGTAGTGGTTCCTGTGATATTGCTAGGCTGTGCTAGGGAAGCTAAGCTTATGCACAGCAATGTAATTAGCGACACTAATTTTTTCATATAATTTTTTATACTAAATGTTAGATTTTGAGCCATTTTCAAATACGATTTGGATGTTTTGCTTAACGGCTTTTTGTTTAATTTTTTCTAATAATTTGGGTTTTTTGGAAATCAAATCTGCTTTTATTCCATCAAATTCTGTGATGATGTTTGAATGTTGCTGATCTTGGCTTGTATTAAAGTTTTGTAATAAAATTAATTGACCTTGATTGTTCCAACCAATAATGTTATTTCTACAAATAAAGTCTTGTGGTAATTGGCTTAACGTATTGGGCGTGAATGCAACTTGATGTTGTGCTAAATTAATAATCACATTATATCTGCAAATCGTTCGAATTCCAATAGATCCGTCCGTTTCCGGATTCCAACTGTTTTCTTGTTGTGTAGCTCCCATTAAGGTTATAGCGATATGCTTGTTTGGCGGTAGCTGTGCGATTTGAAAATGATTTGCAATTCCTGTAAATGTTGGCGTCACAGTACCTAGACTAACGGTATTACTTTGTAATTCGGATTTGAAGCCACTTACTAATAATTTATGCTTAACTACAAAGGGTCTAAAGCAGATTAAATTGTAATTTGCTCCGGTATCAAATACGAAATTTCCACTGAGTATGGTACCAGCTGTGACTGATAGGTTAGCTGGAATTTCCATGACTCCATTTGGGAACGTGCTTTTAAGGATGTGTGCTTGTGCCTTGTACTGAAATTCTCCAAAAGTATACAGGATGATGGCATTATTGTCGAAGTCTATTTCAGTAATATATCTTCGAAATAGGGCATTCCCAATGATTCCATCAGTTCCATCCTTCTCGTGATTTGGGAATATCGCAATCGACATATCGTCTAAGGTCAATTCATTTAATTTAACTTGATTGTGGTCTGAAACTTGAATCTGCTGATTTCCTCCAACAACTGAAGCGTTATTTTGACGCGTAATTTTAAGGTTAATTGAATCAGCCAAATCTTGTACTACGGCCATACCATCTGCTCCAGTATCGAAAAGTAGATTTAATTCTTTAGCATACTCATTTATACGGACTTTTAGAATGATCGATCCATTTTTATTTTCAAATGGAATTTTGGCTATTTGGTAGGATTTTTCGACTCTATTCATGCCAAAAAGTGCATCGAACATGTGTATATATTTAATTTTTCCTTCGTAATCCAATTCCAACACAGTATTTATTTTGGTTCCATTCGGAAGTTCAAATTCAAACATGCGATGGTTTTGTTTACTTGGATTTGCAATATTAATCTCCTTAATAGTTTTGACGGGGTATCGTTGAATGAGTTGGTCCAGGAAATTTAAGGCTGCAAGGTGGGTGTTTCCAGCTATTGCAAAATCGGTAGATAGGTAGGGTAGTAATTCTTCTTTGTTTTTTGATAAAAAAGATCTTTCCAAAATTTTGGAAAGATCTTGTGCAATTAAATTTATAGTTGGAATAACAAAAAGTATCAGCAGAAACAGTGATTTTATATTTGTTTTGTTCATGGGGGTTGTGTGAAATGTGATTTTTAAAATTTACTAATTAAAGCGATGGAATATCTGTTGGGGAAACGTAAACGTTTCCCCTCACAGAACTTTGGGTCACACTAGCAATCCTTGTTGGGACATGCCTTTTCATTAGATAGGTTAATTTTTGTTTATACTGTTTCTTGGAATGTTAAAGTTATTAGTACCTATCGGTGTATTGAACATCAACAACTTTACCTAAACCTTCGAAGGTCGGTAATGCTTGAGTCAGTTCTCCCATTAGGGGTTTTACCATCCAAAATTCAACTTTACCAGAGGTTTGTGGGTCGCTTTCGGAATAAGTACCTACGATGATGCTGTAACCGATGGGTGCCATTCGGGCTATATTCGTATTAAATCCATTTTCGGAAGTAGCAAGGCTAACTAACCGTTCATATTTTAACATGGATACTTTTCTGCCATTTAAGCTTTTTACAGTTTTGATTACTTTAGCATCCATATCGAATTGATACAGCTTATCATTAGCAGTATAGAATAAGTATCCATATTGCTGATCTATCGTGAAATGGCTGGCATTCCTTATGTCGGTTAATAAGTTAGTTACCTCAGTTACGGAATTGAGTGTTAGGGTACCGGTTCTATTGAAATTAAACCTGATTAAAAAATAATGTTCCTCTTTTTTCATGATGGCAACAGCCTGCCCATTAAATGCAAGGGTATGATCCATCCATACTAAATCCATTTTTGTATCTGCTGTATTAAAGGTGCTTTCTTCTAATAAGACTGGGTTAGCTTTTATAGAATTGATATTTGCACGCATGAACCTTTTATTGTCTTTATCAAAAAATAAAATATTCATATTTGAATTGCTCATTGGATTTGCTATGTATTTAGAAACCTGGTATAACGTACCATCATTATTGGCGTTTAATGGGATATTGTACACTTTAGATAGGTTATAATAATAGCTGTACAAATTTCCATCGGAAAGAGTCATTGCTATATTAGACATTCCGGGATAAATGTAATCTGCTTTTGCGGGTTTTCCTGATGCGGTTTCAAATTTATAGTTATATAATAAGGTGTTATAGGCAAAACCATCAGTTAAATTTATTTTGTATGTATTGGTACTTGTATTCAAATAAAGGTAGTTTTTAGCCGTTCGATATATTCCATCTTGATTCATGTAGGTTTCCATAGATATGGGTTCCCCATTCAAAACTAATTGTGTGCCATCAGCTGCATTATTTGATAATAAATTAACATTTCTATAAATAATAGGATAGCTGTTGAACTGCTCTAAATCATCTTGATAATAATCTAAATGTGTTTCTTTGTTTTTCTCCGATAACACGATCCAGCCCCATTTACCGAAAGCACCATTAATGGAAAAAGAGTAAGGATAAGTCCAAATTCGGCCCGATGAATTATCAGTTATTTTGAGATAAGCATTATAGTTCCCTACTAATAATGGTGGAATTTGATTTAGATTTTTCTCTCGACCAAGTATAATTTTGCTTTTTGTCGCATCCCCAATAGCCGGGTTATATGCAATCCATTCAAAGCTTAGATTGTCCAGTTCGATATTCTCAAATTTTGAAGTGATGCTGGGATTAATAATCATAGGCTGTCCCAGGCCAATTTCAATTGTTTTAGGGATGTCTTTAACTATTAAAGAGTCAATTTGTATATAATTGTAATTGCCTAGATCCTTATTACAGCTACTAGCGGTAATAATTACAAGGAAGATGTATAATAAATTTAAATTTTTCATAGCCGTATTATTGAGCAGCATTGCCCATGTTAATTTCTTGATTGTTTTCATCTAAATGTATCCTACCTGCTGATTTTTCTTTATTTAGCCAATATTTCATATAGGAAGCATAAGCCATAATAGTAGAAATAGAAGGCCTCGATTTTATATCAAAGAAAAAATTTGGATTAACTTGTAAAACTTCCAACATTAATTCTACTTTTTTTCTAGAATATTCGCCAAAGAATGCAATGATTGTGCTTTTTCCAATAAACGTTGTCCATAAAAATGATGTGGGGAACATATCATCAAAGTAAATCTTGTAGGATAGGAGAAGATTAACATTGGAACCATTCTTTTTGACAGGAATATTAATGTCAAAATGTTCATTTTTACTAAGTAACAAGTTTAAATAAACACGTTTCGATTCCAGATCTGGTGTTCTGTGAAGGACTAGACTAATGGAATCATTTATTCGATTTGCCCTAATGATAGGAGGGTTGATAAAATCAACATGTTCGCCTAAAATCATGGAAGAGGTATCGGCGAATTTAACCGAAATAGGCCTATCATAATTGACCGCTTTCCCAGTGATACTCACTGGTATTTTTATGATAGAATCTGTTTTTGATTTAGGGATTAATCCTAATGATACTGCTTGAAAAAAATCAGTTTGATTAATATCATAGAATTTTTGGGTGAAATAAATATTTTCACCACCTGAGCTTTGTTCATAAGTTATGAGTTGATCTTCTTTACAAGAAGAAAAGAAGCAACAGGTTAATATTAGTCCAATATATGTAAGTAATTTTTTCATTTTTTTAATATTTTATCGGCCATTTAATTCTTCGTCAGGAATTCCGGGTTGGTAATAATTTAATGGAATATCTTGTTTTAAATTACTAGTGTTTACACTGAAAATGGATGGCATGGCATTTCTTTTATAATAGAACCAAATTTGACCTTCTCCATAAAATTCTTTTAAATATTCTTTGGTCAACTCATTTCTAAATTGTGTTGGGTCAGAAATTTCTCCTAATATGTTGCGATGCTGTCTTACGGTATTTAAGTAGGCTAATGCTTGGGTTTCATCGTAAGTAGACTCTGCGGCGATATAATACATTTCTGACATACGGATTAAGGGTACCATAAATCTTGAAGTAATTTTTGTATCGGTAATATCTTGATATTTTACAAAGGTTCTATAGCCCACTCCAGTAGAAGCATAGGGCCAAGAATAGGAGAAACGATAGTCTGATTCCAAATTTTCATAAATTTGGTTTATGATGTTTCCAGCGCCAGTGGCTAACAAATCGGATTCCAATAGATTAGCGTCGAAAGTTGATCTTTGTATATTATATAACTCTTTATTGAAAACGCTAAAAATTACTTCAGTCATAAATTTTCTATCCGGATTACTTCCATTAGAAGTTATGGCCTGATGAGTAATCCAAGGGAAGATATCTTGTGCATCAATAACTTCTTGGGCCGCTGATAGGGCATTTACTCTATCTCCTGCCCATAAATGTACACGAGCTTGAAGTGCTTTTAAAGCAAAATAATTAAAGCGGTGATTTTCTAATTTAAGTGGATTACTCTTACTTCTTAGTTCATCGTATTGGAGAAACTCATTTGATTTTTCAATATCAGCCAATATTTGGGAAATTACCAGTTCGGAATTTAAAAATGGACGTATTGTAGTGGATAATTCGGTTACATATGGAATTGCGTCTAAGGTTTTATTTTCTTCCGAATAAATAGGACCAAATATTCGCAATAAATCAAAATGTAAAAATGCTCTTAAGCCGATTGCTTCAGCAATTAGGATGTTTTTTTCATCATTGGTCATCCCGTTTTCAACCGTTGGCAGCGTTTTTACAAAATCATTGATATTCGCAATTATTGCATACATTTTTATCCAGTAATCAGCGAAGACAGTTTTTACATTTTTTTCTGCAAATTTATACTCACTCATGTTTCTAAATGGAGACACATCGCTTTTAACGGCATATCGTTGTGCTAAAACATCCATAGAGGTAAGGGTAAGGTGATTCCCATATAATGCGTTTTCACCCATTTTAAGGTAAAAGCCATTCAAAATCTCCATTACTCCAGCAGTATTAGCATAAACCTGTTTCTTCGTGAATTTGTCTTCAGGCCTAATCTCAAGCCATTTATTACAAGACGAGAAAGAAAATATAAGGCAAATTATAATTATATGTTTTGTTATTTTCATTTTAGAAAGTCTTATTGAATTAAAAATTTGCGTTGATGGTTAAGGCAAATGTCCTCGCGTAAGGATAACTTATACCACGTTCCCTACGGATGGTAGACCATCTTAATAGCTCATTTGTTAATCCGGTGATTTTTAAATTTGTTAAGCCTGATTTTTTTAACCAATTAGCTTCTCTGAAATCGTATCCAAGAGATACTGATTCGATGGAAAAACTATTTTCTTGTTGAATAAAGCGGGAAGATGGTTGTGAAACACTCGTCAAACTAATGGATCTGAATTGAGCGTTATCACCCGGTTTTTTCCAACGGTTGTAAAGCGCTCTTTTATCCTGATTGTTCGTGATTATATCTTCTAAACTGATATTTTCTACCTTTTCGAAAAGTGCTGAATTCAAAATATCCTGATCCCAGATGTAGCGCATATAGATTCCGAAATTAAATCCTTCATAGTTAAAGTTTGTATTAAATACACCTTGGATTAGTGGGTTGCCATTTCCAATTGAAACAATATCTTTAGGGTCATAATCGAAGGTTTTGGTGCCATCTTTCTTCAAAAAGATTTCATGACCTGAAGCAGGATCGATACCTAGAGATTGGATCGCCCATAAATCATTTGGTCCGAAACCATCCATATATCTTATTAATGATTGCGATTGTTGTAAGGAATTATTTAACCTAGCAAGTATGCTGTTGAAATTTTTATAGGTTTGCTGACTTCGAGCAGCAGTAAGACCAATATTCCAAAATAATCTTTTCTCGGGTTTAGAAAGAATGGTGTATTTTGACATTAATTCGATACCTTTTACTTCTAAGTCTCCCGCATTAAATGGAAAACCTACTAGACCTGTTGATGCTGGAAGGTCAATAGCCACAGCCAAATCATGCGTAAATTTTGAATAAGCATTTAATGTTAAATAGAACTTATTATTAAAAAATATTGCGTCAATACCGGTACTAATGTGTTTGGTTTTTTGCCATTTTAAATTTTCGTTTCCAAAAGTAGCTAAGGATATTCCTTGACCAAAGTAGTTAAATAAATCTGGGTATATATAAGTAGATATGGATGTTGTATTGCTGAAATTCTGATTGCCAGTTACCCCTATATTTCCTCTTAATTTTAATTGATTTACGATAGAATTTCCTTTAAGGAAAGGTTCATTGTGCATATTCCAACTACCGCCAACAGAATAAAATGGAGAATAAACATTTTTTCTTCCAAAAGAAGTGGAACCATCATAATTGAATGAAAAATCACTATTGTACCGTTGGTCGAAACTATAGTTTAATGTGCCAATAAATGAATTTCTTCTACCTATAGTTTTAAATGCTAAAGGAGCACCATCTTTTTCATAGCCATAGGCAAATGCTGGGTTTCCATTACTTGTATATGGAAATCCTAAAGCAACAAAACCTAAACTGGTATTGTTTTTTTCGGCAAACTCAACACGTCCATTGGCATTAATACTATGCTTATTTAGAGATATCGCGTAGGATATCATGGCGTTTGCCGTATAAGATATTCCTTCTAATTTTTTAGAATCAAATCTTCCTCTTTCTAAAATTGGTTTATCAAAGTATTGTGTATTTAAAGGGGAAATAAATTTGCTATGATTATCTGTATTTTTTTTAATTTGGATAGAGGATTGAAATTTCCAGTTTGGATTGAAATCGTAGTTTAGCTGGAAATTATTTATGATACCCAATTCTTTTTTATTGTTTAAGTGTGTTAAAGAACTGTTGTAAAGTGGATTGTAAACAATGTATTCTTTTCCGTACAATTCATCTCTATAGAAATCTAAATGAGGATTGCTCGGGTCTAAATTGGAGTAGTAAGGGTTTAAATTTACCCAAGTAGCAAAGGAGCCATAGTTAGATTCATTTTCATTATTTCCTTCAATAGTTAAATTATTTGTTGCACTTAATTTACCTTTTCGATAGATTAAGATCATTCTGCTACCCCATTCTTTGCGGCCAGAATTTTTCATTACTGCGTTATGGTTTTTATAATTTCCACCAACATTAAAAACAAAGTTTTCACTTCCTCCTTCAACATATAAAGATTGTCTATGAGCAAAACCTGTTCTGATGGGAGTTTTCATCCAATAAGTATTCACTCCACTTAAAACACGTTCTAATTTGCTGTTGTATAAAGGGTCGTAGTATGATTGTTGCGATTCGGGTGTTGAAACTGATGCGGTGTATACCCCAGATAATCTTTCAAACTCCAATTTTTCAGCGGCATTCATCATATTATAACTGCCTAAGTCAGCAATCTCCATATTTAGGTCCGTAGTGTAGTTTAATCGAATTTCTCCTTCTTTGGGTTTAATTGTTTCGACGACTACGACACCATTTGAAGCTCTTGAGCCATAAATCGCTGTTGAACTCGCATCTTTTAGAATGGTAATGCTTTCAATGCGGTTCATGTCTAAATCTAAGATTGCTCGAAGGGAACTTTGAAATCCATCTAATATAAATAGAGGTTGGTTTGGATCATCTGTAAATTCATCTCTTAAGTTATCGCTACTGATACTAGTTTGTCCTCTTAGTTCAATATTTGGAAGTACGTTTGGGTTAGATCCTGATAAGTTGTTTTCCATAACTAAAAAGGAAGGATCCAGCGCTTTTACAGCTTGAATAATGTTTGTATTCGCGACTTGCTTTAAATCTTTAATGGTAAAGGTAGAGGAAGCCCCAGAAAATGAGCCTTTTTTAAAGTTCATCATTCCTGTTACTACCACTTCATCCATTTCACGGTTATCCTTCTTAATGGTATAGGTGATTGAATTATTGGATAATTCAGCTTTGAACTCTAGGTTTTCGAAGCCTAAAAAACTAATGGTGAATATTTCATTTAAAGCGGTTAACGGCAATACGAATTCACCGGTTTTATTACTTACTACAGCATTGTTTTTGTTGTTTTTTTGACGGATTGTTGCACCAAACACTGGATTTCCACTTTCATCAATTACTTTTCCTTTAATGGTTTGTTGGACATTTGCAGCCGCAAGATCCCAGTTTTTATCAATACGAATGTGGTTTGTGCTGCTACGCTCTTCTTCCTTTTTCTTTATAACGATTGTTTTCTCGAAATATTCAAAGGTTAAATTTTTGGGTTTGAGTAGTTGCGTAAGGACTGAATTTAAAGGAGTGCTTTTGAATTCTGCATTGATGTTGTTTAACGATTCAACATCATTTTTTTTGAAAAAGAAAGTGTATCCACTTTGTTTCTCCAAATCTTTTAAGATTGAAGTGAGGGATGCTTTTTTTCTGCTTAGCGTAATTTGTTGTGCGAAAGAGTTCGCATTTACTTGTGAAATTAAAATAGCTAAGAATAAAACAAATGTGTTTATTTTCATCAATATTTGCGATAAATATTCATGGGTATTTATTTTAAGAAATTCTGTCTCTTTTAATTTGAGGGTGTTTTCCCTAAAATAGCTTTGGAAGAATGCGTAAAATTTACCCTTCTTATTGAACGGATTTAAATTAAAAATCATTAATTTAGAATGTTGGGTTGAAATAATTAATTAAATGGTTTTTCTTAATAAGGCAGCCTAATGTTATTAACGGATTCTGCGCCAACAGGATCCGTTTTTATTAGCTTTTATGGCGTTCGCTTAAGTGCTGTTTGTATACGTGTAATTCATAATCATTTCTTTAGATTAGTTTAATTGTAATTTAATTCGTTGGTTATTTGTAAGGCTAGCTTTCGTGTGAATTTCTGCAAAATTCAATAATTTCATTAATTTGTCTAAGGATAAATTTCTTGGAATTTTTCCTTTGTATTGCGTAGTATTACGCTGATAATTACTGTAATCCATATCTACATCATACCATCTTGCAATTTCTTCGAATACGGCAGTTGTATTTTTCCCATCGAAACAAAATTGCCCTTTTGTCCATCCTATGGCATTTTCAATATCAATAGTTTCTATGGACATCGGGGAAAAATTATTGTTTGTTGCTTGTTGATTGGGCATTAATATTTTTGCTGTTTCAGCAGTAGCTAGGTTGCTAATGGAAACTTTTCCTTCAGCCAAGGTAGTTTGAGTTTTTGTTTCTTCAGGATACGCTTTTATGTTAAACTTAGTGCCTAAGACTGTGACTTGTTGCTTCGATGTTTTAACGATAAATCGGGTATTGTTTTTTGATTTTGTTACTTCAAAATATCCTTCACCTTCTAAAAATACGCTTCGGTCACCATCGCCAAAACTACTTGGGTAAATTAATTTGGATCCTGCATTTAGAGTCACGATTGTCCCGTCTGTTAGCATTAGACTGTAGATGGATGCTTTAGGAACAGACAAGGTATTTAATTGGATAATTTCTTTTTTGCTATCTGATTGACGGTAACTTACTTTTCCATGCTCATCTTTACTAATTGTAATATTGTCAATTTGTATAGTTTCATTAATTTTTAATTTATCCAATTCGATTTTTTTACCATTTTCTAAAGTAATGATGGCTCGTTCCTGTGCAGGTTGCACACTTGCTAATTGATTAGCTGTAGCTAATTTGACTTTAGCCGTATTGGATAAGAAAAATATCCAAGAAGATATTCCAATAAGTAAAATGGAAGCTGCTACCGCATTTCGTATGTTGAGAAACTTAACAATTTTTGTCTTTGGTGAATTGATGGATTTTACAAGCCTTGTTTTTGTGTTTTTTTGTAAAACAGCAGCTTTTTCTTCTAAAAGCTTTTGGTCATAAGTCGAATGCTGATTATACCAATTTATAACTTCTTCCTTTTGAGAAGAATTTTCCTTTGTATTTAGGAATTTGGTAATTAATTGTATTAATTGGTATTTCTGTATCATATGACCATTTTATGTCCGTTATAATACATGTGTATAGAATTAAGCTTAGCTTCTACTCAACTTTTAAAAAATTATAAAATAATTGTTAAATTTTTACTTGCTAATCTTAATCTTTTGATAGCCTTGTTGATATGTTTTTCTATTGTAGATTCTGAAATTGCTAATCGCTGCGCTATTTCTTTATTACTGAGGTAATCAACTCGACTTAATTTAAAAATTTCCCTACATTTTTCTGGTAAATTTTCAATTTCTTGATTTACGATATCTATGATGTAACGATAATGCATTCTTTCTTCCAAAGGGATATCTTCATTAAGAATATCTAAGTTTTGAATATCAAGATTAGACATACTAAGTTTGTCCTTATTTCTATAATAGGATAAAATCAAGTACCTACAAGAGGAATAGAGGTAAGCTGGGAGCGATTTTATTTCTGGAAGTTTTTTGCGGTTTTTCCAAAGAGAAAGAAAAAGGTCGTGTAAAATATCTTCTGCCGTTAACATGTCACCAACTTTAGCTAGAATATGTTTAGATAGATCTTCAGCGAATAAATCATAGAGTAAGGCAAATGCTTTTTCATTACCGGACGAAACGTCTAATAATATATCTTTATAGAGGCTGTTAGCGTCTTCCATTCCAACTAGGGTAAATAATGCTATTATTAATAACGCGTGATCTTTTTTAATTCAGTAATAATAAGTTTGTTAACTTGTTAACTTTTTATGTGTAATAGTTGAATGTTTATTGTACTTCTCTTTTATTAGGTAAATATTTTAATACATTTCAAAGTTACAACAATACGGGTAAAAATTCAATTTTTATAATTGCTTGGTTAATTGATTTTTAGCAAATAGTAATGCAGGTAAGTGCAGGATAGTTTGGTAATTTATTGCTATATTTTTGTAAAAGGTATAACCATTAACCAAATTTAAAGAACCTGCGGATGCCTCCCATTATCGAAATGTCGGATTTGGAATTGTTGGAACTGCTTATTAAAGGAGATAATAAGGCATTTGCTGAAATTTATAATCGGTACTGGAAATCTTTATTGTTTGTGGCAACTAAAAAATTGGGTCGTATAGAGGATGGCGAGGAAATAGTACAAGATATTTTCGTGTCGTTATGGAATCGAAGGGATGTTTTACAAGTGAATACTTCTTTAAAAAATTATTTGTCTGCCTCCGTTAAATATCGGGTTATTAAACATTTAGACAAGCAGTACCATGCGAACCTTTATTTAAATTCCTTGATTGACAATAATTTTATTGAGGCGACTACCGAGCGTACTGTTGAATTTGATGAATTGAGGGATGAATTGGAGCGAAATATTGTCTTGTTGCCCGAACGATGTCAATTGGTGTTTCGGCTGAGTAAAGAAGAAGGAAAGAGTCAGAAGGAGATCGCTTCTGCATTAGAAATATCGGAAAAAACAGTTGAAAATCATTTAGGGAAAGCCTATAAAATACTACGAGCCAAATTAGCGGGCTATATGATGACGCTATTATAAATCAGATCCTATTTTTTTTCGCATAAGCAATAGGGGATTTCCCTTCTATAGGGGACTTTATTGTATAGACCTTACTATGATCAATTTCCAACGTTATCAATATTTAGCATCCAAATGGATATCGGGTGAAATTACCGAAGCTGAGAAAGAAGAATTTTTAGCATGGTATTCTGATATGTCTGATCATGAGCTAGTCGTTTTTGATACTATTGCTAAAAATGAAGAGGAACTAAAGCTTCAAATATTTGATAGCATAAGTAGTAAACTAGATTTTGACAAAAAGGAAAGGAACAAAAAGTTTAAAATCTATAAATATGTAAGCATCGCTGCTAGTTTGTTGGTTATAATATCAATTGGAATTTATTCTATTAATTATTTTAAAAAACCTGTTAGTCAGCCTAATCTAGGTCTTGAGGAGATAAAGCCTGGTAGTACAAAAGCAACATTGGAATTGGAAAGTGGGCATAAAATTCAATTAAGTTCAACCCAAAGCGGGGTTAGTATTGGAGATAATATCGTTTATTTGGATGGCTCTTCGATATATAATAACGTTGAAAATAAATCAGCACTTGCTAGTAATTATGCAATTATGTCTACCCCTCGTGGTGGGGAATATAAATTAGAATTAGCCGATGGTACTCATGTATGGTTAAATTCTGAAACCTCTATTCGTTTTCCTTCGACATTTAATACGGGAACTAGGTCAGTAGAGTTATTGGCAGGGGAGGTTTATTTTGAAGTTAGCAAAAAGATAGTCGATGGGAAAACAGTTCCATTTGAAGTCCTAATTAAAAAGCAAAAGATTGAAGTACTAGGGACAGCCTTTAACGTGAAATCCTATGGCAGTGCACAAGAAACTATTACAACCGTTTCAGAAGGTACTGTAGCGGTAAAATCCATAGACTCGAATCAAGAAATTTTGGAGAAAGTCATTCTGCACGAAGGGGGACAATCAATACTGTATAAAGGTCAAATCACTAAAAAGATTGTAGACCCTGAAGAGTTTATCGCATGGAAGGACGGGTATTTTTATTTCGTGGATGCAGATATTTATCAAGTAATGAATGAATTCAAACGCTGGTATGATATCGAAGTAAATTTTGAGATTGAAAAGTCAGATGATTTATTTAATGGAAGGATCCCAAAGAACGTCAATCTAAGTAAAGCCTTGAATATTTTAAAACTTGCGGGCGTAAGTTTTGAGTTGATAGATAATAAAGTATTAACCATAAATCGTAAACCTAACTGATGAAAACATGATACCCAATTAGCTAAAAAAAATTGGTTTGTAATAAAGCTGGAAATGGTTGCAACATCTCCAGCTTGGTAAAAGTAAACCAATAAATCTCAATTACAGAAGATAGAAAACATTGATTATTAAACTTAAACCATACAAAAGTATGCATTTAATACTATTAAAATGCTTGTTGCCGCTATTTAACAAACAATTATTTATGCGAATAAAGCTTATACTGATTATTATAACCTTCTTTAGTTTTCAACTTTCTGCACATGTCTTTGGGCAAAAAGTGAGTCTTAAAGTGAAAAATGCTCCCTTGAAATCTGTTCTCAAAAAAATTGAGAAACAAAGTGGGGTGAGCTTTTTCTATAATTTACGAGATGTTCAATTAAAACTCGTGAATATAGAGGTTGAGAATGAAGATTTGACCAATACATTAAATCTTCTATTTAAAGGTCAATCTATTTCATACGAAATTCAGGATGACGTGGTCGTAATAAAGAAGGGGGCAGAGCCACATCAAATTCGTGTGGAAAAACCTGAGACCAGCAAAATAAATCTTCAACAGACCATTAAAGGTGTCGTTAGAGACAGCCTTGGAAATACGTTGAATGCTGTCACAGTATTGGTCCGAGGGACAGATCGTGGGACAGTTTCTGATGAAGAAGGTCGATTTGAAATTGTTGCTAAGCAAGGTGAAACTTTGGAATTTAAACGTGTTGGTTTTATTTCACAACTAATCAAAGTGGAGTCTGCTGTTACTCAACTTCAAGTGGTTTTGCAGGATAATACAGCAAGTGTAGAGGAAGTGGTCGTTGTGGCGTTTGGGAAGCAAAAGAAAATTTCTGTCACCGGAGCTATTGCGTCGATTCAAACAAAAGAAATTAAACAGAGTCCGGCAGCAAATCTGGCGGTAACTTTAGCAGGTAGGTTACCTGGATTGACAACTCTTCAGCGAAGCGGTGAGCCCGGTAGAGATCATACCGCATTGTTTTTGCGAGGTATGGGAACATTAAATGCAACTGCTCCAATAATTTTAGTAGACGGGGTAGAGCGAGAAATGACTTATATTGACCCTAATGAGGTGGAAAGTGTCACTATTTTAAAAGATGCCTCTTCGACGGCATTATTTGGAGTTAGAGGGGCGAATGGAGTCATATTAGTAACAACAAAAAGAGGAGAAAGTGGTCAGCCAGCCATAGGCTTAACATATGAGCAGGGTTATCAGGGTTTCACAAGAACACCAACAGTGTTGAATTCTTTTGACTGGGCGAGGTTAAGAAATGAGGCATGGGGTAACGATAATCCAAATGTTGACCCCAATGATCCTGTAAATCAACCGCCCTATTCAGAATATGCATTAGATCGATTCAAATTTCAAGATTACCCTCAAGCTTATCCCAATACGAACTGGCAAGAACAGCTATTTAATGATTATGTAAGTCAAGTGAGGTACAATTTAAATATCAACGGTGGGGGAGATTTTGTGCAATATTTTGTGAATGTAGGTTATTTGAATCAAGGAGGTCAATGGAAAATAAATCCGGACGTTAAAGAATATGATCCATCTGGATATTTAAAGCGGTATAATTTCAGATCCAATATTGATGCTAAATTGACGAAATCAGGTTCATTAAGTACGTTTTTAAATGCTGCTGGATATTTTGAACAAGTAAACTCTCCAAATGCAAATACAGATGAAATTTTTAGAAGAACCTACAGTTATTTTCCGCCAGTACTTCCAGGACCATTAAGTCCGGATGGGGAAGTGTTGATTGGACCAGGAAATTATAATGTTTCTCCCTGGGCATTAATAAATCGTTCGGGTTATCGTCAAGAAACAAGAAATAACATTACGGCATCTTGGGGCTTGAAACAAGATTTAAAGCAAGTAACTGAAGGATTGTCAGCGAAATTTATGGCTTCATTCGACACAAGAACCATTTATAATTTGTCCGCATCCAAAGATTATCAACGTTGGATGCAGGTGATTGATCCTAATACATCCAATCATATAGGTATGGATAGTATAGAGTATAAGCGAATGTTTTTAGAGTCTGAGAATACGCCATTAAGTATAGGGAGTGGTTCAAATTTTCAATCGTTTTTTAATTTTCAAATCTCTGCAGACTACAATAGAACATTTAAGGAAAAGCATGCTGTGACGGGAATGTTAATGGCTCAGCAAGAAATGCGGGTCATGCCTAATGATCGACTTCCTTATAACCTAAGAGGTATTGCCTTACGTGGTATTTACGGTTATGACAATAAATATTTCGCTGAATTTAATGCTGGATATAATGGATCTGAGCAATTTGCAAAAGGTAAACGTTATGGCTTTTTTCCAACAGTTTCAGGTGGATGGGTTATTTCCAATGAGGAATTTTTCTCCATAAATTCTGTAATAAACTTATTAAAAATAAGAGCGACCTACGGTCGTGTGGGAAGCGATCGACTTGGAGGTCGTCGATTCTTATATCTAGATGATATACAAAGACAAATTTCTGGTGGCTATAGTGGATCATTAGGACGAGGTGGATTAATATCTGAAAGCTATTTAGGCAATCAAAACATCCAATGGGAGGTTGCTAAAAAGACGAATATCGGTTTGGAGTTAGGGATTCTAAATGACATAAATCTAGTAGTTGATTTATTTCATGAAAAAAGAGATAATATCTTAATAAATAGACAAAGTATTCCAATGGTTTACGGCGTTGAATCAAGTCGAATGAGTCCTGTAAATATGGGTGTTGTTGAGAATTTAGGGTATGAATTAGAGCTTAATTACAGCAAAAGATTTAATGAGGATTGGTCTATTTTATCTAAGTTAAATTGGAATTTTTCCAGGAATAAAGTTTTATTCTCTGATGAGTTAGAGTTACCATCCGATTTTACCTACCGAAATAGACAAACAGGGTATAGAATTGGACAAGTTTTTGGGTATCAGTTAAGAGATGGTTATTACAAAAGCTATGAAGAAATTGAATCCGAAGGTTTAAATTATGTTGGGTATACTGTACGACCAGGTGATTTTAAATATGTGGACGCTAATAATGATAAAATTATCGATGAAAGAGATTTAGTTCCTTTAGGTTATTCGGGATTACCTGAATATACTTTTGGTGGCGCCTTTAATGTAAACTATAAAACCTTTGATTTGTCCTTTTTATTTCAAGGGATGTTTAATGTAACCCAACCGTTATCAGGTTATGGAACATTTGGATTTTTGGATTTTAGAGAAAGACATCTTCAATCATGGACCGAAGAACGAGCAGCTAGCGGAGCAGAGATTTTGTACCCACGATTAAGTTTAGGTAGCTCGGTAAGTGAACGTGAGTTTAATTCATTTTTCCTAGAGGATCGCAGCTTCATTAGGCTTAAAAATGTGGAGATAGGCTATAGAATGCCGGCGAAATTAGCCAAGATAATAGGTGCTAAAGAAGTAAGGTTTTATGTTAATGGTATGAATCTCCATACTTGGGATTGGATGAAAACAAAGGATTTTGATCCTGAAATTAATAACTCCTTGAGCTACCCGGTTTATCGTGTATTTAATGGTGGAGTGAACGTTACATTTTAATTTTCTAGCAGTTACAGATCATGAAAAAATATATAAAAATTATTGCCATACTAATCGTTATCCTCATACAATCTTGTAAAAACGATCCTTTGGATATTATGCCAGATGGCCGTTTAACCTTGGAGGAAGTGTTTTCTGATGAACTTATGGCTTCTGAATATGTAAATACGATTTACATGAATATCAATCCGTACGGTACAGGGTATAATTATTATACGATGCTAGCGGGATTTTCAGATGAAGCTCATGATAATGATTTTCCTTCGGACATGGGTAGAGCACCTTCGAGATGGTATAATGGAGAATTACGTCCTAATTGGAATCCTTTAGATATCCAGTTTTCTACTGGCACATCTGATGCTACTTCGAATGGAAATTACTATAGAAAAAACTGGGCAGGAATTAGGCAATGCAATGTCTTCTTGCAAAATATTGTAGAAACACCATTTAATAATTTGCAGACTAAGGCTCGAATAATTGCCGAGGTAAAGGTTTTGAGAGCATTCTTTTATTTAGAACTCATTAAAATGTTTGGTGAAATGCCTGTGGTGGATAAAGAGTTTACGAGTGATTATAAATTTGAAGATTTAGAAAGGAATAGCTTTAATGAATGTGTCGCATTTATTAAGCAAAATTGTGATGAAGCCATTGCTGAACAAGCATTACCTATGCGTATTACTACGGAACCTGAAAGGGGTAGGTTTTCAAAAGCAGTAGCACATGCTATCCGTTCTCAAGCGTTATTATTTGGGGCAAGTCCATTGCACAATAAAACAGGGGATTTAGATCTTTGGAAAAGCGCTGCAGAAGCTAGCAAAGCCTCATTAGAAGTTTTAGGAGCTAGTAATTATGAACTTTTTGATGATTATGAAACCTATTTTATAGGGCGTACTGATCTAAGTGCAAACCCGGCGGATAAGGAAACAATTTTTGAGATAAAAACCTATCAAGCTCATGAATTCAGTCATTTAATGTTTAGAATGCATGCGATACCTTCAATAGGAGGAGATAAAGCAGGAGTAAGTCCTTCACAGGAATTGGTAGATGCTTATGATATGGCTAATGGCATTCCCGCCATTTCTGGATATTATGACGAGGACCACCTTTTTCCTATAATCAATGTGTTATCCGGTTATGATGAGGCAAACCCTTACCGTAATAGAGATCCAAGATTTTATGCAACGGTTTGGTATAATAATGCATACTATGGGGAAATAAATGGTAAACCACACTATATACAAACTTATCTAGGAGGAGCTGACGGAATCTCAAGTATCATGCAACGTACAGGTAATGGATATTATTTAAGAAAATTTAGAGACCCTAAGCAACTTGATCCAAATACGGGTACCTCCAGATTTAAGAAATATCGATTAGCAGAACTGTTTTTAAATTATGCGGAAGCGGCTAATGAGGCTGAAGGGCCAAGTATAGAAGTATATAATGCGGTTAATGCTATTCGAAATAGAGCCAAGATGCCTGATTTACCTCAGGGATTGTCTAAAGAGGAAATGAGAAATCGGATTCATAGGGAAAGACAAGTTGAATTAGCCTTTGAAGAGCATCGTTTTTGGGATGTAAGGCGATGGAAGGTTCTAGAAAGTACTGATAAATTAACAACCGGGATAGAATGGAGTAAGTCCGGAGACAATTATGTGGGCAAAAGGATTGTAACTGGTAGAAGAAAATCTTATACAGAAAATCACCTTATTCTACCAATTCCATTTGGGGAACTTACCTTAATGAAAAAATGGTATCAAAATCCAGGTTGGTAAACTATAGACAAACAAATAATTCAATGATTTTATTTAATTAAACAAACGATGAAAATCTATCAAAATATTCTATTTATTTACCTAAGCCTGCTAACAATAATAATTGGCGGCTGTAAGGATAAAGATACGATCATTCCTAATTTGGATCCCATACCTCGCATCATTACATTAAGTCCAGAAAATGTAGGTGTTGGAGATGTCTTAACAATCAATGGTATCAATTTTTCGGAAAGTCCAAGTGAGAATGAAGTGAAATTGGGTCAAACTATTGTAGAAGTATTATCCGCTACCGCAGAAAAAATTGAGGTTAAAATTCCTGAACTTACTTCAAATATTCTTGGGGTTTCTGTAAGAACCCGTGGGAAAATTTCCAACAAAGTCAATATCTCGTTAGTTAAGTCTAAAATTTTTACGGATGATTTTAATCGAACCGATGTGCCTTTAGTGACTTCCGCAACCAATCCTAATCCAATAGGGAGTAATTGGCAAATCGTGCAAGGGGTATTTAGTTTAAAATCGAATCAATTATTTACAAATGCAGGAGGGGTGGATTCGTATATGTTGTATCGTGATGCAGAACTTAGTATGAAAGCCGGTGAAGGGAACTTTTTCAAATTAAATGCTGAGTTGAAAGCCACTACAGGAAATTTCGTGGGTTTGATATTTAATGCACAATCAGATAATATGAGGTTTTATCTATTGAGAATTCTAGATCGTACAGTTCAATTATTAAAGACCAATGAAAATGGGTTAAACAATTGGGCATCAATTCTGATCAATCAAGAGTTCGAAGGGTTTGCTGCAGGAGTTCCTTATTTGATTGAAGTTAGTTCGTCACAAGCTGGGAGCCTCCGAATTGTTATTTCAAATAAAGATACCAACGGAATATTACTTGAACAAACCGTAACAGATTCCTCACCTTATGTAGGAGGTTCTCCAGGGTTTTATTATTTTGGATTAGCTAATCCTGTAGATATTGTATTTGATAATTTAAAGGTAGAAACATTATAAACTATATATGAACATGAATTTTCTAAGCTCATTTAGTCGCTTGTTTTTCATTACTGTACCTGTAGTGATTGCTTGTTCTTCTGCAACAGATGTTGGTCAAGGGCCAAATAAAACGGAACAAAAGGTAGATACGATCACGCTTGTCGATGATGAGATGTTTGCAAAAGGTTTGATATTAAAACGAGGAAACCCATCTGAATCCCCGGGAAACATTTATCCATTTTTAGGATCACCAGCGCAACCTGATTGGGAATTGGCAGAATGGGGGACCAAATTTTTTCTTACAGAAGATGATAAGTTGAATAACTCAAATTTAGTTTCTTACCAAAATGAGGGGAAGCAATTGTCATTTCATACAGGTGCAAATAAACCTTACCCTATTCAAATGAATTTGTTGACTTCAAAAGAGTATACAAGTCCGAGGAAATATGGGGAGTTTTGGCCACATTTATTAATTGAACAAGCTTTTAAACAGCAGCCTGCAATTAAAGACTTGAAGGAGTTAAGGCTGAAATTTAAAGGTAAATTGACAAAATCTGAACTTAAAATGAAAGCTTCAGAATTTGATAAAGGATTACATACCGCTCAATTTCAATTATTTCTTTCCATTCAAAACTTGAATAAAAACTCTGCATATTATGGAGATTATGTGTGGTTTGGCATTCCCTTTTATGATTATAGGTATGAAAAGATTCCATTATATGCTTCGCAAGATGTAGCTAAAGATGATGCGACTGGGAAGTTTATTTATAGTTTGGCTTCTGAGACACATTTAGGTAATAAAACCTTTCATCATGGGGATGAAATAAGTGTAGATATTGATTTATTTCCTTACATCATTAAAGCAATACAAACTGCAAAACAACGAGGATTTCTCACCGGTTCATTGGAACAGGAATTTAAAGTTTCGGGTATGAATTTAGGATGGGAGGTACCGGGTACATTTGATGTTGGTTTTGAAATTAGTAAGTTCAACTTAACATACATTAATAAAAATTAGATAATGAAAATTATTATTACCTGTTTAATTTCAATTTTTGCAAGTCCAATTCTCTATGCACAATCATTAGAAGGAATTGGTGAAGATTGGAAGAAATATATTTCATTAGATCAGTATCTGCAACCATTTTTGGTTGCAGATACTATTTATGATGAACTTGTAATGCCTATTTCAGAGCAAGAGGGTTTAATTCAAGGGAGTTTATTGTTTCCGGCTAAATCTATCCTAAGGATTCGTAATACTTATTTAGATAAAAATTATGAAAAAGGAATTGATTGGGATTATCAGGATGGGAAACTATTCATCCCAAAGACATCAAAAATTCCTTTTTTTAGGAGGGATGAATTGTTATTAACTGAAGAGAAGAAGGGGGCATCTTTACCTGGAAAACAAAAGGGAACCTTTGTCTTGTTTAGTGAAGGTGAACTTTTAAGATCGAAACAAATAGCCGTAACCTATGTTCCGAATAAAAGCAATAGGGATAAAGGTTTGAAACTTACCATGACACGGAACCTTCCTCTTACTAGTCAGAAATTGAAGAAAAACAAACAACTTCATGTTGTATTCTGGGGAAATAGTATTGAAACGGGAGCTAATAGTAGTGCGTTTCAAAAAGTGGCTCCTTTTATGCCAGATTGGGCAAAATTGTTCATATATAATTTAAGAAGGAGTTTTTCAGATCAAATAACATTTAAAAACTTAGCTGTTGGTGGTATGGCCGCGTCTTGGGGATTAGATCAGGTGGGTCAAGTGATTGAAGAGAAACCAGATTTAGTGGTAATTGGATTTGGAATGAATGATGGGACTGCAGGTGTTCCTGAAAAAACTTTTTTAGAACAAATCAAAGGAATGATTTCTAAAATAAGAGCGTCCAATCCTAATTGTGAATTTATTATAATAAATACCATGGTTGCCAATCCAGCTTCTATTCATAATAACATACAGACGAATTATAGGTCTGGAATATTAGCAATGCAAGGAAAAGGAATTGCGGTCGCTGATATGACCTATTGGCACCAATGGTTATTAAACTATAAAGCTTATGAAGATATGACTGGTAATAATATTAACCATACAAATGATTACCTGTCAAGATGGTATGCACAAGTTTTATCTTCATTGTTAATCCAAGTAAAATAAGATTAGCTTATGATACGAATAGATCGATAAATTTTAATCTGGTAAATTAGATAGGATTTCAATATCTAAATAAGTCAATATAAAGCAAACGATAGGTTTGTTTTATATTGACTTATTTTTTTGGCATCTACTTTATCAAAAACTAGGCCAATATTTTTTTTGCTAAAATCATGGAATTGGCAAATTGCTGCCATTATTAACGGATGTTGTTAATAATTATCTCATTAATAAGATTAATAATATATTTTATTAAGTTTTTGAATAAATTAAAGATTTTTAATATTAAAAATCTTTAATTTTTAAATTTAATTATCATTTTTTGTCAAAATATTCATTAAATGATTTTCTATTGTATGAAATTTTAATAAATATTTAATGTTAATTATTTATTTAAGTTGTATTCTTCAAATACATTTATAATATATCAATTATTATAATATAAATAAGCTAGTATGAATTCATTCAATATATTATCAGTAATATTCAAATTCATTTTTATTTCATAAAAATTTAAATTGTGGTTTGATATTTACAATTATTGATTATATTTGCAGTCTACAATCAAACACAAGTACATCACATTGAGCCTAACGTAAGTTAGTGGAATTGTTGTTCATTGGTTTTTTATCAACCTGAAAAGAAATTTTTAAATCCTTTGAACTGCAAAACAAACTATTTATTAACAAAAGAATCAACAAAAACAGAGAAGAAACGTCTTATGCATTTTACGCAGTAATTACTAATCGTATTTCTATTTTTATCCATCGGGTGATGTTATTTTAATATAATTTCTCATTCTATATTGGTTATAATTTAATTGGAGATAAAATTATGACCTTGGATAATAGTGATCATACTTTACGGTTATAATATAGCTAAGATAAATAGTTCTTTTCTTTTCACAAATCAGTGTGATATGTATAGATATGTTCAAAATCGTGTTTTGACTTGTTTAAAGTTACTACTAGCTATGACTGATTTTTTATGCTTGAATTTAATATTTGGGTCAACAATTTTTTTGGTTTCTAATATAGAGGCTGTTGATTTACAACTGTTTAATTCTGCTAATCCTTTTTCAATTTGGGTGACCTTCAATTTAGTATTGATTATTTCCAGTTTGTATTTAAGAATGTACTCCGATAGTACCATAGAATACATTGAAAAAGTATTTAAATCTACCATACAAACTGTATTATCAGTCATTTTTCTATTTGCAGGCTGTGCCTTAATTGCTCATCCATTTGATGGAATCATCTTCTTCATCGGTTACTTATCCTTCTTCATATTACTTTATGCAGCATTTTCAAGATTTATATTAGCATATATTTATTCGGTCATGCCACGTCGATATGGTTGGATGAAGGATATTGTTTTAATAGGGCATAATGATTATGTAAGTAATGTTATGGCGTCTTTTCCACAAAACCATGCTTTTTACAATGTAAACACGATTTTATATCGTGACGAGTTGGATTACAGCACGAAAGAAGGTAAAGTAAATCAATTCAGAAGGTATTTCGAAGAAGTTTCTAAGCGTGGGATACATGAGGTATTTTTAATTAATTCACCAGATGTTTCTGCCTGTAGTCGAGAATTAATTATGGCTGCGGATCATGAATGTGTTCAGCTGAATTTTGTTCATGCGGTAACCGCTAGAATATCTTACGGTTCAAAGCAAGAAGAGAGTATTTCTTTAGATTTACCGGTACTTAGATCTCATGAGAATTCGCTCTCAGAGATGGATAATCGAATAAAAAAGCGTGCAGTTGATTTTATAATCTCTGGATTAGTAATAGTTTTTATACTATCTTGGTTAATACCTATTGTTGGATTAATCATTAAAATTCAAAGTCCTGGACCTATTTTCTTTAAACAGCCTCGCTCTGGTAGAAATAATCGATCCTTTAATTGTTTGAAGTTTAGAAGTATGGTGATCAATACCGATTCTAATGCAAAACAAGCATTAAAAGGTGATGATCGAATTACCCCTATTGGTCATTTTTTAAGAAAATCTAGTTTAGATGAATTTCCTCAATTTATTAATGTCTTTTTAGGTCAAATGAGTGTAGTTGGACCTAGACCACACATGTTAGCTCATACGGAACACTATAGTAAATTAATTCAACATTATATGGTTCGTCATTTTGTAAAACCTGGAATTACAGGATGGGCCCAAGTGAATGGATTTAGAGGTGAAACTACGAAGCCAGAATTGATGGCGAAACGTGTGGAATATGATTTAGAATATATGAATAACTGGTCTGCAATGTTGGACTTTAAAATTATTTGTATGACCGCCTGGAACATGGTTAAAGGCGAGAAAAATGCTTATTAATGAATATGAATTATAACTTTTATAAAATTATGAAGAACAAAAACTCATTCTTTGTGATGGTATTTTTAGCTTTCTTCGTGCTTAGTTCGCTGAATACAGCGACAGCTCAAGTAGGAAGATATAAAATACCTCAATCAGCTTATGCTTATGGTTACCCATCGCCTTTATCTCTTGGTGTACATATGGGAACTACCGGTTTTGGAGTACATGTGTACAAACCTCTAGCGACAAAATTTGGATTACGCTTAGGCGCGAGTTACATGCCATTTCAAACGGAAATTGCAGGAACTTATTCTAACCGTGACGTAGTAAGTAATACCAAAGCAAAATCAGGAAATGTTTCCCTTTTGGCTGGTTGGACTCCATTTGTAAACAGTGGTGGATTCTTTAGAAGTTTTGGTCTTCAATTAGGTGCGGCTTATTTCTTCCAATTAGAAGGAAATATAGAGACACGTTTAAAAAATCCTTATAAATACGGGGATATTCAAGTTTCTCCAGAATTAGTAGGAACCATTAATACAAAAGTTAATTGGAAAGAAACAATTAATCCATATGTAGGATTAGGATGGCAAAATATCATTATTGATAGTCGCTTTTCTATGAATGTAGATTTGGGTTGTTATTATCTATCCAAACCTTCAGTAGCAATGGAAGCCACGGGTTTATTGGAAGAAAACACGAACAATGCTGCAATTATTGAACGTAATATGGAGAACTATCGCTATTTACCACGTGTTGAAGTTGGTTTTAGTTACCGTTTTTGGAAATAGTCATTGTTAAAATATAAAATTATGAAAATTAAAAAATTCGCCATATTTACATTAGGATTAGCATTATTAGGTGCTTTTGAATCCTGTAAAAACCCATTGACTGATTTCAATTTACAAATTAGTACACAAGTAATTCAACATTTTGCCACTTTAAAAGTTGTTGACGCAAGCGGAAATACGATTCCAGGTGTTCAAGTTGCTTTAGTTTCAGGTGATACTGAAAATCTTTACAACTTGAATGGAGTTAAGGATTTTAAAATGGTTGATAACTTAGTAACGTTTGGGGTAGATCCAAAACGTACTCCTACGGCAAGTACACCTATTCGTTTTAGAGTAAGGTTTACAGCACCAGGTTATACTACGCAAACTGTTCCAGTAACAATTTCAGATGTATCCTCTGGTATTGAGACCGTAACTTTGACTCAACCAATTGTTATTCCTGATGGAGCTGAACAAGTTCAAGAAACTGTTGAACTATCCAACACGGGTGCTACAACTGTTGCAACATCTGTTGAAGTTCCTTCAGCTGTAGCAGGAGAAGAATTGGTCATCAACATCCCTGCGGGCACACAATTTAAAGATGAAGATGGTAATATTATTACAGGTGGATCTGTTCTAGTTACTGTTACTACGATTAATCCTGAGAATGAATCAGCAGTTAATTTATTGCCAGGTGGCGATTTGTCCTCTGATGCAGTAGTATTAGCTAATGGAAGTACCGTTTCAGGAACGTTTAGTCCTGCCGCAGTTACTGATATTAAGATGTTTGTTAATGGAAAGTCAGTAGAATCTTTTAGTCAACCTATTACAGTGGCTATGCCAATACCTTCCTCTTATGTAAGTCCAATTACTGGACAAGCGTTAGCTGCTGGTCAACAGTTTGATTTATTTAGTAATAGCGATAATGATAACATTTGGAAGTTTGAACAAAAAATTGCTGTAACAGGTTCTGCTGCTGCTGGTTTCTTTGTTAATTTTCCAATAACTCACTTAACATTTTATATGGCGGCTGAGTTTGGAGAGGCTTGTACCGGTGTGCAAGTAGTTAATTTCTCTGGAGATTGGATGGCAAATGGTACCACCTACCCTGTGCTTGTGGAAGCACATTGGGGTGATCAAATCATATTTAACACACAATACTCTATTTCTCAAAATTCACCAAGTATCAGTTTTGATAATGTTCCTAAAACAGGAGTTAAGGTTGTTATTAAAAAAGCAGATGGTTCATTCTTAGCAGAAGCAGATTTAACGGATTGTGGCCAAGTTACAACCATACAATTGCCTAATCCTGCTGATGTAACTGGAACGACTTCAACTCTTCAATTGTATGTACGTTGTCCATCTAACACAACTCCTATTACTTTATTGCCAACTTTCCAAATGTATTACCGCGTTGTTGGTTCAGTAGAATACAAATACTTAGGTACTGTAGATAATGGATTCTTAAGAACTACATTATTAAAAACTGATGGAACTAAATACGATTTCAAAGCAATTTGGAATGATAAAGTGAAAGTTGTAAACGGTCATACTGTTCAGTTAGATAATACCGCTACAGTTGGTATTGGTTCAGGAGATATTATTGGAAATAAAGCTGGCGCGACCAACTTAGCTATTTTAGCTGAAGAGTGCGATAAGTTATAATCATATAAATAGGTTTGTCTTTCAACCTACACATCTTATTTTTTATAAGATGAATGAAAGCAAGATGCCTGAAGAGCTCAAGTGTTAAACTTGTGATTGTAGGGGAATATACCGGCCGGGCGCGCCGGCCGGATATTTCTTTTAATCGGAGTTTAAAAAAATCAAACCAAATTAACGTATTTAGATGTTTTCTTTTTTTAGCCGTAACTCTGCAAATAATGATTTGAAATGGATTAATGCAGATATGCATTCCCATATTTTACCAGGAATTGATGATGGTTGTGCGCAGCTAGAAGATAGTTTACATATTTTAGAACGCCTATCCAATCTTGGAATTCAAAAATTTCATTTTACCCCACATATTTTTAAGGAAATGTATCCGAATAATGAAGGATCTATTTCCCATGCTTTTGAATCTTTAAAAGGTAAAGGGGTAGATAGTTTGTTAGGTTCTTATGCAGCGGAATACATGTTGGATTCTGGTTTTCCACTAGAAGAAAATCAATCTGGTTTACTTAGTCTCCCAGGTAATTATGTGTTAATAGAAATGTCTTATATTCAAGAGAATAAGCAGATCGAAAAAACCATTTTTGATATCCAAATCCAAGGATATAAACCCATATTAGCACATCCTGAACGTTATGTTTTTTATCACCAAGACCCTTCTAAATTAGTTCGATTTAAGGAAATTGGTTGCTTGATGCAAGTCAATTTGCTTTCGGTTTTAGGTTATTATGGAGCAAACGAAAAGCGTGTGGCTAAATATTTAGCTTCTAAAGGTTTGGTAAGTCTTGTTGGAACTGATGTTCACCATGAACGACATGTTAAAGCCTTAGAAATAGGTTTGAAAAAGTCCAACCTTTATAGTTTTTTCAAAGAATGTAAAATATTGAATGCGGAGTTGTTTTCTTACTCTTAACGCATTCTTTAATTAGTACTACTACAATTGTCAAGTTAACCCAATGAAAAATTATCAAATTCAAGAAAAATTTAAACAAATAGGAATATGCTGTTTCCTATTGCTACTGCTATTTAGCAGTTGTTCTGTAAAAAAGATTGTTTATTTCAATGATCTTCCTGTAGATACTTTGCAAATATTAAAACAAGCAGCGACTTTCCAAGAGCCTGTTATTCAATCGGATGATTTGATTAATATTAGTATTCAAACTTTAGATCCTAGCTCATCTCAAGTGGCTAATCAGTCTATGGCTGTTCAAGCTGTTGGTGCAAGTTCAGCAACTAATGTTGGATCCCAAGTAATTTCTGGTTTTTTGGTCGATAAGGATGGATATGTAAGTATGACCCTATTAGGCAAAATCAAACTGGCAGGATTAAGTACTTATCAGGCCCGTGAAGCCATTGCTTTAAAAGCGTCACAATATTACAAAGAACCAAATGTCCAAGTGCGATTTGCCAATTTTAAAATTACTGTTTTAGGTGAGGTTACTAGGCCTGCTACCTATACTGTGCCCAATGAAAAAGTTACAGTTTTAGATGCTTTAGGCTTAGCAGGAGACTTAACTATTTATGGGAAAAGAGAAAATGTGTTATTAGTTAGGGATATTGCTGGCCAAAAGGAATTAGTTAGGTTAGATTTAAACAATAGTGATTTGTTTTCATCACCCTATTTCTATTTAAGACAAAATGATGTGTTGTATATAGAACCAGGAAAAGCTAAAGCCGCAGCAAATAATTCTTCAAGGACACAAACTTTGGCAATGATCGGATCATTTTTATCTGTATTAATGGTTGCATTTACAAGGTTATAATTAATTTTTTTCTATTACAGTCTATTAAAATTAAAATGAGCAATAAAATTGATTGGGATGATGAGTTGGAATCTGATCATAAAAAATCTGACAATAAGGAACTTTTAAAATTTATTAGTAAAATTCTAAATAATTGGTTTTGGTTTTTGTTATGTGGTATTTTAGGAATTGTTTTGTCTTTTTTTTATCTAAGGTATACAATTCCCATTTATAATATACAGGGTAAATTATTAGTTTCAGATGATAAAAAAGGTGGTTTACTTGGTGAATCAGCATTAGCGGATTTATCAGGGATTATGGGCACTAAATCTTCTGTAGATAATGAAGTTGAGGTAATTAAAACTTCGGATCTAATGAGGGAAGTAATTCTAGAAGAAGAAGAATATATTAATTATTTCCGAATTGGTACAATCCATGATGTTCCTATAATTAAATTGCCTTTTAAAATTAAATTACTAACATCTCCAGATTCAATAATCGAGCATTTAGATTTAAAAATTGATCCAACATTCAATTCTAAATATTTAATATCTAATGGTGACACTTCTTTTACCGTTTCATCTAATGATGCATTTTCATTTGAAGGAATCGGCAATTTAATGATTAAACCTGATGAAAAATTTACAGATCATAGTGAAAGTTTTCGAGTTAAAATTTCCCCTGTTAGGAAATCAGTAGAACAAATTTCTAAGGTTTTTTCTGCGGAGGTTACCAATAAAAATGTATCAACTATTAATTTGTCATTAAAACATCATATACCACTACGAGGGGAACAATTACTAAAATCCTTAATAAATAAATATGTTGAATTGAATTTGAATGATAAAAATGTTATAGTTGATTCTACCTTATCATTTATTAATTCCCGATTAACTGACATAACAAAAGAGTTAGCTAATGTTGAGGATAGAATTTCTGGCTATAAGCAAAGTTCAAAATTAACTGATCTTTCGCAACAGAGTCGTGTTTTAATTGAAAACTCTTCTGATTTCAATAAAAATATAGCAGAATTAGAAGTAAAAGTAAATTCATTGGACGGTATTTTGGATTACTTAAAAGATGAATCAAATATAAGAATTTTACCTTCATCAATAATTCCAAATGATCTTACATTTAACACATTAATTAGCCGATACAATGAATTATTGTTACAACGAGAAAGATTGTTGTTAGGTGTAACTGAAAACAACCCTTTAATAGAAAATATTAACACTCAGATTTTTGGTTTGAGAAAAGATATGATTGATAATATATCTAATACAAGGAACTCTTTAATAATTGCTAGGAATAGTGAAATGGATTTGTCAAAAGTAATTACATCACAAATTCAACAGGTGCCTACTATAGAAAGGGGATATATTGATTTAGCTCGTTTGCAACAAATAAAACAAGCTCAATATATTTTTCTTCAAGAGAAGTGGGAAGAAACTGCAATAGGACGAACTGCAAATGTATCTAATTCAAAATTAATTGATTCACCAAAAGCTGAAGAGATACCTATCTCACCTAATAAAAAATTGATTTATTTATTAGGGTTGATTTTAGGCCTATCAATACCATTAATATTTCTTTATATTCAAAACCTTTTAAATGTAAGAATACAAGAGATTAATGATATCGAGAAATACTCAAATTTAACTATTTTGGGTATGATTTCTCATTCGGATGATGATGATCAAATTGTTGTTACAAAATCTTCTCGTACTCCAATTGCCGAGCAGTTTCGAGCAATGAGGACTAATCTTGAATTCACATTGGCTGGAGGAAATAGAATCTTATTTACATCTTCAATGTCTGGTGAAGGAAAATCTTATGTAGCATTAAATTTAGCAATTGCTTTGGCATTATTAGATAAAAAGGTTGTGTTAATGGAGCTTGATTTGAGAAAACCTTCAATCACATCGAAATTAGGTCTTCCTGCTGGTAAAGGATTTTCACATTTTATTGTAAGACCAGAAATGACAGTGGATGAAATACTGATGTCTTCTGGAGCCCATGAAAATGTAGATTTAATTCAAGCAGGGGCTATTCCTCCTAATCCTGCTGAATTATTAGTTCATGAAAGAACCAATGCTTTAATGGATACTCTATCTGAAAGATATGATTATATAATTATGGATGCACCTCCAATAGGAATGGTTACGGATGCTCAATTACTAGAAAGGTATTCAGATGTGTGTTTATATTTAGTACGTCAGGGATTTACTTTTAAGGATCAGTTAAATATTCCAAAAAATTTGTTAAAACATAGTAAATTCAGAAATCTTCAAATCGTTATTAACGATATCAAGTCAAAAGGATCATATTATTCAAATTATGGCTATGGCTATGGCTATGGCTATGGTTACGGCTATGGATATGGGAATTATTCAGATATAAAGAAAAGTAGTTCAAATTGGAAATTTTGGTTAAGAAATAAATCTTAAAAATAATTTCATTTCAATAGAGTAATTATTAGATTCTTATAATGAGTATTAAATCAAATTTTTTTTATAATTCTTTACTAACTGTATCTGGGTATATTTTCACTTTGGTTTCATTTCCCTATATCAATAGAGTACTTGGAGTAGAAAATTTAGGTATCTGTAATTTTGTAGATAGTATAATAAGCTACTTTTTATTATTTGCAAATATGGGGATTAATACAATTGGGGTCTTAGAAATTTCAAAAAATAAATCACATCCTGAAAAGATAAATACTATATTTTCATCACTCTTTATTTTAAATTTGATATTTACTTTATTAGTAATATTTTTCCTTTTAGTTGCTGTATTTTTTATACCTCATTTAAATCAATATTTTGATTATTTCTTAATTGGTTTAATTAAGTTAGTTTTTTCACTATTTTTAATTGATTGGTTATTTCAAGGTTTGCAAAATTTTAAAGTAATTTCTTTAAGATCTATTATTATAAAACTAATATTTACTATTTTAATATTTCTCTTAATTAAAGACAAATCAGACACATCTCTTTTTTACTTACTGTCCTGCTTAATGGTTGTTTTAAATGGTATTTATAACATTTATTACTCTAGAAAATTTGTAAAATTTTCTCTAAAGTTTGTAAAATTAAAGCTGTATTTAAAAGCTTTTATAATTTTTGGCTTGAATAAGGTGTTTATATCTTTTTATACAACCATGTTAATAATTATGCTGGGATTTTTAGCTAATAATAGTATGGTCGGATATTATACAACTGTTACTAAATTATTTGCTATAATTATTGCTTTATTTACTTCATTGACCACTGTAATAATACCAAAATTAAATACATTATTATATACAAAACAAGTTTTTGAAGTAAATAAATTGGTTAAAAAAAATGTTGTTATTATTTATACATTAACTATACCAATTATCATTTTTACTCTATTCTATTCTGATATTATTATTAATATTTTAGCAGGAAGTGAATTTGAATATTCAAATCAAATATTAAAAATTATTATTCCTTTAGTACTTGTTATTGGTTTAAGCCAAGTATATAGTCAACAATTACTTACTATAATTAATAGAGAAGCGCTTTTAAAAACTACATTTTGTGGTTGCTTAATTTCAATTCCATTAGCATTTATTTTAATAAATCAATACAATGCAATTGGTGCAGCTTATACTTGGTTATTAGTAGAGATTATTATTCTCATTATTTCAATAGTTTTTGTTAGAAAGGAAATTAGGGTATTTCTATTTGATCGTGATATATTTTATATACTCCTTAATAGTGTCCCTTACGTTTTAGTTAGTTGGATAGGATTATCTTTCTCTAATATTATATTAAAACTAGCATTTGTAATTGGTGTAAGTTTGGTCTATTTCATAATATCTCAAGTTTATTTTTTAAAGTCCAGTTCATTTATTAACATTTTGAAAAGTAAATTTTAAATAAAATAAATTGAATGGATTTTGAAATATTATATATAACTTTTAATTGCCTTATTTATTTAGTAAGTTTCATATTTCTATTAAAAAATAGAGGTTTTGATGCAACTAGTTATATTTTTCTTTTATGGGCAATATCTTCTTTTTTTTCTATACTATATTTTAACTCAAGTATATATTTTATAACTAAATCTAGTATTACTTTATTCCCATTTCTTTACATTTTTGTCTGCTATTTAGTGTTTAATCTTCCTTTATTAAATTTTAAATCTAATTCGATTATTAAAATTTATGGGAATCCTATAATACTAAAATCTTTAATATATGTCACTGCAATAACATCAATTTTACCTTTCATAGAAAATTTATTGCATATTTTTTTGTCAGGAAATACAATGAACTTAAGTGATAATTATGAAGATAGAAGTAATTCTGATTTTGATGCAAGAGCCCATATGAGTTTTATAGGTAGTAAGTTAAATAGTATCACATTATTTTTAAACCATATTTCTCCTATATTATTGTTCTACTTTTTGAGTAAAGTAAAGAAATGGGATTTTTTTATAGTATTAATTACTATTGGTCTCATTTTTTCGACATTTAATCCTTCATTATTTAAATTCAATTTAGGGTCTAGGACGAGTTCAATTCAAGATTTATTTTATATTGGATTTGTTTATTTAATTTTTAAAAATCAATTAAGCATTTCAGTTAGGCGATTTGCCCTTATTTTTATATCTATTTTGGTTTTTGTTTTACTTTTAGGGGTATTTTTAATTACCGTTGGAAGATTTGAAGATAGTGATTTTAGTTTAATTGAGTGGCTTTACCGTTATTCTGGAGAAAGTTTCACGAATTTTAATGGTGATTTATGGAATTCTAAAAAGACCCTGAATGGTTTAAATTCTTTCTCAAATATCTTTTCTGGAGAAGATCGAAATGTGTTTTCTTTAGATCAAAAAATGGGAATTAGAATGTTTGTTTTTTACACATTTATAGGTGATTTAGTCGCAGATTTTGGATTAATTATTACTTTCTTAATCATCTTGTTTTTTTCCCTTGTTTTAATAAATAGATTTTCTAACAACTATTTACCTATTTGGAAAATTTTAATTATCTGTTTATATGCGCGTATAATTCTCACGGGATTTACATTTTTATATATAATAAATGGAGGTCAGTATTATATATTTTCTTTAATGCTAGGTATGGTTTTATGGTATAATGATCGAAAAATAAAAATTAAAAATGAGAAATAAATTGGCAATTGTTATTCCAGCTTTTAAAAGTCAGTTTTTTAAAGAAACTTTAAAATCTATTTCATCCCAAACGAATAAGGATTTTTGTCTTTATATAGGAGATGACAATAGTCCTGAAGATTTATATAGTATTATTAACGAGTTTGTTCCAGATCTTAAAGTTGTTTACCAAAAGTTCACAAATAATCTTGGAGGTGAAAATCTTGTAAAACATTGGAATAGATGTTTGGAAATGGTTAATGATGAAGAATGGATTTGGTTATTTTCAGATGATGATTTAATGGATTCAAATTGTGTTCAAAATTTTTATGATACTATTAAAAATTTAAATAATGTTCATTTTGATGTCTTTAGGTTTAACATAAATGTTATTGACAATAATAATATAGTTATAGGAAATAGGGTAATCTTTCCTGATGTTTTAAAAGTTGAAGAATTTATTTATAAAAAAAGTTCAGGAAAAATTAAGTCGTATATAGTAGAGTATATTTTTCGGAAGGAAAAGTTTAATGTGTATGATGGATTTGTTGAATTTCCTATTGCATGGCATAGTGATGAAGCAACAGTAATAAAATTTGCTTTAAAATCAGGAATAAAAACTATAAAAAATTCATGTGTTTCATGGAGAAGTAGTTCTTTTAATTTGACTCCAAATAGTAAAGATCTAAAAATAGTAGTTCAAAAAATTGATGCAAGTCTATTATTTGTAAGATGGTTAATCCAAATAGTAAAAACCAATAATTTAATATTAAAACCTTTTACGGTTTTTTGGTTAGCTAAGCGATTTACTTATGAATTATCATTATATAAAGCTGTAATAGATATTCAGGAAATTAATATTAAGCTTAAAGAATATCTTAAGGTTATAAATTATAACTTGTTTTATCCATTTTTTAGAATTTTATTCAACAAATATAATAACAATAGATAAAGCAATGAATTCGTTTATTTTTCCCATGAAGGAAGAAAATAGGTTGGAGAAAGAAAATCCCTATTTATATAATTTTGCATCGGCTATTAATAAAGAATTTCCTGTTGTTAATATGTATGTAAAAACTAGAGGATTTTTTGACTCTTTAATATATTTTAATAAGGCAGATTTATTTTTTTTAAATTGGGTTGAAAATTTGAAATGGTATAATTTACCTGTTTTGTCTATTTTTCTTATTTTGGCTAAAATAAAGTCTAAGAAAATTATTTGGACTCATCATAACCTGGAGCCACATAAAGGTAAATCTTGGGTTTCAAATATAATACTAAAAATTATTCAAAATTTATCATATCGAATAATTTTTCATACTAATGAAAGCTTCAATTATATTGATCCAAAATTCCATAAAAAGTGTTATTATATTGTTCACCCTTTCTTTTATAATTTAAAATTTTGTAAAGATGTAGAGAATTATGACCTATTAATTTGGGGACAAATGCGAAAAAGCAAAGGTGTAGAAAACTTTATAGAATTTATGATAGACACTAATTGTAGTTTAAAAGTTTTAATAGTAGGAAAATTTCAATCCCTAGATTATTTTAATGAAATTAAAAGCAAGACAAAAATATTGCCAAATATTATTCTGAAAAATTGCTTTTTGAATGATAAAGAATTATTTGAAGTCCATTCTCAATCAAAGCATATATTATTCATCTATAACGGTCGTAGCGTTCTTAATTCAGGGGCATTAATTAAATCTTTATCCACAGGAAGAAATGTTATTGGACCTAGAAGAGGTGCTTTTATAGATTATTTTAATCTTGGTTTTGTTAAGGTATTTGATTCTTTTGAAAATATTGTGTCGATAGTAAATTCTAATGCGGTAATAAATAATGAGTTGGAGAATGTAAATAGATTAAAAAGTTTAGATTCTTTTATTCAAGAAAATAGTTGGAATAATTTTGGGAAAAAAGTAAAGGACATATTATAATTATGAAAAAAAATATTGTATACTACCATGGTAAGACGCAATACTTCAACACTGGTGATGCATTAATAAATAAAAGCTTAATAGATTTTATTACTCAATTCGGAGAGGTAGAAATAAATTTGAAAGATGCTCCGGATAATTATTTAAAGGATTTGAAAATTGTTTCTAATCGAACTGTTTCCAAATCATATTTGAGTTTTGTATTTCAAATTATTAAAGGAATAATTCAAAATTCTAAAAAATATAACCAAATTTATTTTATTTCTTCGCCACCTGGACATCAATTTGGTAGTGGTTATAAAGCTTTTTTTAAAGAGTTAATTGTTGCTTTTTCTTATTTCCTTCTATATTGTTTTAAAGTAAAAATAATAAAAATAGGCTTTTCACTAGGGCCATTAGATGCAAGACTTAAATTACTTGAAAGGTTTAAAACTAATTTTATGTCTAGTTATTTAGTAAGAGATCAAATTTCATATAATTATGCTAAAAATTTAGGTATAGATAAAGTCGATTTTTTTCCAGACTTGGCTTGGACTTATGATGTTCTTCCTAAAGAGGATATTAAAAATGGAGTTTTTATTTCATTTCGTGATCAAATATTTACAGGAGCTAATAATGAGAAATATATTGAGCAACTTATTTTTACACTTAAAAATATAATTAAAAGTAATTTTTCTAAAAATAGAATTGTTATTGGATTTCAAGTTTCTGAAGATAAGCAATTCTGTGATAAATTGTTTCAACTTTTAAAACAGGAATATAATATTGAGTTTATTTCTGAACAAATATTTTTATCTAACGCACATATATTTAGCTCATTTGAGTACGTATTAACGAATCGTTTGCATGTTGCTTTGCTTGGATTTCAATACGGTTGTATTCCCATTATTCTTACAGATTTAAATAAACATTTAAAAATAAAGGGAATTTTTGAGCATGCAGATTCTCGTGATTTATTAATTGATATTTCAGAACCTATCCATTTAATAAATAATAAAATGGATTTAATAATTTCAAGCAAAAGAGATATTTATGAGAAGTTAATAATAAAAGAAGATAACTATTATAAAAGTAGTTTAATAAAATTAAAAGAAATTTTTAACGATTGATTTTATGAAGAAGATTTTATTACTTACCACTATTTATCCATCTCCAGATCTAGCACTTTTAAATTCAACAAATGTTTGTCATTATTTTGCAAAGGAATGGGTGAAAATGGGATATGATGTACGGGTTATTTTCAATTATCCTATTTATTCACGAATTGTTCATCTCGGAGCAGAACTATTGGGGAATAAAGCTGCGTCTATTGGACAAAGCTATTTTATTACCAAACACATCAAAGGTATTTCAAAATATGAAATAGACGGTGTTAAAATTACAAGAATACCTTTATATAAATGTATACCCAAAATTGCAGTTAAAAAGCAAGTTATAAAAAACCATACTGATTTAATTATTAAAGATTTAGAAAATGATGGATTTGTTCCAAATTCCATAGTTGCACATTTCTGTTATCCGCACCTTGAGATGGTAGCGAATTTGAAATATTATTATGGGGCCAAAACTGCTATAGTAAATCATATACAATCCTTACCATTAAAAAAATATATTGGACCTAATTTTAAAGACTTTTTTCAAAAAGTAGATGCTTGGGGATTTAGGTCATCAAATATTAAACTAAATTTTGAAAAGCAATTTGGACTTCAAAAAAACCACTTCTTATGTTATTCAGGGGTTCCTAATCAATATATATTGAATGAAGGTAAATTATTTACTGAGAAGATCACAAAATTTATTTATGTAGGTTCATTAATCGAAAGAAAACATCCGTTGAAAGTATTAGTAGGCCTAGAAAATTCAAAAACTTTGGATTCATATCAATTAATATATGTAGGAGAGGGAATACTGCGAAAGAAAATCGCTCAAGAGCAGTCTAATAATCAATTGAAAGGGGAAATAGATTTAAAAGGTAACCTACCTAGAGTAGAAGTTTTACAATGTTTAGATGCTGCTGATTGTTTTATCATGATTAGTCAGGGAGAAACATTTGGGTTAGTATACCTTGAAGCTATGGCAAGAGGATTAATCACAGTAGCTTCTAGCGGAGAAGGAATGGATGAAATTATTGTTGACGGTTATAATGGGTTTTTCTGTGAAGCTGGTAGTTCAAAAAGTTTATCTAAAGTTATTGATCATATTAATAGCCTAAGCGCTAAAGAAAAAATGGACATTTCAAATCACGCAATAGAAACAGCTAAAAAGTTTTCTGATACTATTGTTGCTAAGAATTATTTAGATTCTATTATATAACTAATATGGATATTTCTATTATTACTGTAGGAATGAATCATTTGAAATTTTTAAAAGATTTATTCCCTTCCATATTTTCTGAAGGATTTACAACTGCTAAATTTGAGGTATTATACGTAGATAATTGTTCTTCAGACGGATCTGTTGAATATATTTCTGAGAATTTTCCACAAGTTATTATCATTCAAAATATAATTCCAAAAGGATTTGGCGCTAACAATAACTTAGCTGCTCAAAAAGCAAAGGGCGATTACCTAGCTATAATTAATCCAGACATTATTTTGTTTAAAGATAGTTTAGATGCTTTGTTTAGATATCTAAAATCAAATCCAGAAATTGGAATTCTTGCTCCAAAATTGTTGAATAAAGACTTAACATATCAGAATTCAGTAAGACGTTTCATTACTCCTAAATTATTTGTTTCTAGAGTATTAGCGAAAGGAGATGATTCTAAAATTAACCTTGGTAATTCATCCTATTTATGCAAGGATATTAAAATTGATGAGATCCAGCCAATTAATTGGTCCGTTGGAGCTGCATATTTTCTTACAAACACACACTTTAAAAATCTGAAAGGTTTCGATGAAGATTACTTCCTTTATATGGAAGATGAAGATTTATGTTTGAGAAGTTGGAAAATTGGGAAATCTGTAATCTATTTTCCTCAGTCTGTTATGATTCATAATCATATGAGATCAAGTAAAAAAATTGGAAAATCAATGAAATGGCATTTCCAAAGCTTATTTAAATTTTGGAAAAAACATGGGGTAAAAATATCCGATTATTCAAATCAAAACAACCTAACTAACAATTAAATAATATAATTTCATGACAAACAAAACCATATTAATAACCGGGGGAGCGGGCTTTATTGGCTCTCATGTAGTTCGTGAATTTGTTCAAAAATATCCTGATTATCATATTATTAATTTAGATGCCCTGACTTATGCAGGTAACCTAGAAAACCTTTCGGATATTGAGCAATCCTCCAATTACAGCTTTTTAAAAGCAGACATA
>NZ_JBMOXB010000011.1:0-160018 GCF_049316305.1 Sphingobacterium sp. HJSM2_6
CTTTAGTGCATGTAGCAGTACTAGCAATCAACAACGCAGTAATTATTCCTCAAAAACAGGCGTAAAATATAATGACCCCTACAATGGCGGTTTGCAAATTAACCGTCAAATGTCTGAATCTCCAGGTCCTGGCTTGATTGGGATTGAAGGTGGTACATTTGTCATGGGCGGAAGTTTAAATGAGGATTTAGGATTTGACTACGACACCGATAAACGTAGAGTGACTGTCGCCTCTTTTTATATTGATGAAACGGAAGTTTCCAATGCGGATTGGTTAGAGTACCTGCAATGGATTTCGCACAATTATCCGGAGGATGGGAAACTATATTACGATGCCTTGCCTGACTCTTTAGTATGGAGACACCCGCTCTCCTACAATGAACCTTATGTAAATTTATATTTTCGACATCCATCTTTTCAAGATTACCCTGTAGTTGGTGTTTCATGGGAACAAGCTAATGCCTATTGCCTATGGCGCACCGATCGTGTAAATGAGCATATATTAAGGGAATCCGGCGTATTAACTGATTATAAAACCCTAAAGGCTCAGCAAAGCAAATCTGAAATCGCCTTTAATACCGATTTATATTTAAATGGACAAATACGTGGGGAAGGAATCGATGGGAAAAATATGCCTATAGACAATAACCAATCTGCAGATGAGAAAGCGCGTCGACCTATACGAATGGAAGATGGCGTGTTGAAACAACCCTATAGACTTCCTACGGAAGCTGAATGGGAATACGCAGCATTAGGTCTTGTTGGAAACTCGACGGAAGGGAATATCCAAAGTTCCAAAACTTATCCTTGGAATGGTTTAGGAGTACGTTCAGCCAATAAAAAAACGCAAGGTCGGATGATGGCCAATTTTAAAATTACTTCTGGAAACAACATGGGGGTAGCAGGAGATTTAAATGATGGTGGAGATATTACCGTTCCGGTAAGAAGTTATCAAGCTAATGACTTTGGTTTGTACAACATGGCTGGAAATGTAAATGAATGGGTGAGCGATGTCTATAGAAAGCTGTCCTTTGAAGATTTTGAAGATTTTAACCCTTATCGTGGGCATGTATTTATGGACAATCAATACGATGATCCTCAAACACGTACCTTAGCTAAAGATAAATATGGTCGTCCAATCAAAGTCCCTGCAACTGCAGCTCGCAAACAGACCTGGGAAGAACTACAACAAACGAAAACGGATGACTCCACTGGAATCTCCAGCAATAGCAATTATGATTACGATGTTCGTGGACACTTAGATGAAGAACAAAAGGAATTATACGGCAAGGTTTCCCTGGTAAATGATAAATCAAGAATTTATAAAGGTGGCTCTTGGAATGACCGTGCCTATTGGTTAAATCCTGCAACACGTCGCTTTGCACAACAAGACCAATCTAGCTCCATGATAGGATTTAGATGTGCGATGACCATGGTAGGCAATATATTTAGTGCAACCCCAAGTAATCCAGTCAATAGTAAATAACATTTAACAAAGCATATACAATAAAAAATGCTTTCAATTAATCATTGAAAGCATTTTTTATTGTTTAAGAAAAATCTGTACTTGCGTTAAATATTGCTATTTAAGCGGAGACTTCTTCATTAACAAACTCATCATAAAGTTCTCCAAAAGCTTCATAGTCATCGTCTGAAGCAGGTTCAAACACTCGGATACTGTTCTTCTGAATGTACTCATCTAATTCTGGATGTTGTGCACCAGGAGATTTCACTACCACATCGGTAAATGATAAAGCTCCTTTGTAGGTGTCTATATAACTACCAGAACCATAATCTTTGAGCTTCTCAGGATCAATATCAACTTGTCCTGCCATTTCAGCATACTTGGTACCTAAGGATGCTTGATCAAAGTCTTCATTGTACAATGAATAGAATACTTTTGCATCTTTGAAAGCTGGATCGTTTTGATAAACTGTTTTTAAATAAGCAGGTACCATTGCAGTAAACCAACCGTGGCAGTGTACTACATCTGGAGACCAACCCAGTTTCTTAACTGTTTCCAATGCTCCTTTACAGAAAAACAATGACCGCTCATTGTTGTCCTCAAAGAATTTCCCATGCTCATCACGAAAAACCTTCTTCCGCTGAAAGTACTCTTCATTATCTAAGAAGTACACTTGCATCCTTGCAGCAGGCAATGATGCTACTTTAATAATTAGCGGATTATCATTATTGTCCACCACAATGTTCATTCCCGACAACCTTATCACTTCATGAAGACGATTTCTGCGCTCATTAATATTACCAAAGCGTGGCATAAGAATTCGAATTTCAAATCCTTTTTCTTGCATAGCGTGAGGTAACTGGCGTGTTATTTCAGAAATTTTACTTAGTTCAAGGAAAGGCGACATTTCATGGGTTATAAACAAGATTTTCGTTTTTGCCATCTCCAACTGTTTTTTTTTATTATTGAATAGTAAAATCGGTCTACAAAGATACGCATAATTTATCAATTTTACAATTGATTAAAAATCATCGTTTTATAATTTAAAGATTATTGTTCACTTTTGTACCTTATTTGAAAATTATAAATTGGAAATTTATTATACTAAAAAGGAATTACAACTAGCGTTGGAAGCCTTGAAATTAAACAATAAAGTAATTACCCTAGTCCCTACCATGGGAGCATTACATGAAGGCCATCTTTCGCTAATTAATTTCGCAAAACCAAAAACAGACATTACAGTTTGTAGCATATTTGTCAATCCCACCCAATTTAATGATCCCAAAGATTTAGAAAAGTATCCAAGACCTATCGAAAAAGACATTCAATTGTTGGAATCTGTAGGTTGCGACATATTATTTTTACCATCGGTAGAAGAAATGTATCCTCCAAATGACGAGACATGGCATATTGATTTAGGTGAGTTAGATCGCATTTGGGAAGGTGAACATAGGCCTGGACATTTTCAAGGTGTTACTCAAATAGTTCACAAGCTTTTTGAATTAGTCAAACCAGACTATGCATGTTTTGGTCAAAAGGATTTTCAACAAGTGATGGTGATTCAAAAGATGATTCAAATGAAAAACCTTCCAATTCAATTATTAATTTGTCCAATCATCAGAAATGCCAATGGTTTAGCACTCTCTTCAAGAAACGCTAGATTATCCGATGAGGGTAGAGAAATTGCCTTAGCAATATTCAAAAGCTTAAATGCTATAAAAAGTAATTTCAAGAGCAAGTCAATTCCTAATCTATTGGAAGAAGCTCGAACTATATTGGCCCAACAACCTGAAATCACTATAGAATATTTGAGCATATGCGAATCCAGTACATTAAGCCCTGTAACTAAATTGGAAGAAGGCAAATCCTACGTCGCTATAATTACCGTTTGGTTGGAAGGAGTACGATTAATAGACAATATTATCCTTTCTTAAATAAATATATTGTTAAGCAATTCATATTAAAAACATAACTTTGCCTTATGATGATTGAAGTAATGAAGTCGAAGATTCATAGAGTTCGTGTAACGCAAGCTGAATTGAATTATGTAGGTAGTATCACCATCGACGAAGATTTAATGGAGGCTGCTGATATTATAGCGAATGAAAAAGTACAAATCGTAAATAATAATAATGGCGCCCGATTAGAGACATATGTAATTCCTGGCAAACGTGGCTCAGGTATAATTTGTTTAAATGGAGCTGCAGCAAGATTAGTACAGGTGGGCGATATCGTGATCATAATCTCTTACGCTACGCTTGATCGTGAAGAGGCTAGGAATTTCAAACCTTCGGTGGTATTTCCAGATGATCACAACAAATTGTTACCATAAATTCAGATTTTAAGACAAAATACATATTTTTGATCAGTTGATCTGATCACCTAGCATGCATACGATAAATACATACCGCCAAAACATTGCCAGCTTCCTCGTTATCTGGATGTTCGCTATCATCATTAGTGGTGTGGTATTTATGCACAAGGAAGTCACATCAACTGGCGAATTTGTAACCCACATACACCCTTATAATTTAGGGGAAAAGAAACAACATCAACATCAATCGGATGCTGAAATCCGATTTTTAGACATTGTTTTTCAAGGCAGCTACCTACAGTGGAATTCGATAACGTACATAGCTCCGATTTTACAAGTTGTTTTGGAAATAGATTTTGCAGCGCAAATCTTCTCTGAAATCAAACAGTCTTTACAGTTTTACACTGGAAACTCCCCTCCTATTACATTAGCATAATCCGTTTTTATTACATTTTTGAATAGCATGCATAGCCGTTTAGTTTGCTTTGTATCCTGCTATTTACCATTGGTTTAATACCCTCAAAAGGCATTAACACCTATTTTATTTACTTGCATAATGAATATTTAAATCGTTATGCTGAATATATGCTAATTAACTTATGACATTTTTACAATTCAGAATACTCTTCATTCTATTGATTATTACAATAGGACAATCTAACTTATTTGCTCAAATTCGTGGCCAAATCACCAATCATAAAAAAGAACCAATTCCAAATGCTACTGTAAAAATAGATGGTACTGGACAAGGAACTTCTACAGATAGTTTAGGTAATTTTTTTATCGAGAATGCGAACAAGAACATCGCACACTTACACATCAGCGCTATAGGATATCAACATTTAAAAAAACCAATAGACGCATCGAACCTAAGTACCTCCATTCAAATTCAATTACAAGAGGACAATCTAAATTTAAATGAAGTGGTTGTCAGCGCATCACGATATGGTATGGAGCGTAAAAAAGCCCCTGTTATCGTAAATGTACTGAGCCCCAAATTGTTTAATGCCACACAATCTGTGGCTATGTCTGAAACACTGAATTACCAACCTGGAGTACGAGTGGAAAACAACTGTCAAAATTGTGGATTTTCTCAAGTTCGATTAAACGGTATGGAAGGCGCATATTCTCAAATACTAATTAATAGTCGATCTGTTTTCAGCGCCTTGAATTCGGTATATGGATTAGATCAAATCCCGACTAGTATGATTGACCGTATAGAAGTTGTTCGAAGCGGAGGATCCGCATTATTCGGCGCAAATGCTATTGCTGGAACGATCAATATTATCACGAAAGATCCGGTAGAGAATGATTGGCAAATTAAATCTACCAATTCATTAATCGATGGAAAATCTTGGGACAACAGTATTGATTTCAATACTTCTTATGTGGATAACGACTTAAAAGCTGGAGCAACATTTTATGGAATGCATCGTAATAGAGAAGCTTTTGATGCGAACCAAGATGGATTTTCCGACATGACTAAATTAAAGAACTTAACATTTGGGACGAAAGCTTTCTTTAGTCCTTCTGACTATAATAAAATCACCCTCGATTTAAGTGTTTTAAATGAATTCCGAAGAGGAGGAGATAGGCTCGATCTATCTCCCCACTTTACGGATGTCACCGAACAACTGCAAACTAATTCATTCATCGGGGGAATTAACTTTGATCAATACTCCAAGGATTATAAACACAAGGTATCGATCTACGCTTCTGGTCAAAAGACTGCCCGCGATAGTTACTACGGCGGATTAGGCGGTGGTAGAACTCATCAAGATTCGGTCTTGGCCTCTAATGCGTATGGCGTTACGGACGATTTTGCGATGGTGGCTGGTACCCAGTACACCTACAACTTTGAACGTGATGTATTCACCGTAGGTGTAGAATTAAATAACAACAGAACTAAAGATAATATCCCAGGATATCAGCGAATAATAGACCAAAAGACCTTGGGTGTGGGTAGCTACGCCCAGTACGAGTGGAATATTTTAGACAATGTCAAATCTTTAATTGGAGCACGTTATGACTACACCAAGGTAGATGGAGAATACCATTTATCGAATATCAAGCGTCAATCCAATCAAAATTTCGGAACATTTAGTCCTCGCTTTACCTTATTATACGACATCACCGATTACCTTCAATTTAGAGGGGGCTATGCTCGCGGATTCCGTGTTCCTCAAGCCTTTAATGAAGATATGCATGTGACCTCCATTGGTGGTCAACAAGTATTTGTATTGATTGGTGAAAATTTGAAAAATGAATACTCAAATGCCTATACTGGATCATTTAACTTGACCCAAAACATCGGCACTGTACAAACGAGCTTATTAATTGAAGGTTTTTATACCGATTTAAAAAATCCATTTACAAATATCATGACCTCAGAAGAAGAAAATATTCGAATTGAGGAAATGCGTAACGGATCTGGAGCTAGAGTATACGGTAGTAATATTGAATTAAACATTGCGCCATCCTCGGTATTCAGTATTCAAGCTGGTGGAACTATACAACGTGCCCAGTTTTTAGAATCCCAATTATTATTTGAGGGAACTACAGAAGCAGAAAATGTGAGCACCAAACGCTATGTAAGAACACCAAATGTATATGGCTACTTCAATGCGAATTGGAAAGCAACTCCAGCTTTTGCCGTTGATTTAACATCAGTGTATACCGGTAGTATGATTGTACCTCACATTCAAGAGAGTGGTCAAATGCTCCTCAAAAACAGCACAGATTTTATGGAATTAAACTTACGTCTAGGTTATACTTTTTCTTTGAAAAAAGATCTTAATCTGGAAATCTTTGGAGGAGTTCAAAACATGTTTAATTCCTTTCAAAAAGATCTTGATCGGGGTGCCTTACGTGATTCCAACTATATTTATGGACCATCAAGACCAAGAACAGCAACATTTGGCGTAAAAATTGGACATTTTCATTAATGAATAAAATAAGGTTTATCATATTGACCTTGTGCATGATTTCTACTTCTCTTAAAGCGCAGTCTTTAAGAGAAGCAGAAATTAATTGGCTATCTTTTGAAAGTCTAAACGATTCTTTAGCCTCAAACCCAAAACCAGTATTCATATTTATTCACACCGATTGGTGTGTGTATTGTAAGAAAATGCTTAATGAAGCATTTCAAGATCCAGAAATTATTAAAAAAGTAAATCAAGCATACTATGCTATTCAATTTGACGCCGAACAAATTGATACCATTCGTTTTGATGCTGGCCTATTCACCAACACCGAAAAAAGAAAAAAAAGAGGGAAATACCATAGTCTGGCGAAAATACTAATTGGAGATAATAAACCAGTTTTTCCAGTATCCATAGTATTAGATAACGATTTCTTTATCAAGGATCGTAAATTTATATATCTTAGTAAACAGCAATTATTAAAATTTTTATAAATTTACCATATGTTAGTGTAGCATTTTATTTAACATGCTCGTATTAACTCAATATATATAATACATTAATATTTATGAAAAACCTAAAATTTATCATTCTTACCTTACTTTCGGTAGCAACACTAAGTTCTTGTTTGAAGAATGACATTGAAAATGAGTATGATTATGCTGCGGAAGCTAGACGTGTGGACTCCGTTATGAAAGCACAAAAACCTATTTTAGCTGCCTATGCTGCTGAAAAATTAGGCTCTGGGGCAATCTATAATGATTCTACTCAAATGTGGTATAAAATATTGACACCTGCTACTGATAACAGTTATAACTATACCATCAATAACGGTTATTTTGTAACTCCTCGTGCAACTGTAAAGTATAAAGGCGAATTCTTAGATGGAACGGTATTCGATGAACCTTCCTTACAACAAGTTTTTACAATAAATAGCAATAACATTATTTCTGCTTGGTTATATGCATTCTTCCCTAAAACCGTAGTATACAATGGAAACACTTATCATACTGGACTTGTAGAAGGTGGTTTAAAAAAGGGACATAAAATTATGTTCGTAGCACCATCACCATTATGCTACGATAAAGCGGGTAAAAAAGGTGGAACAAAAGATATTCCAGCTGATACACCTTTAGTTTTCACTATCGAGGTAATAAATATCGAAAACGCTCCAATGTAAGTTGGTTAAAAAACATAAAAAAAGCTCTTCATTAAATGAAGAGCTTTTTTTATGCCATATTTTCTATTTAGTTTTAACTAGAAGACCTTCCCTTATACTTAGAATCCTCCAAAATCTTCTGTGCGTTTTCTTCCTTTAGCAAATCATTTAAGGTCATTTCCGGATGTTTATCCATATATTTTTTAACAATTTGCCATCCTATAAAGGAACCTAATTTAGGCGCTGAAGAATTATTTTCTCCTAATTCAGGAGTAAAAGGGGCCTCGGTAAAATATTTCTGTATTCGTTGATAATCGGTACTGTATAATAAGTTTTCCTCCAAGAACCAGGACCAAACTTCCATTTCATAGTGATTTGCCCATTCCATTTGTTCTTTACTGTATCCTATTTTTAAACTATCCGCAACATCCAAAACACAATCCATAGCATATAAAATTTTGCCATGATAGATCATTTGCTCTAAAGTATTTGAATTCAACTCTTTTTCAGGAATCAGTTCCTCTCGCAATACCGATTCTATCACTCTTGGGGTAATATTTTCAGGAGTAAATCTTCTCGATACATACAAGGGTATCGATTGAATTAATGCTGGATAGAACGTTGAGTGAGCCCCGAGAAACATATCTAAACCTATCCCTATATAATCATTCCCTACAGGCACCTGAACGCTAAATCCTGAAAAAAATGAGATTATATTAGGCGTTTTATATTCTGGAAAATAATACTTTATATATTTAAAAGCTAAGGTTAATTCCTCCTCTTGTTTTGTTAAATCTGGAAAGGCAAGGTTTACAGCCTTAGCTAAAGCTTTAAAATCCTGCTCTTTAATAATTTTCGGTAAGATGTCCTTCATGTACAAGGTATCTGCAGGGTTTCCAACATGCAACATGTGCAGCATGAAATCTGAATAAAAATCTCCATATTTTTTTTGCCAAAGTCTATTTTGAGATAAGACCAAATTGCTATCCAAACGGGCAAACTCTTGATCAAATCGCTGTATTTTTAGGGCAAGTTCTATCTCAGAAACATCAGGCTTTTTAGCACCCTGACTACATGCAATAATGAAAACGAACGGAATGGCAACTAATAATAGGATGTTTAATGATCTTTCCATGTAGATAGTTTATAGCTATACACAAAATTAATTATTAATTTTACAATAAATTCAGGCATATGAAAATAGCTTTAGCACAACTAAACTACCACATCGGAAATTTCGAGCAAAACAACCATAAAATCATTCAAGCTATTGAACAAGCTAAATTAAATCAAGCAGACCTCATTGTCTTTGCAGAATTGGCCATTGGAGGGTATCCGGCCAAAGATTTATTGCGCAACCCTGCCTTTTTGAAAAAATGTCAAGAAAGTATTCAGGAAATTGCCAACCATTGTCAAGACATCGCTTGTATTATTGGTGCGCCAATGATTAATTCAGATGGAGAAGGAAAATCCTTATACAATACCGCTGTTTTATTAGAAAATGGAGCCATTAAAAACAGCTGTAAGAAGAGTTTATTGCCAGATTACGATGTATTTGATGAATACCGTTATTTCCAACCTAGCCCCTCGGTAAACTGCATCAGCTTTCAATCCAAAACCATAGCTTTAACCATTTGTGAAGATCTATGGGATGATGATGGACCAAATTCATATGTAGGAGACATCATGCAAGAATTGAATAAGCAACATCCAGATCTGATTATCAATATTGCAGCATCGCCATTTAATTACACACATTTTGAAAATAGAAAAAACGTACTATCTAGAAATGTAATCAAAAGCAATGCACCACTAATCTATGTCAACCAAGTTGGAGCTCATACCGATATTATTTTTGATGGTCGTTCTATTGCTTTGAATAAAAAAGCAGAAATCATCTCCGAATTGAAAGCTTTTGAAGAGGACTTACAGTACCTTACTTTAAATTCGCAGGATTTAGTCGCAGAAACAACCGTACAGCCTAAAAAGTATTCAGAAATCTCCTTAATCCATCAAGCGCTAATCGCTGGTTTGAAAGATTATTTTTACAAATCCGGTTTTAAGAAAGCAGTTTTAGGTCTATCAGGAGGGATTGATTCGGCTATCGTAGCAGCCTTGGCTTGTGAAGCTTTAGGAGCTGAGAATGTATTATCTGTACTCATGCCGTCTATTTATTCCAGTGATCATTCTATAAAAGATGCCTTAGATTTAGTGAAAAATACGGGATGCAAGCATACTATTTTACCTATACAAGATATCGCAGCTGCCTTTGAAGCTACCTTAGACCCATTTTTTGGAGATCTACCTAAAAATTTAACCGAGGAAAATATTCAAGCAAGAACCCGCGGAACCTTATTAATGGCTGTCTCCAACAAGTTAGGATATATACTATTAAACACCTCCAACAAAAGTGAAGCAGCAGTGGGATATGGAACATTGTATGGCGATATGGCAGGCTCATTAAGTGTTATCGGTGATGTATACAAAACACAAGCCTTTCAATTGGCTAATTATATCAATCGAGAACGTGAAATAATCCCGATAAACACAATTGTCAAACCTCCTTCCGCCGAATTAAGACCAGATCAGAAAGATTCAGACTCCTTACCTGAATACGATATACTAGATGCCATATTATTTCAACTTATCGAAAAAGAAAAAACCGTTGAAGAACTCATTCATTTAGGATTTGAGGATTCATTAGTCATAAGGATCAATAATTTATTAAATAACGCTGAATTTAAACGTTTCCAAGCTCCACCAATTTTGCGGGTAAGCCCGAAAGCATTTGGACCAGGTAGAGCGATGCCCTTGGTCGCTAAATTTTTATTTTAAATTTAAACCCTCGGCAAATAAATACGTCTAAATAATAAATTGAATAAACATGAATATGCGTTGGTCTCTATTATTAGTAGGAATTATTCTCTTTCTAGGATCATGTTCCACCTACAAATACAACATGACGAGGGTGCAGGAATTAAATTTCTCCCAGTATAAAACATACGGTTGGCTACCTCCTGTTGATTCCTTATCAAAGTCTTATTTTAACAATGATATTGCTCGTGAGAACATATTATCTTCAGCAAATAGAGAATTAGGGGCTCGTGGCTTAAGCTACAGCAAAGAAAACCCAGATATTGTATTTCGGTACATAACCATTGTAAACAACAAAAGTCGTTTGGTATATTCCAATCCAGGTTGGGGCTGGGGAGGTACTTGGGGCTGGTACAGACCCTGGGGATATTACGGAGGTCCTATGTATCCACAAGGTAGAGAAAAGTACCGCTATGCACATCTAATTATTGAAGCTGTGGACACCAAGACCAAAACAGTAATATGGCAAGCTCGTGGTTCTGGCGAAGTAAGATCTCCTGAGAAATCAATCAATGATCTTCCTAAAATTGTCAAAGGTATCTTTGAAGAGTATCCGAAAAACTAATCGTAGAAACCCTACTGAATAAAGATAAAAGCCAATTGGCTGTGCAAAGAAGACAGGGCGTGAACTCAAGATCATTCCCTGTTTTATTTCCAAAAAAGCATATTATATAAAAAGAGGGAGCAATTGCTCCCTCTTTTTATATAATATGTTTAAGAGTTTCCTTAAATTCTAAATAGAAGGACGTTGTTTTAAATAAAATGGCACTTCTACATGGTCAATTGAACGATTTTTAATTAACTCTGCCGCCATTCTACCCATCTTTTCAAAATCAGTTGATATGGTAGTTATTCCATTCAATATAAACTGTTTTAAAGGAGTTTCATTATAGGAGATGACACCTACATCTACCCCAATTTGCAGTTTTCTACTGATGATTTTGTCCAAAAGTTTAACCAAATCATCCTCTGCAATATTAATATAACAAGTCCCTTTAGAAATTTTCTCCTTATCCAAATCGCTCACTAAACTGTGATTAAATGCATATTGTTGGGCAAATTTATAAAACCCTTTAATGATAGATTTCGGATAATCGCTGTTGTCTGGAAAAATCAATTTGATGGTATCGTATTTACTCAAGGCGGGCAATGCTTCTTCCAAAGCACCATAAATATCCTTTTCATAATTCTCATATACCGCCGCAAAATCTCCTTGGATATCTTCCACAAACTTACCCAATAACACCAATTTGTCTCTAGGAATAAACTTATTGATAATCTCAGAAGCCTGGTCTCTACCCTCCTTAAAATGAGGGAAAAGCACATAATAATCGTACGTCTTGGTTAGATTATCCAATAATGTTCTCAGGTATGAAATATCGCTATTGTATACGAATAAATCCAATGCGGCATCATCTGCTAATTCTTGTGCAAAGGAATCGTACACAATTTTCTTGTGGGCACTAAGCTTATTAAGTAATAAAGCTATTTTTTGACGTTGTTTAACGTCACTGGTTGCCACATAGTAACCCTTACCAGGAATCGATGCGATGACCTCTGAATTTTTTAAAAACTTATAGGCCTTCTCAACCGTATCTCTAGATATATCAACATACACACTAAGCTCATTGATTGAGGGCAACATATCCTCTTTCTGTAATATTCTGTTCTTTACGGCATCCATGATGGCATTCGCCAACTGTTGATATTTAGGAGTTGCAGAAAAGTCGCTTATTTGAATTGTTTTTAAAAATTCAGTTACTTTGCTAGTCATTTCTTGATCTGTAATTCGGTACAGGTTTACTTGCTTTTCCATCCTAAGGTAAGTAAAAAACTTCTTTCAAGCCAACTGAAACTGGAGAATTATCAGAATTTGTTTCCATCAAATCCTTCATATATGCCCACCATTCTTTCATGATTGGATCAGCACGCAAGCTAACTTCATCAAAATGATCGAGTTGCTTTTGAATAGCAAAAAGATCTAAGGTTTCTGGATCTAAGAAAATGCTATAATCATAAACTCCATTTTCTTTTAAGAGATTGGCCAATTTTGGCCAAATCTCTTGATGTCTTTTTAAATATTCAGCTTCATTTCCTGGATAAAGCTTCATTTTAAAAGCAGCTATTTTCATGTGCTTTAATATTAGTTATTGATAACCACTTCGTATTTACCTGACCCTAGTTCTGCAGTAACTTGTTCCGCACCTTCTTTCACATTACTTACATAGCTCAATGAATTTAAGGATTTACCATTAATAGAAACCTTACTAGCATTTGCTGTCGGGAAATAACAAGTTGCTTTAACATTTACAGGGATTTCGATGTGTTGTACAATTTTATTACCTGTCTTTTTCCAAGAAGAAGAAATTTTTCCCGAAATAGAATGGTAACTTCCACTTGCTTCATTGATTCCTGAGCTTATTTCTGGTTTGATCTGAATTTCACTATATCCATTAGCTGTTGCAGATATACCTAATAAGTTTTGGAACATCCACTCATTTACAGAACCAAAAGCATAATGGCTAAAGGAGTTCATCGCAGCATTATGTACAAATCCTTTATCTTTCGTAAAGCTATCCCATCTTTCCCAAATAGAAGTAGCTCCATTTACCACTTCATATCCTAAAGAAGGGTATTCTTCACTCAAAATTAATTTATAAGCTTTATCTACACTTCCTGTTTTAGATAATGCAGGTAATAATGGTTTAAAACCTAAGAAACCAGTGGTCAATTTATCGCCATTCGATTGAACTAAATCCCTTAAGAATTGTCCCGCTTTAATGGCATCTTCTCCATCTAATATGCCAGAATAAATAGCGTTGGCATAAGCTGTTTGTGTATGACCTGAAAAACCATTTTGTCCTTCCACGTAACCATCCCCATTACCGTATACCTTTTCATCAATTTTCAACTTACCGTTTTCATCCATGTAATGTTTTTTGAATCCAGCACGGATAAGCTCTAAATCTTTGGTATATGCATCTGCCAACTGATCCTTACCAATAGCACGAGTCATTTCGGCCATTAATTTCGTACAGTAGTAATAATAAGTATTTGCCACCAAATCAGGACTTGTTTTTTGACCAACGGATAGCCAATCTCCAAAGCCTCCTTTAGGTGTCGCATCTTCCCAGATACCTTCAACCATCGCACCCTGAGGAGCTTTTGATTTTAAGAAAGCCATAAACTTGGTCATGTACGGCAATGATTCTTCTACAATACGGTGATCATTATACCCTTTGAAAATTTCATAAGTACAAATAATTCCAGCCTCAGACCATCCTGGTGAATAGGTGTCTGAAGGGCGAATGGCAGCTAAGCCTTTATCATTTTTAGGAATTGGAGCATAAACTGGGTATGCACCATTTTCCCATTGCGAATCATTTAAATCTTTTATCCATTTCTTATGGAATGGAGCAACATCGTTATTAAAAGTTGCTGAGCGCATATAAACTTGAGCATCCCCAGTCCATCCGATACGTTCATCACGTTGCGGACAATCGGTCGGTATATCTATATAGTTAGCTAATTGAGTCCAAACGATATTACTGTATAACTGATTCAACATATCGTTGTCCGTTTTAAACGTACCTGCAGTCTCCAAATCAGAACTTAATGCCAAACCTGTTAAGAAATCAGCTTTAGGTTCTTCTTTTAGACCTGATACCTCTACAAATTGAAAGCCATGAAAAGTAAAACTTGGACTCCAAACCTCAGCTTGTGCATCTCCACGGAAAATATACGTGTCAATGGCTCTTGCTCTACGCAAATTCTCAGTAACCAGTTTCCCATCGATATGTAACATTTCTCCAAATCGGAACACTAATTTCTCACCAGCTTTTGCTTTATGTTTAAGTCTAATATTTCCAGCAAAGTTTTGACCAAAATCAATCATATACTTGCCATCAGCAATTTTTTTAATGGATTTTATAGGAAGTTCTTTTACTACTCGTACCGGATTACTAGGATACATTTCCAATGCACGATCTGATTTATCAGCTACCACTTCTACAGCAGACCATTGATTATCATCAAATCCAACCTTATTCCAGCCCTTTGGATCTTTTCTTGCATCATGTGTTTCTCCTTGTAAAAAGTCGGATTCAATAACGGCTCCTACACCTGTTTTCCAAGTTTTATCTGTATAAAATACTTCTTTCGTTCCATCTGCATATTCTACGTCTACTTGAGCTTTCAATAATGGAAAATTACCATAAAAACGGTCTACCTGAGGAGTACCTACCAACAATGCATAAGCCAAGTATCCTGAATACCATCCGCTTGACAATATCGCACCAAAGGCATTATTACCTTGTTGAAGGTTTTTACTTACATCATATACATTATAATAAACACGTTTATTATATTCCGTCCAACCCGATCCGAAATAATCTTTTCCGATTTTTTCGCCATTAATATAAAAATTATGTAAACCTAAAGAACTGATGTATAATCGAGCACTTTTAACCGGTTTTGTCACTTTTACTTCTTTTCTCAAATAAGGAGATGGAGGTAAATGGTACTCTCCTTTTGGAGCAAGATGATTCAAATCTTTACCAATCCACTCGGCAGTCCATTCGCTTTTTGTTGGTTTTGCCAATTCCCAAGAATTAATTGTCGACCATAAGCCTTCTTCATTTTTAGCATTCCACACTTTGACTTTCCAATACACCTTTTGTCCAGGTTGCAAGGCCTTACCTTGATAGGACACTTGATTTGTAGCATTGGATTCCACTTTTTCCGAATCCCACAAATCGCCAATATGCTTATTTAAATTTGCTATGGAACTCGCTACCAAAATGCGGTATGCTTGTTGGCTTTGATTAAAACCTGAAGCACGCAATTCCCAACTTAATCGTGGTGAAGATTCTTCCACAAAAGGATTTACCTTATATTCTGTCCTTAAATAAACTGGTCGTATATCTGTATTTGCCCAACTTTGCATACTGATCAATGTAAAGCATAACAACCATAATAATTTAACTCTCTTCATAGTATTCTTAACAATTAATAGGTAGATTGAATTGACCAAGTTCCAGGACTTAACCATAAACTTTGATCATTAATTTGGTATTGATAGGATTTCCCTATCGAATTATTTAATTTTTCATTTTGTATCAATGCTTTCTCATTGATATTTACTGCAGCTAATTGCTTCTTCGGAAGATATAGTTTGGCCTTACTTCCTGCAGGCACTACAACTTTGATCAACTGGCTATTGGAGTCTTCCTTCAAATGGATTTGAATCTCACCAATCACCGAGGATACCTGAGCAGAAGCCTCTTTTAGACTGCCCAATTGCGGATGAATTGCAAAAGTTTTGTAGCCTGGACTTAAGGGTTGAATCCCACAAACTTGAGAAGATAAGATAGTTAATCCACCACCACTCCAAGCATGGTTCACTGTACCGCCCCCAAAACCATCAGCTCCAATTCCCCAACCTTCAAATAAGGTAGTAAAATAGTCGTTATTCACCATGGGAGAAAAACGTTTTTTATGTCTTAATAAAGCTTCAGATGGTAACTGCATGTTAAACATAGCTTCAAAAACATATTTTTCCATATAAGGGCTAGCATGTTCTTGTTCCGATAACACCTTTTGTATGGCTGCATATTGGTCCTCCTTGGCAATACCTGCCAAAACAGCCAAAGCATGTACACGGTCATCCGTTTTCTCCTTATAATCTGGATCTCGGTATTCCCCGTCCTTCCAAAATCTTGCATTGAAGGCCTTAGACATCACTTCCATTTCCTGTTTAAATTGCTTCGCATCTGCAGTCTTACCTAGCTCCAAGGCCATTAGATAATTACCCTTAATGGCTAAATAATACCAAAGATTGTACAATAACAACATATCTTTATTGTGTCCCCAATCTCCCCACTGCCAGCCTCCAGCTCGTAATTTCACCAAACCATCCGGATACTTTTCCCATAGCTTCAAATAGGTTTGAATTTTAGGGTATAAATCCGACAAAATCTTTTTATCACCTGTATGCATATAATAGGTCCATATGCCATAATAGCCTATCGTAGCTAAGACCTGATCTGGCAACTCCTTATCCCAATTTCCTGCTGGTGCTGGAGAAAAGATAGCCCCATCTTGCTTTTGCCAATTCACCACCTCATAGAGCCATTTTTTGGCTAAACCATGTGATTTCACATCCAAGGCATAAAATGCCTCTTCCGCCTCTAACACCGCATCTCCAGTCCACTGCGCACGCTCCCTATCTGGACAGTCCATATAGCTATCACGCATGGTAATGTATAAGGTACGTCTTGCTTTTTCCCAAAGTTTATTAAAAAATGGATCATCGGAATGGAAGGACCCTGTAAACTCGGTATTATATCCTGTTTCACGATATTTAATCGCTTTGAAGTTGACCTCTCTTGGTGCTATCAAGTATAAATAATGCCCATTAATCCAACCTGGATTTTCATAGCTTTGTACTCCATCCTTACTAATGTATTCGGCTCGAATATTCTCCGCAGATCCATTGTAAATTAAATAATTATCGGTCAGGAATTTCACCAATTGACCCGCAGGTGCATCAATCTCTACATATGGCGTAAATTGCATGTTATAAGGCAACTTACAAATTAACGTATCGCCTCTTCGAGTGATATCTTCGTTACGAATACTCTTTAATCCAAAATCTTTAAATAATGGTATAGAACGTTTATGCAATTTATTCCATGGCGCTATACCTTCTACACCTAACTCCTGTGCTTCTTGATAATCCGAAGCTTTAAAATTAGGTAAATACCAATCCGATTCTCCCAATCGTGCATCATATAAGATGTTTGATTCTGGTAATCTGAAGTTAGGGATTGGATCTGCTGCCGTACGGTATTCTTTCTGACGTTTTACTTTCCAGGACTTATCACTGGAAAGCGTCAAATTCTCCGCTTTTAAATCAAAAAATAAACCTGCTTTTCCACTACTGTTATGCGAAAATCCATGTTTTCCAAAATACCAAACTTGAATAGCAATATGATTTTCCCCTTTTTGCAAATAGGGACCTAAATCCACCTCATCGTAATAGGTATCTTGCGGATTTGGCCCTCTTTTTAAGCCTCCTTCAAATACAATTAACTTTCCATTTACATAAAGCCAATACTTACTATCTACAGCAATTCGAGCAAGTGCTTTTTTAGGTGGCGTTTTAACCTCAAAGGATTTACGATAAGCAGTCCAAACGTTTACGCTGTCCTGCTTATCTAAATTGGCACTTATCCATTTGGCTTGCTTGGTTTGCGCAGAAAGTTCCGCAGAGCCTCCGATTAGTGCAACAGCCAAACAAGTAAATAACAATTTCTTTTTACCAAACATCCTTTTTATTATCTTATTATTTTAATCTCTTTAGGAGCATCAATTTCAGAAACAATTTTACCGTTTGCATTTTTTGTATGTTTCACACGGATAACCCCATATTTGGTCGGAAATGTTCCTTCCACATAAGTTAAATTTCCTAAGTGAGGTCTCACTGTATATGCCTTACCACCTGCTTCTGCAACTTTCACACCCAAGACGTGCTCAGACAACCAGCTTGTAGGTCCCGATGCCCAGCCATGTGCTAAACTATGACGATGTCCAACATAACAATAAGCACCAAAGTCACCGTGTATATCTACTTTTCCTGCCGGAACCAGCTCATCTATACGGCTTGCATTTGGCAACCATTCCATGTTAAAATCTTCCCAAAAAGAAGTAGCACCTAAGTCAAGCATAGCTCCCCAATATTCCGAGATAATATCCATTGCTTCAGTGTATTTTCCAGCTTTAGCCATCGCCTCTAACATGTAATAACCATAGAAAGTAGAAAAATTCTTAGCACCACCAACTTTTAACACATCATGATATGCTTTGTCTTTATCCATTAAACCTACTAAAGCCATCAAAGAAGCTGCTTGTTTTGAGTTGTTATGTTTTGGTTTTACCTTACGCATTTGCACAATTGCATCATCACATAATTTTTTGGTAGCTGGATCATTCAAGAATTTACTAATTTCAGAAGCCTTTTCTAATGCCAATATGGTCATCGCTTGTAAGCCTGCATGTACTGCCAAACTATCTTCACTGGAAGGCCAATCTAAAAAGCGAGTACCATCCATTTGTTCTTTACCATTCACGACTTTACCCAAGATCTGTTTCACTAGACCTTGTAAATAAGGCTGTTGCTCTTTCAAATACTCCAAATTTCCGTGCGCCATATACCAATCATAATGCAATACAACCCACCACATGGAATACGTACTAATACCACACATCCAACTACCTAGCGGCGTAGACTCACGTGCTAAATCCAAACTTTTTGGAACCACTTCGTTATATCCAAAAACCGTATTTACTGTCGCTACTTCTGGGTGTAAATCACCAACCCAAACTAAACGATCACGTTTAATGCCATCCCACAAATAATCTTGCATATTCAGATGCACGGTATAAGCTCCTACTTCCCATATTTTATTCAAACGCTCATCACTGGATTTAAATGTTCCTAAATAAGGAATATCACGGTAGGTAGAAATGGCTCTAACCTCTCTTAAATGTAATTCTGCTTTAGGATCTAAAAAATCAATACGAGCAAATCTAAAACCAGATTCACCAGTTTGATTTTTACCCAACCATGGCAATTTCATATCAAAATCACGCATCGCGTGATCATTTGTAGCACCTTTATCTCCAATGTTAGACATGGCCTCACTTACAGATTCTCCTAAGCGAATTCTGACATTGCGTGCCACGTTGCCACCGCCCCACATGCCTGTTACTATTTCAAGAGCGCCGTTCAATTCTTTACCAAAATCCAATAGAATCGATGAAGTTCCGCTTTCTCCATTTTTCAATATAACGATGTTATCATTAGTCAAATTTGCTTGACCATTACCTGATTTCATTAAATTCTCCGATTTTTGCACATCCCCTTCTTTCCAGATAATTCTAGTTGGATACACATACTCCCTGGTCAAAGCACTGATATGCTTGTCCCCATCACTCAATTTACGCTGCGCAAACCCCGGATTTGCCACTAAGCATAAAAGAAATAAGCCAATTATAGATAGATTATGTTTCATACGTATTTGTTAGGTTTATAATACTTCAATAATTTCTAAATATATCAAAGGCTTTAGGAATTACTATCCTGCGCTTACATGGAAAAATAAATGATAGACATCAGATCTGAGAGATAAGAAAACATTCAAAGATGATTAACACATTAAACATCGGAAGCAAAATAAGCACCCTCAGAAAGAAAAAAAGATGGTCGCAGGGCGATCTAGCAAAGCAGAGCGGAGTGTTCAGGGAGATGATCGGGAACTATGAGCGTAACGCCAATACGCCCTCCATTGAGGTATTGATAAATCTGGCGAAGGTCTTTAATGTAAGCGTAGATTACATTATCGGAGAGGGCGAACTGGCTGCCCTGGACAAGGAACTGCTAAAACGTATCGAGGACATTGAAAAACTGGACGAAGCCACTAAGCAACACCTGTTTTTCCTTATTGATAACATTATCCAGAACTACAAGACTAAGAAAGCTTTTAATAAATGACAAAGCCCCGGAAGTCCGGGGATTTATTTATTCTGGTAAATTAAAATATTGTTTGACAACCAAAGGGATATTATTTAGGTGAGATCGTTTCTTTAAATCTTTTAACAAATCTGCTTCTATATTCACCGACTGCATTTGTACAGCTATCTTATCTGTAATAAGCTTCTTTAACTCTGCTAACCTTTGGTCTGTCGGTATCTCTGTTTCAAGATCAAGCAAATCGGTTATCCTTTTTTGCTCTTCCTTCTTAGTAGATGCCAAACGGTTTTCAACGTGTGTCGTTGTAGTAAGATCAAGACCTTTGATTATGTAGCCGTAATTAATATAGAACGCATTGCTATAATTCGACTTCTGTAAATTAATCAGCTTAGAAAGCTCACCACCGTTCAACACCCAGTTGTTGCCTTTCCGTTTGAAACCAAGTGGAACAAATATTTCATCCAAGAGTTTGATTAAATCCTTTTTCTCCATTTACAAAGTTTTAATAGGTATCCAAAACCGTTTTCCATGTTCCGCCATATTTCTGTTGAAATAGGTTCTGGTATTTGTCTAAAGATCTCCATCATTGAAAACGGCAACAACATTACCCTCTTCATCTGTTTGAGTAGAAGGAGGCATTGCCCACGTTCCGTCCGGGTCGATAAAACGTATCGGATTGTTAAAAGCATAAGTATACGGTGACCACCGTCTGCCCTGCTCCGCCAGCGGATCCACAACATTCCACCTTCCGATTTCAGGGTCATAGAACCAAGCCCCGTAATCCAATTGATCCCCTAATTCCTGTTGAACTTCTTTCCCATTATAAAGATACTTATTATTTCCCCCTATTGAAGTCGATTTTGTCTTTCCAAAGGCATAATAATCCTGTTTCTGTACAATCAGTAAGGTCGTATCCGACGAGCCCTTGCTAATTACTGCACGCACGTTACCCAGATGGCCCGTCAACTAATAATGATAAGTATAAACACCAGCAGCATGCTGGATATATCCATCAGGAATACTGACCCGCTCTAAAGCAACTGTACTGCTTAAGTTTGTACGGACATACTCCAAATTTCCGATATAATCCCAGATCGTACTAACTCCTGAAATTACGGCTGTTTTTCTCCTGTACCATCATAAAGCTAGTTGACAATTATACCTGCCTTGCTAACTGTTTTGGGAAGATTCAATATAGGGTTGCTTTACCCTGAATGTGGTATGTATAAAACGTTATGGAAGTCGTATCTCTCTTTAAGGTTTTGATAAGCCCTATCTTTTTGAATAGTAAAACCCTTCGAAGTAGCTAAAAAATTTCAAATTTTTCCATCGCTCTGTTTTCAAATTTTCTGTGATATACAAATTCTGTTTTTTAGTCTTTTGATAACCTCCCATTACACCACAACATTGCCTGCATAGAAAATGGCTTGAAGAAGCTTTCAGCTACCCCATTAATTTAACAATTACCCTTACTACTCATGCTCTTTAATAGACTAATTTCTTCCATAAAAGCTTGATCACATCACATACATATTTAATTTCTTTGCAGCAATGAAATATCTAACCAATTTAAGGCATTAACAATAATATGGATGAAGACCAAGTCTTGCAAAATGCCCAAACAACAAGTTTACGATCGGCAAAATCTATAACAGGAATAAGGTACATCCAGCCTGAACCAATCTATATAGAGGTAATATTTTCAATCCATTTTAGTGATAATGTTTCTGCTCAAAAAAACTTCAAATTAAAAAAGGCGCCTCTATAAGGCGCCTCCAAATTCATCAACAAAATTAAACCCTGAGAATTATTCAAAAGAATAAGTCCCAGATTGCACTTCATATACTTTTAGCCCACCATCAGCAGGTAGTTCTTTAACATATTTTTCGTATTTACTAAAATTAAGTTGTTCATTCTTTCCAATTTTCACTAAGGCAATCGAATTAACTGGCACATGAATATTCATGTGCAGTTTACCGTTTGTTCTTTTCCATTCCGAATTAATTTTCCCAACAGGCGAATCAAAACTAGCTTTTACCCATTGTAAATCTGTTTCTTGCGTCAATGGAGGTTGAATAATAAACTTGGTATACCCAGGTTCAGCAATTTTAATACCTGCCAAACCGTCCATAGTCCAAGCACCAGGATATAAGTAGGAACTGTGCAATAAGGAATGGCCTGGAAGGTCTTTTTCCCACATCTCCCAAAGAGTCGTTGCATCATTATCCTTCATGTATCCCCAGCTAGGGTATGTCTTTTTAGAGGTCATGCTATAAATAAGGTCATTTCTTCCACTTTCTCTCAACCATTTAAACAACAATGCACCTCCTGTAATTCCAGCATGAATATGTCCTTTACGAACCACCATAATCTCATGCTCCAGGCTTTTGATTACACGATCTTTTTCATTTGCAGGAACAACCTCCGCTAATAATGCAGCAGCCATATTCGTCATAGAACCTTCTACATAATACCCTTTTTCTTGATTAAAGTATTTTTGATGTATCGCTTTCGACGAGCGATCAGCCTGATCTATCCATATCTTAGCTTGTTTTTCATCATTGATTAACAAGGCTATTTTTGCCGCTGTACGCAAATTAAATACACGGTAAATATTATTTAAACATAAGGTCTCGGGCTTATCATTATTCATACCCTCTGCAGTCGCATTTGGCCATAACCAATCTCCTAAGAAATCCCAAGTACCTCCGAAACGCTTCATTAAATCTTTTTCCACATGAGCATCCAAAAAGGATAACCAATCTTTCATCATCTGGTAGTTTTCATGTAGAACCTGCTTATCACCATACTGTTGGTACATGAAATATGGAAGAGTAACCACAATACCTCCCCATGCAGGACCACCACCACCCCAATAAGTAGGTGCGGTATGTGGAAGAATACCATTATTTAGGATACGTCCACTGGTAACTTGCTTACGCGCATAATTCTGATCACGCATATTGCCTACCATTGGTTCTGTACCCTGAACATCACGCCAATCTTGCATCCATTTCGAATAAAAATCACCCAATTGGTAATTTAACATCCCTGTTTCCGTCGTGGCATGTGCATCTCCACCATAGCCCATACGCTCACGTTGTGGACAATCCACAATAAATCCTCCGATAGATAAGTTTTCAAAGGTCCATTTTATACGATCGTGCAACCAGTTTTGCAATTCGTCATTACTCTCAAAAGTCGATGCATCTTGAAAATTAGTCCGTAACAACCAGCCTTTAACATCCGTCAAAGCCGGCTTTTCCTTTAACCCTTTGATGGTTATCCAGCGACCAGAACTGTAATTAAAACGGTTTTTGAACTCTCCTACCCCAGATTTACCAATGATAAATGCACTATGTAAACCAAAGGTAATATCATCTTGTTTACGTTCGGAGTATAAAAATTCAATTTTATCACCCTCATTGCCTTTCACCTTTACACTTGTCCATCCAGCAAAATTAACCCCCATATCTACGCGGAAGGAACCATCAGGGCGCTCTTCAATAGCTACAGGATTAATTTCTTCCTTCACGGCTGTACCCACAGCATTTTGAGCAGAAATTTTCAACTTTAATAAATATTCATTAGCAGATTTCCAATCTTCATCAGCATAAGCCACTGTATTCCAATCATCCTCTCGTTTACGGTCATCCCATAACTCACCACCCATCGCTCTGAAATCCCAAATTCCTGTTAATTTATTTGGAGAATTTTTAATTTTCCATGATTTATCTGTCACTAAACTTAAGATTGGATTTTCCTGACTCTTAGGGTCTTTATTTGCATACATGTTCACTTGTGCAGTAACCATTGGCATTTGAGGTCTTGATCCATCGACATCATATCCCGCAAATATGGACCATGAAGTCCCCAACCAAATCCCTATCACATTTTTACCTTTTTTCAAGTAAGGAGCTATATCATATACCACATAGCGGGCACGTTTTGTATGATCGGTAACATTTGGTGCCAATACTTCATCCCCTATACGTTGTCCATTGACATACAATTCGTGGTAACCTAAAGAGGCTACATAGATATTAGCCTTTTTTACTGCCTTTTGCAGTTCAAAAGTCTTACGAAACCAAGGATCCCAAATCGTATTATTACCGTCTTTTACTGCAAAAACATCCGTACCACCTATCCATTTTCCTTTCCATTCCTGGTCTTTTAATAATCCCGTTGTCCAATGTGCAATAGGACTCCAATTGGATTCTGCTCCTTGTTGATCTTTTACAACAACTTTCCAGTAATATGTTTTATCGGAATCCAATGCAGGACCAGCATATGCGATCTGAGCCATGGCCGAAGAATTAACCCATCCCGATTCCCATACATCAGCCTCATTACGCTTAATATTTTTTTCTGAACTAGCCACCAAAATACGGTAGGCCGATTGTTTTAAGCCAAATTGATTCTCTTTTTGAGCCAATAAATTCCAACTAAACCTAGGCTTGATTATATCAATACCTCTTGGATTTACTAAATAATCAACTTTTAAGTTTTGGGGAATAATGACTGACTTGGCCTGAAGTGATGTATTTATCAACATCAAACAACAGAATACAAAAAGGGGAAAACGCATCATTCGTTCTTTCAATTTTATCATGGGTTATGGGAAATTATAATTCGCTATTATTTACTTTTATTAATTAATGCAGGAAACCAAGTTTGAATTAAGCTATTCTCTTTACTGTAACCTGCAGATGCGTAGTCACAAAGCATAATGGAAAGGGGTTGAGCGCCTTTTTCACTATAGGATTCAGGCAACAACTCCGCTTGGTATTGCATCCAAACTTTATTCGTCGGATTTACTTCGGTTAATTTTATAGTATGGTCTTTTAAATTCAACGGGTTTAAATTAATTCCTACAGGAGCTGCTTCTCCAAATGCTGCATCTCGCGCAAGTACGATGGGTCCACGCATAATCGCATAAGACTTAAACTCATCCCCAATTTCTTCCCAACGTCCTTCCATTTCTAAGTTCAATTGTACCTCATCGGTCTGTTTCCATTGACGATCGATCACATAATATGTTCCTGCCTTTACTTCATCTTGTACTTCCGCGCGGTTTAATGCTACGCTTGTCTGCTTACTCCAGGATGGTACCCTAATTTGAACAGCCGTAGAAATTGGCTTTTTGCTACTTAGTTTCACACGTACAGCACCAGATTTAGGATAATCCGTTTGTATAGCAACTTGAATTTTTTGCTTATTCACCTCTACTTCATATGTTCCGGGAATAAAATAATTTATTTGTATCCCTTCTTGCCCAGCAGTAACTGCATAAAATGGCCATAAAAATAAGGCTCGAGGACCAGAAGCCTCACAACAATTCAAACCCATACCGCATTGCTCTGAACCCGGTAATCGTTGCCCATTTAATGGTGTATATTTTGCCCATAGTGCCCCATCATAACTCAAGGAGCCTAATAAGGCGTTGTAATAGGCGGTTTCAGCCGCTTCTGCAAATTTGGAATCTCCTGTTAAGCGAAACAATTGTAAGCTTAATTTGATCCATGTTACCGTCACACATACCTCTTGAAAATGATGTATAGGTTGTGCTTGTATCGCTTTTCCGCCAAACCACATTTCGGTAGATGCTCCAGAGCCCGCAATATTTATTTCCGTTAGGTTGATGTTTTCCCAAACATTCAATACCGCTTCTTTGTAATTTTCTTTTCCTGTTAAACGGTATAATTCCAATAAACCCTCATAACAAGACATCATTTCATAGGCCTTTTGTCCCTGTTCCCAGCTATACCAACTTGTTGGTTTTGGAAACCGTGATGCTACATTTTCCGCACTCTTTTCAATCAATTTTGGACCATCTTCACGACTCCATTGGTTAACTATTTGTTCGGCAAAATCCAAGTATTTCTTATTCTTAGTTTTCGTATACAGCTGACACATGGGTTCCAAAATGGAAGATGCCGCCATACCCCGATAATTACCTTTAGTCACAATAATACCATCCACTTTGTCCAAATCATCCATTAAACTTTGAGCAAGTTGTTCTGCAGCTTTCAATACTTTTTTATCTTGTTTTAGCTCATAGAAGGCTAATAAACCTAGCATACAATACTTCCTTCCCCAAATATCCCATTGCTGCAAGCGATGCGTATCGGCATAATTACCAATATATCCATCGGCAGTTTGATATTCAATCAATCCATACACCGCCTTTTCCAAAGTCTCATATAACTCCTCAGAAGGTTGAAATTGGTAAGCCAAAACAGCTGAGGTAAACCATTTACCCCAAAATTCCGATTGCCATTGATGAGTTTCTGTTCGTTTTGATGGATTGAAAACCTCGACCAATCGATTGAAGTCCTGAGCCAAAATGCGATTTTGAATGGAGGATTGTAATCGATTTTGGACATAGCCCTCTAAATGAATTTTTTTTACCGGATTTCGTAAATCAGATGTAGGCTGTGCAAATACAGAAAAACTAGCAATAGCACTTAATAATATAAATAATACTCTTTTCATTGGATGATGGTATATAGATCTCCTGAGATTTAAAAAATCTCCTGTTTAATAAGGTTTCTAATGCAGATTGATTAGTTTCTAAATTTAAGAAAACTAAGCAAATAAACCTCAATTCTTCCGTATTATCCGGTCAGGACAGTGCATGGTAGTGGCTCCTTTTCTGTTGTTTTAAACGCATCTCCTTCGGATCTCCTGCGGTACTGACACGGATCTGGCATACTCAATTTCGAATGATATCCGAGTGATCTACGAATCTGATACAAATCATTTGAAAGCAAATAATTAAAAAAACAAGCCGTCTAACGCAGGAAATCACCTCAATTGACCCAATAAAAAAAAGGCATTGGAAATTCCAATGCCTTTATATTTTTAATTAAAACCTAGAAATACAAGTAAAAATTTTAAAACTAGTTTTTAAAAATCTTGTCTAGTATCAGTTGTTTAACCTGTGTTGGATCAATCGTTTCTGAAGAGTTTTCATTGGCACCAATCCAAACCGGGAAGTATTGTTCTTCACAAGAAGGAAGCCCATGAGATCCTTGTACCAAACTCGCATCCAAAGGTGTAATATCCAAGACCGCTCTTAAGCCTATTTTTTTAAGCAACAGTTTAAAAATAGCTCTAGATTTGGAGGTCATAAACATCTCCACTGGATCATAGCCTGGTTTTTTATGGATATCCACCATACGCGCATAATCAGGCGCTTTTGCATCATCCTCCCAAAAGTAATAGGTAAACCATGCATTTCGCTCGGCTAATAGTACCAGATCACCAGAACGCTCATGATCAATTCCATACGTTTTTTGACCCGCATCATCTAAAATCTGAGCAATGCCCGATTGATTCGCTAACAAGGTTTTCACTTGTTGCTTTATAGCCTCATTCTTACAATATATATGCGCTATTTGATGATCTGAAACCGCAAATGCAGCAGATGCTGCTGCGTCTAACAACTCCAGACCACGCTCTATACGAATATCTAACAAGTTTGCTTGACGAAGAATTCTATTGATATGAATGGGTTGATTTACGGGTGCGATTCCATATTCAGACAGCAAGATCACTTCGACATTATTTTTTTCGAAATGATCAATCATGCTTTGTACCAATTGGTCAATTTTTTGTAATTCGGGAATTACTTTTTCCTCTTCAGATACGAACTTTTGCAAACAGTAATCCAAATGAGGTAAATAGATCAGATTAAGCGTAGGCTTATAGTTATCCTCTACATACAATGCCGCATTAGCAATCCATTCCGAAGATACGATATTAGCATTAGGCCCCCAGAAACTAAATAGTGGGAATTTTCCGAATTTTTCAGTTAATTCATCGCGAAGAGTTGATGGGTAAGCATAACAATCGGGCATCTTTCGTCCATCGGCTAAATAATTGGGCCTAGGGGTAACCGAATAATCGGCATTGTTATACATATTATACCACCAAAACATCTGTGCACAGGTAAATTGAGGATCTATTTTTTTAGCTGTATCCCATATATTCTCTGCTTGCACCAATTTGTTGGATTGCTTCCAAAATTTAATTTCTGATTCTTCATAATCAAACCATCCATTACCCACAATGCCGTGCGTAGAGGGCAATGTACCTGTTAAGTAGGTGGTTTGAGCAGAAGTTGTTACGGCTGGTAGAATGGGTTTAATTTTTTTCAACCCAAAACGATTAATATATTGTTGAATATTCGGAGTATGTTTTCCAATGACGGAGGAAGAAAGTCCTACGATATCAATAACGGCTATTCTGTTCATGGTAATTATTTAACGAGATCAATTAACCAATTAATCTCACGAGCTATAGAATCCTGAATAGGTGCTTGCAAATCTTTCGGCAATACCCCCCAAGTATATGTTTCTACTTCAATATGATTTGTTCTTGATTTCTGCTTGTGCAGAGCCATAACGGTTTTAATATCTTCTTGGGTAGAACCGATGAGACCATACTGTTCTAAAAATATTGGCACATGAAAATGACTTCTCCATTCGACATGTTGGGGGTCTTGGAAATAAGGTAAAGCCTCTGGTAAGTCTCGATATTTTACAAAAGAACCATCCTCTAGTTGGGCAATGACTTGATGTAGATAGATTGGCTCATCAAACTGTTTTAATACTTTACGTTGTTCTTCACGTTGGTCTGAATCCTGATTTAACTTAATTTTTAAGGCTGCACTAACTTGAAATTTTCCAATTCGAATACCTTCATCTTCAAAGGTATTCATCATCTTTTCATGTTGCTCGTATTCCAAAGCAAAATGACATACATCATAACAAATACAGATATATCGATTGATGATTGATTTTACTTGATCCTGATCAAAGTCGTTTCGTTCCTTGAAATATTCCAATGCCTTTGGAAGCAAATGATCCTTATACCAAGTTAAAAATTCAGTAGCATCCTCTAAAACTCCATCAGGCTCAGGCTCTATGTCCAAATGCATATATTTACCGGTTTGGACCTCCTGTTGATATAAAAAATCTGCTACTTGAATAATATGTTGCGTAGCCTGATTTATCATGCTGTTCCAATCTTCAGTCCCTTCGTTAAACCAAAACCGATAACTGAGCGGCGATGTGGAGATTCCTCCTTCCTGACCATCTTGTAAAAGTTTACTTAATATCTGGAACAATGTTATGGTATATTGATACCGTTCTTTGGTCGTCCAATCGGGAAAGTGCACTTGGTCCTTAACCCGATTTTGATGAAAATCTCCAAATGGAAAACCATTTAAGGTAAAAACATAGATATTTTGGCTGTGTAACCAAGTTTTCAATTCTTCAAGAAGCAATGGATTGGAAAGATCCTTAGCCGCAGCATTTGATATTCTAAGACCTAATCCGAATGGTGCATCAGGACAGACCTGGGCTTTCACTAATGGAACATATTGTTGTAATTGTTCAAAATGGTCCTTCCAAGATTCACCAGAATGAATATTGCTGCAATATGAATAGTGGGTATTAGTTAATTTCATTGATTTGTTGATGTGTTTCTTGAAAGTTCTGCAAAAAATCCAATGTTTGTAAAATTAATGGAAAGTCTAAGCTATGGTAGTCTTTACCTTTTCCTAATTTCTCCAACAAAACAATGGTTAATCGACCACCTAAATGCTCTTGAAATTCCAAAAGCCCTGTCAATAATTGCTGACGTGTGGATTCACTGTCTAAAATAGGATGATAAATCGGCAATCCTAATTGTTGAATTAACTTGACGATGCGCACTGCTTCTTCCTCTGAAATATTACCAATTAAATAGGAATAAATGACATCTATTGCTAGCCCAATTGCAACAGCTTCACCGTGCAGCACTTCAAAATTTGTCAATTGCTCTAACTTATGAGCGCTCCAATGACCGAAATCTAAGGGCCTAGAAGAACCCAGTTCAAATGGATCTCCATTTCGAATATGCGCTAAATGTAAATCTGCACAGCGGTAGATTAATTCTTTCATTTCTACTGACGAACGAAGAGGCAAATTAATCGCTTGCTCTTCAATCCATTCAAAAAATGGAAGATCTTTTATTAATGCAACTTTGATAGCTTCCGAAATCCCCGCTAACCAAGAACGGTTATCTAATGACTGTAAAAAAACAAAATCATTGAATACGGCTACTGGAGGCGTAAAATTTCCTAGAAAATTTTTCTTGCCTTTGTAATTGACTGAATTTTTAACACCTACTCCAGAATCGTTTTGAGATAATACCGTCGTAGGTATGCGAATATGTTTAATACCACGATGGGATACCGCAGCAGCATAGCCTACTAAATCCAAAATAGCTCCTCCTCCAATCCCTATCACATAGGAATGTCGATCAATACCATATTGATCTATCGCCTCGATAATAGAAGCTAAAGCACTTGGATCATTTTTGCAGATTTCTCCCCCCTTAAGGATTAAACAAGGAGTTTTGGCTTGAATGGCATCAATTTCTGCAAAATACTCCCGAATTTGACTTTGCAAATTGACATGGTTTTGCGCAACAGCATCATCAATAACAAAAAGAACTTTTTGCTTGAAATAAGGATTACCTCGAGCTTGTAAAAAATCTTTTAATAAATTATTTTCCAACGCAAACAGATGCGCTGTAAAGTGAATATCGTATTCATAGTTAATGGAAAACCGTTGACTAAGTACTTGGTTCATAATCGTAAATTTTTATTAGGTTACGGCAAATTTTTTAGCCAAATAAATGGACACTGGTAGAATAACACATACGGCTAAAGCTAAGTATGGAAATCCTGCAATAGCAATCCAACTGGCATTCATTAAAATTAAAGCTAAAACACCAAATTTAACAGATTTTCTGATATCTGGAGGTGCTAAACTTTTCAATGCTTTTTTTAATGGGGTACCGATTAATAAAATAAAAGCCAAAAGAAAAGCAAATGCACTATAATGGCCAAAATGAATGGTGAAACTAAGCATGGTCAGTAAAACTAAACTGTATAAGCCTACAGAAACTAACATCGCTGTTTTATTATTACCATAGACTTCACCACGGCTGATATTAGTGACTGCTGCAATGTATATTACTGGAACAATTGCCACATACCAATACTGAAGAGATTCTGGAAAAACGGCCATTCCTAGCAGTAAATTAAGACCACGGCAAGCGCCCATGCAAATAGGCCCTAAAATAAAATGGTGTTTTGCTTTACCATTATAAACTAAACACATCATCACAATGAGTATTGCGATTCCTAATGCATAATCATTCAGACTCCCAACAATCAAACATCCAGCAGTAAATGCCATAGTACCTAAGATTACAGCGGCAAACTTCGGAACTCGACCAGCTGGTATTGGTCTTTCAGGTCTTTCGATTTGATCTAATTTCGCATCAAAAACATCGTTAAAAACAATACCTCCTGTATACAATAACATACTGGATACTGCAATAAGTACCAAAGTATAGGTATCTGGCAGATTTATTTGCAAAAATAAACCTGCTAATGCTACTCCAGCCATCACATCGGAGATAGCTGTAAGCACATTAGCAGGTCTTATCAACTGCAACCAAGCTTTCATAGCTGCAAGTTATAATTAAGAAATAATAATGGAATCCTTGTTTAAGCGAGGTTGTTGACCTCCTCTTAGGATGGTATTGCCTTGAAATTTAGCCAATGGATCCGCTTGAAGTGTCTGATTTAAGCTTTCCAAATCCAAATGATTAGCGACTTTAAATGCCTCTAATGCATTGGTATAAGTAACTTTCTCCACGTCCTTGCGATCTATCCCCATCTGCAACATCAAGGCAGCCGTTTTAGGTACAGCTAAGGGATCTGATATCCCCCAGTCTGCTGCTGAATTTACCATAATATTGGCTGATCCATATTGCTTCACAATATCGACCATCCGTTCATTTCCCATTTTAGTGAATGGATAAATGGTAAATGCAGCCCAAAAACCCCTGTCCAATACGTCCTTTACAGTCTCTTCCGAATTGTGATCTATAATCACCATTTGCGGATCAAGACCATGTTCTAAAGCGATCTCCATACTACGTAATGTACCTTTGGTTTTATCACGATGTGGGGTATGTACTTGTACTGGAATATTGGCTTCTTTGGCCAACTCTAATTGTGCACGATAATACTTTTCCTCCGCAGCCGTTTGATCATCAAAACCAATTTCTCCAATACCCAATACTCCCTCTTTATAAATAAAATGAGGTAATATCTCCATCACTTGATCTGCTAAGGCTTCATTATTGGCTTCCCGTGAATTTAATCCAATGGTACAGAAATGTCGAATACCAAATTGTGAAGCTCTAAAGCGTTCCCAACCTATTAAACTGCTGTAGTAATCCTTAAAGGTATCTAATCCTGTTCTCGGTTGTCCAACCCAAAAGGCTGGTTCTATAATTAATAGAACACCAGCATCAAATAAGGCTTGATAATCGTCAGTAGTCCTAGACACCATATGAATATGAGGATCGACAAATTTCATCCCCTTAATAATATCCAAATCTAAGGGCATAGGTTGCCCCATCTTCTTTATATCCCTATTTAAATCTGTACACATACATTTCTGTTTTTAAATCTTTCCAACAAGTCTTCTGAAAAAGGAATAAGCGCAAGCTCCTGGTTTAGGCTGGTTAACTGTTCCTTTTCAACACTTTTTACATTATTCTCTTCTAATATATAAAACAGAATGGAGCCCTCCAAACTGTCTGAGCAATTGTGAAATTGCTCAGATAATATGGATAACGCCCTTTCAGGGAGATTATTTTTTGCTAAAAGCCAAAGAATAGGATGAATGTTTCTTTTGGCGGAATGTCTTTCATAAATATAATCTACAATGGCTGTAGCCAAGTTAGGATTATTTCTTTCAAACAATCCAGCGATTTTTAACACGTTCTTACTCGTAAAAAAGCTTTTAAGGACCATTTGATTCCAAGCTTCTTCATTTAAATGCTCACTTGGGAATTTATTTTGTTCTATAATCGCTTCTTGCACCAGTCCGATATTATTTCGAATACCTTCTTTACAACGCTCAATCCATCTGGAAGGATAATCCAACACATTCAGCGCGGAATATAATGCCACCAACTCTTGCATGTCTGCATAATCAAAAAGTTGATTGATGAATTGAACATAAGATTCTTCTTCATCCTGGATTAAACTCAACAGATATACTCGGGCCAAACGTAAGACCGTCCAATCTTCAATGATCAGGTTTTCAGAATCTGAAACCTGCATTTGGATTAATTTTTCTTTGGTAGATAGACTAAGCTTTCTACTTAATGTGGAAAAAATACGAACAAAATGTGTTTTGTATTGTTCTTTTATTTGCTTTTCACATGTATTTAGGTAATCCCTCTCTTCGGCATTGACCGATTGGATCAATTGCGCTATTACCTTACTATTTAAATTCATTGGTTCATCAATTTTTACCTGACTTATATTTCGGCTATAAGTTAAGGTTATTTTTTGATTTTTATTTTCATGTCCTTGTACTCTACTTTCATTGGAGGTCCAACATGCACTTGCATTCCTAGTAAGCCTTTAGCTTTTCCATTAACCGTATCGTTATCGATTACTTCACTAATTAATACCCCATTAATGTAATGCGAAAGTTTATTACCTTCTGCAATGATTTGTATTTCATTCCAATCTTCATCTTTCACAGCCGCTTTTAATTCGTCTGCAGTCGCAACGGTATCCACAACTTTTAAATTCGTCCATGCATTTCCTTTAGATTCTGCAGGAATGCCTTCTTCAATTTTCAATACTTCAGCACGTTGACCACGGTAAGCTAATGTCGTACGATTGCGTTCTTCATAGTTCTGACCTGTATAATTATTGTTTCCATCGATATCCGCTTGATAGCCTTTCAGTGCGAAAGGAACTTCGGTAAAGCGCTCACTACGGTAGTTAATACCACTGTTCCCACTTTTAGAGATTCTGAATTGTCCTTTTAATTCGAAATCACCTGTTTCACCGCCACCCCAAATAATAAAGGTATTATTTTTTAAAGGCTCCGCATCGGCTTTGATCTCGCCAGTCAATACTCCATTAGCCATCGACCAAATAGCGGTATCACCTTCCCAACCACTTAATGAATTGGCATCGAACATGGAAATAAATCCATCTTCTACTTTAATGGAATCCGAAACTTCTTCTTTTCCATTTGCATTGGAATTTCCTGCGTTACAAGAGATTAATAACAAGGAAGCTGCCATACTTAGGCAGCTGTATTTTACAGTTTTATTTAATTTCATAATGAATAGATTGATTTACTTGTTTTTCCAATCAACTTGGGTTTCTTCCCAAGTTCTATTTTTTGCAGAAAGTAATACCGCTTCACATACCTTTTGCGTTTCATACGCATCACGAAACGTAGGGTGACAGTCCTCTCCTGCTTCAACACTTTTTAAGAAATCTGCTACTTGATGAACAAAAGAATGTTCATAGCCGATAGTTAATCCTGGTACCCACCATTTGTCCATGTATGGTTGATCACCATCGGTTACATGAATAGATTTCCAGCCCCTAACGGTAGATTCATCCGCATTATTGAAAAAATCTAAACGATTCAAATCGTGTAAATCCCACTTCAATGAACCTTTTTCACCATTGATTTCAAAGGTAAATAAAGCCTTATGCCCACGAGCATAACGTGTAGATTCAAATAAACCTAATGAACCATTTCCAAAATGACAGTGAAAAATACAAGCATCGTCAATTTTCACTTCTTGCAGTTTTCCAGTTTCTTCGTGCACACGTTCTTTCACAAAGGTTTCAGTTACCGAAGAAACATCTTTAATGCCTCCATTTAGCCACATCGCCAAATCAATACAATGCGCTAATAAATCGCCAGTTACCCCTGAGCCAGCCGCTTCAGCATCCATACGCCAAAAAGCGCGTCCACCTTGAGGTAAATTTTCATTAATCGTCCAATCTTGCAAAAAGTTGGATCTGTAATGAAAAATCTTGCCTAATTTACCACTATCAACGATTTGCTTAGCAAGTGTGACAGCTGGTAGTCTTCTGTAGTTATACCATACTGTATTTTTTACGCCATACTCCTCAATAGCTTTCACCATTTCTTCCCCTTCTTCTAAGGTTCTAGACAGAGGCTTTTCACACAAAACCATCTTGCCAGCAGCTGCAGCCGCAATAGCAATTTCTTTATGCATGTTATTTGGAGTACAGATATCTACAGCATCAATATCATCTCTAGCGATAAGTGCTTTCCAATCCGTTTCATAAGATTCATAACCCCATTGTTCGGCAAAAGCTTTTACTTTTTCTTCACTTCTTGAACAAACTGCTTTTAAAACCGGTGTATATTCTAAATCTGGGAAGAAATTAGGTACTCGCTTATATCCATTGCTATGCGTTCTTCCCATAAAACCGCATCCTATTAATCCAATTCTTAATTGCTTTTTTTCCATCGTAATTGCTAATTATATGTTATTCTGACCAGCCATGATTATCTCTCACTTTGATTAAAGTTTCCAAGATAGAATTCCAAGTTTCTTGTTTATGCATCACTTCATTCGGGAACATACATCCATCCCAACAAATGTGATTAAATGCTTTGGTTAATTTACCTTGATCATCCCTTAACCAATATCCTGCATCATGCGCTACATCTAAGCGTCCGTTAGGATCGGTAGGAAGACAATGTCTACCTGTTTTATCGTGAGAACCTGAACCAAATACAGTTCCATCATTCTGAGCCACATGAAAATCTATAGTCCAAGGTCTTAGTTTGGAGGTTAAAAACTTCAATCCACGCTCTAATTCTTCCCGATCATCCCATTGGAAATCTGGTTTAAGAATACGATCTTCTGGTGCATTTGTACCTAGTAAATACATAAACGTATGGGACATGTCCGCTTGAAAACCAATATTATCGCGTTCTACCATTTCTAAAGTTTTCAACATGGATTTCCAGCTATGCATGCCTCCCCAACAAATCTCACCTTCTGCAGCTAAGCGCTCCCCATATTCAGCAGCAACATCGCATGCTCTACGGAATGTATCTGCAATCAACCGGGTGTTTTCCTCTGGGTTTTTCGCCCATGCTTCAACGCCAGAAGCTGAATCTATACGGATCACATCGGAGGTACGTATGCCTTGCTTACGCAATTTATAACCGAACTCACAAGCTCTTCTTACTACATCGACAAATTTATCACGGTCTGCTTGGGAGCCCATGGCTGAGCCACCATCTGGTGGCCAAATTGGAGCCACTAATGTGCCTATTTCTAAGCCATACCCGCCTATTTTATCGACTACCGCACTGATGTTATCATCTGAACTATCAAGCTTAACATGAGGCTCAAAAAGCCCAAGGTCAACACCATCGAATTTAACTCCATTGACATTGGCATTGGCTGTTTTTTCTAATAATTCATCAAGGGAAACAATAGGCTCATGATCCCCTTTACCCACAATCCCTGGCCAAGTTGCATTATGTAATTTTGGAAAATTGTTATTGCTCATCTTTAAAGTTTTTATGGTAAAAAAAATTAACCTTCTATTGTTAAATCTGGATTATTAGGTCCAAAATGTTTTAACATCACAATTGGATCTGTTTTTGAGTGATTGGAAATTACCACCCCGTTTACAGCAGCCTCTTCTGACACGAAATATTCATCGTATGTCAACTGACCATAACGAATTTGAGAAGGCGTTTCTAATGTAAAATCATTGATTTTACCATAGCCTTGCATCATGATTAATCCATAGGCTGCGGCATCTTTGATTGTCACTGTTTGCCCTGGTAATACGGTTAATTCTTTGGCACTAAATGCAGTAGACTTATAACAAATCCATTTCTCATTGTATCCTGCGCTTTCCATAACTTGCTCATCAAGCACAGGTACAGGTTTCATAAATCTATTTTGCATCATATTAGGATCTACATTTAAATCCCAATCTATGATATCCATCAATCCATCATAATTTCCTTTTTGATCTTCTGGTAAGCCTTTCCATAATAATTCATCTGGAATAATCGCTTCATTAACCAATGATTGATACATGGCAAAAACATCAGAAGCTTTTTGAGGCTCATAGGTACACATACTTCCAGGAGCATGTAATAACCCTGGAGGAACATCCCAACCGGTTCCCGGCTCTAAGCGATAGGCTTGTGAATAATTAGTAATCTTATTATCTCCTTTAGTGAAATTTTCAAGACATTCTTTGATGGTTTCTTTCGCTGTACCTGGTGCGATTCCAATAAATGTATAAGGGAAATCACCTCCATGATTGTTTAACTGAGGTGGGAAATAATATGCCTCAGGTTTTCCTTGTTGACCAATTAACGCAGCCTTTTCATCGTTGTGATGAATATGGTGTGGCAATGGCCCCATATTGTCAAAAAACTTAGAATACATAGGCCAACTTTGGTATTCATCCCATATACGGTCTCCAAGTAATCTTCCTTTTAAATGTTCTACGAAATCAGACAGTAAAATTTGTTCTGTTTTTCCATCCTCCTCGTATACTACAAAACTTAATCCTTCAAATTCACCAGTCAAAGGGCCATTTTTCGCAGGTGTGGTCGAAGATAACCAACGTTCATCAATTCCACCACGTTCTCCACCTAACACATAATAATCATCTGGGTGCAATTTAATTCTTCTACCAGGTACACAAAATGATCTTGGCACCCAATTCGGAGCCAATCTCAATACCCCTTTTCCTTGTTCAAAAGCCTTTTCTATCTTTTCCATTCTAAGTTTAATTTTAGTAGCTTAATATTTGTTTAAAAATTCTTGAACCTGAGCAGGTTCTGTCAAAATAGTTAATTGTAATTCGTATGTTTTTTTCTCTTGCGGTTGAAGAATAATTAACTCTTTACGTTCTCGCATGAGTTTTTGGCCTAGTGGCGGGTTAGTTCCTGGCTCTAAACCAGTCACATATTCCCCTTTACCCCAATGTTGCCAATTGGTTAACCAAGGCAATTGTTCTTTTTTAAATTGAAGCTGAACAGCGAAACCCAACTTTTCATTGTAGATTCCGCAGTGGCATAAACCATCATCTTCCACCTCGACATTGATTATTGCAGCCTCTTCGCCTCCAGCAGCGTGATCTTCGCGTGGGGCTTGACAAACTTTATAATCCTGTCCTTCTTTGAATATTTTATTCGCATCGCCTGTTTCTCTAGACTGCCATTCGCCATTCCATAATAATCGAGTTCCAGCATCAATTAAGGGCCAACCAAAATTGAAGTGATACAAGATCATGTGCGGGGCAACTGTGTTTCCGATGTTTTGAATTTCATCTTGGATATAGATCGTTGGTTCACCAAGAAGACAACGTATAGTCCGTTTTAATTCCAAGCTATACCCTAATGGGTGACCTTGTTTAATCACCCCAGTAATAGCCATTTCCTTATCATTCGAGAATAAATTCGGTTGTTTGATTTGGGTAATTTCCGCAGGAGTATTACTAATCAAATCATGTAAACCTCTTTTTCCGTATTCATCTTCTTCTGGTCCTCCAACATGGGTTAATCCACAAGTCACTAACAGTCCGCCTGAAAATGTGCGCAACCAATCAATACCTTGATCAGACAATGGTTGAGGTGGGGTTAGTCCTAAACGACTAACCCAACTCAAATTATACTGATTATAAGATGCATCTACAATATCCATGGCTCGATCTAACGCAACTTTAAATCGTAAACCTGCGCCAGTATTGACCCAAGCAATACGAGATCCACGGCCTAGGCCATTGTCTAGTGTAGAGGTTTCTATCCCTCCGACTTGCGTCACATGCGATACTTTGTCTTGCCAATCTTGATTAGAGAAATACACCTTAATTATTTTTTATTTTTTGTGTAAACTTCATTGTTTTCATTACCTCCCGATAATAAATAAGCCATTAAATCTCTCAATTCATCTGGACTTAATACGTTTAATGTTCCTGGAGGCATAATCGATACATCTGATGCTTTAACTGAAGCAACATCATTTTTTGGAATTGACTTCGTAACCTGAGGAGCATATGGATTTTGAACAATGATGTAATTTTGTTCATCTTCTCCAACTTGTCTACCTAAGGAAGTTGTTCCATCTTTCATTGTAAATAACTTAGATTCGTATTGATCTGAAATTACTTTACTAGGCTCAATAATTGCTTCTAGGATGTCTTTTTTAGAAAAACGTGAAGCTAATTGAGTTAAGTCTGGTCCGAATGAACCTCCAGCACCTTTCATGGTATGACATGCACCACATTTCAATGCTAAGAACAACTCGCTACCTCTTGTAAAGTTACGTGGATCCTGATCGGTATCAATGTATTTTAAAGCCGAATCAACACCCCAGCCTCTTCCTGGTCCTTTAGGCCCTGGTACTTTGTCTGCTAAGCGTTTTCCGGATTCATTAACTAAAGAATCTCCTGATAATTTTCCATAATGAGCACGTTGATCTTCTGGAAGACGTTCTAAAGCAATTTTTCTCGCACGATCAATAAATCCAATATAACTGTTACCACCTTTGTAACCGAAAGCTTTATAAAACCAATTGAAATATTGCTCATGTAATTCAGGTGTCCAACCCGCATTCGCTGTACTCAACATCGTAGCTAAGTAAATTTGCTGAGCAGGAGGAATATTAGCCAACATATCAGCTATATCTAATCCATACTGAGGGTTTCTCAAAATTAAATTTGAAGAACTCATGAAACTTGCATTGTTTGTCGTATCATCTTTTGCGCTAGCAATCAATGGAACCGTTTTTTCAACAACACTCTTATCGTGAATAGCTACTAATACTTTACCTAACGAACGATTTAACGTATTATTTTGTGTAGGATAAAGTGGTGCTAATTTAGCAATCAACGTTTCATTCAACGCTCCTTCAGGTTTACCCATACGAGCAATAATCACTTCATATACACGTAATAAATTTAACAACATTCTGTTATTTAATTTACTAGCATCGATAGTACCTAATTTACGTAATAGATCATCACGAAGATGTGCATCTGAATTGCGCGCTAAAGCTAGTGCAGCTTCAGTCAAACGAACCACATTACGTTCTTTGAACACTAGATCTCTCCAAGTTTCTACTGGCTGATGTTCTACAGCAATACGAGCAGCATAACGAATAAAACGATCTTCATGTCCTAAATGTTCCCATACTTTCTCCACAGTGCCTGCAGGAGATGGTTTATGATATTGTTCAATTTCTCTACGTAATTTGAAATCTTTCGACAAATCATCTGCATCAGTTACTTTACGTTCGTTGATTTTTTCCGAACCGGTGTAATATACACGGTATAAGTCTGATTCTAAACGACGACCACCTGTTAAGAAATATAATGCTCCGTCTGGACCAATTACCCCATCGGTAAGTGGTAAAGGTGATCCGGAGATAAACTCCTCTGCTTTCGCTTCGTATGTTGCTCCTTTAGGTGTCAACTGGATGGAATAAATAATACCAAAACTCCAATCAAACGCTAATAAACTCTTGCGATATTGATCTGGGAATTTTGCTTTACTTGCATACAATAAGTTGGTAGGAGAACCTTGACCAATATTTAATAATGCTGGTAAGTTATCTAAATAAGAAGGATCCCATTTCGCATTACCGGTACGCCATCCGTATTCACTTCCACTTGTTACATGGCTGATACGTGTAGGACGATACCAAGGCATACCAAAATCCCATTCCATGTCCGAATCATAAGTGAATAATTCACCATCATCATTAAAAGCAATATCATAAGGGTTACGATAACCCCCACTCACCAATTCCCAGTTTTTACCTTCAGCATCTGATTTCGCAATCCAGCCTCCTGGTTCTTTACGATCAGTCGCGTGACCTTGAGGGTCTACGATTTGTGGGAATAAGTTATCATGCTTCCAATTTGCAGGAAGTTTGTAATGACTCATTTGAGGTACATCCGTGTGGTTACCTGCAACAACATAGATGGCCGAATCAGGTCCTTGAATAATACTATGAGGTCCATGTTCGCCTTCTCCATTCATAGCAAGCAATAAGGATATTTTATCAAATTGATCATCCTTATTGGTGTCTTCTAAGCGATAAACACCAGAACCTTTGCTAAACTCGTCATTAGCATTGTGATTTACGACAACATATAAACTATTGTTAGCATATAGAAGCCCTTGTGCAAAACCCATTCCTACCTTCTTTTTGGTGGTATCAGCAGGATTTTCATTCGGGAAATCCATTTTCTCAATCTTAGGTTTTACCGTCGAATCTGCCCCTATTGGAGGTAAATCGATACGATACAAACTTCCATACTGATCAGAAGTAATTAATCTACCTTTGTCATCAAAAGTCATGGAAACCCAAGAACCCACTTTATTGTCCGAAGGACTATAAATATGGTCGATGGCAAATCCTTCTGGAAGAACGATTTTCTTGGTTTTCGGATTATCATCCTCTTTTGCTACTTCTTTTTTGGCCTCTTGATCTGTACAAGATCCCGCAAATAAAAGCATAAGCAAGGAAAATAATAGCAGCTTAGCATTTCGGTTTTCTATCATTTTTGGTTTAAATATGTTAATTTATCAATTCAGGTTTTTCCATTTAAAATACCCAATGAGTGACCCATAAGCCATCCATTGAATTCTTGTTCAATTCCATAAGGTGCCGCAGCCATATCACTCTTTCAGCTTCAGGTTATAACATTCCTGTTGATTGCGCACGTATTCTTTGCCAGAAATTGAGGAACATCTCCAAATAATAATGGGACCAATAACAACGTAACTTTTGTTTTCTAAATTGATTGGCTAGTGGAAAAAAATGAATGACAAATACGGTAAATCGATAGGAATAAGGTACTTACTTAATCTCTGTATGGCAACTAAGATTCAAGACCCTTCTGAAAGAATACCCCCTAATTCACGATCATAATCATTTTTTGAATACGCTTTTTCCTTTATTTATTAACACTTGTTACATGCTTGATTAGTCATTATACTTGAAATGTACCGTATCAATCATTGTTTATAATTTGTCACCTATCTTTAAAATGGTGCTAAATCAAATATATATATGCGTTAGGATTAAATCATCCTGCCCCATCCTGACAGCTATTTAAATTTAATTTTTATGTAATAGTTTTTCATAAACAGGCTCTTTCAATAAAAAAACTAATCCAACTCCAATTGCGGATAAAGCTGTTTTAACAGCAATTAAAGGCACATTTCACCCTGCACAAGCCGAATATTACTAAAAGTCATTTCAGCTGACGATTTAGTCGATAAAAGTTTTTTGAATTAAAAATGTTACAGAATTACTGATTTAAGAAACTCGAAGAAAGATTTGTAATTTCAAGTATTCCTACTCGCAATTAAGTTACCAATATTCCACTAAAGAGCCCATATTTTGCAACAAATTTTCATTAAATTGCCTACTTAACATCAAATCCAAGGTTTTGAATTCCTATTTTCAAAATCAAAATTTTAAATGCTACTACAAATGATTAAAACATTATTCACACTCTTATCTTTAACTATTTCCACGCAATTGATTGCGCAAGAAACCGTTGTTTTTCAATCTGGTAAAGATGGCTACGCCAGTTATCGAATACCCGCTATCGTAAAAAATAAAACAGGAGAATTAATAGCTTTTTCAGAAGGAAGAGTGGAACATGCAGGCGATTATGGCAATGTAGATATCGTATATAAGATCAGTAAAGACGAGGGAAAAACATGGGAAACATTGCAAATTGCAGTAGATTATGAAAAATTGCAAGCAGGAAATCCTGCTCCGGTAGTGGATTTATTAGACCCTAATTACCCAAATGGTAGAATCTTCTTATTCTATAATACCGGCAACAATCACGAAGAAGAAGTTAGAAAAGGAAAAGGGCTGCGAGAAACATGGTTTATTACCTCTAGTGATGGAGCAAAGACTTGGTCTGAGCCAACCAATATAACCATGCAAGTCCATCGTCCTAATCAGCCTAGCATCAATCAGGCCTACCAGTTTAAAGAAGATTGGAGAACTTATGCGAATACCCCAGGTCACGGGTTCCAATTTGTTTCAGGTCCTCAACAAGGGCGTCTATACATCGCAGCAAACCACAGTGCAGGAAACCCTCAAACTCAAGGGAAAGATTGGAATGCACATGCCTTTTATTCTGACGATCATGGCCAATCATTTAAATTGAGTGAAAACATCCCTTTTCCTGGTTCTAATGAATCCATTGCTGCCCAAATTGACGACCAAGCAGTTTATATGTCATCTAGAAATCAACAAATAAACCCGAAACAGCGTATTATTTCCATCTCTAGAGATGGAGGTCATGCTTGGGAGTCTGCTAAATTAGATCCCAACTTACCAGATCCAATCAATCAGGCTTCTGTATTGTCGTGGAAGAAAGGTAAGAAATTTATCTTGGCTCATCTCAATGCGGCTGACCCAATAGACAGAAACAACCTCACCTTACGTTTGTCGAAAGATCAAGGGAAAACATGGTATTTCAACAAACTCATCGCCAAAGCTCCTGAAGGATTTAAAGGTGCCTATTCTGCCTATTCTGATTTGGTATTGCTCAATAAAAAAACGGTTGGTATCCTTTATGAAAAGAACAACTATCGGGATATTGTATTCAGCAAAGAATCAATAAAATAATTAGGCTTATCAAAGCCAACAAATACATTAACCTAACTCAATTGGGGTTGAATACATGAATGGCATTTTCATCGATCAATATTGTATTACTTTACATCAAAATGATACGTCTAGGAATTATGGAGATTGTTTATTTTTAAAATCGTGATGATTTTAAAATAAACAATCTCCGTTTTTACCTAAACCTATATGAAACCTAAGCAACACATTTCAAGGCGATCCTTTATTCACACCTCAGCCTTAGGTGCTATCTCCCTATATGTATTACCCTTCCAAAAATTAAAAGCTAAAGAACTGCTATTAAATTGGCCAGTTTACGCAAACCAGTTCAAGTTCCATATGATTGGGCATGGCCACATAGATCCCATATGGTTATGGCGATGGGCGGAAGGATTGGTGGTGGTCTTAAGTACTTTTAAATCGGCCTTGGATAGATTAAATGAGCAAAAAGATATGGTCTTCACAAGCAGCTCTGCACTCTTTTATGTGTGGGTTAAAGAGAATGATCCTATCATGTTTGAACAAATTGTGAAAAGAGTGAAAGAAGGGCGATGGAATATTGTAGGAGGTTGGTGGGTGGAGCCAGACATGAATATGTTGCACGGTGAATCCATGGTTAGGCAGGGATTATATGGACAATTAACCTTTCAGAAATTACTTGGAGTTCGTGCAAAAATAGCCTTTAATCCTGATGCTTTTGGTCATGCGAATACTATTCCACAAATTGTTCAAAAGCAAGGAATGAACAGTTATGTCTTTATGAGACCAATGGCGGGTGAAAAATCATTGCCCAGTTCTATTTTTTGGTGGGAAGGAGCAGATGGAACAAAAGTAATGACGTATAGGATACAAGATGATTACAGCGACAATGGCGATGTGAAAGGTCGAATAAATTCGATGCTGCATAGTCATCAAAATAACAAAATCAAGGAACATATGGCTTTCTATGGGGTGGGTGACCACGGTGGAGGACCAACGAAAGCGAACCTTAAGTCCATAGCAGCAATACAACAAGAGCCTGATGCACCAACCTTACAATACAATACAGTGGATGCTTATTTTGATTGGCTCTACAATATTAAGGAAATAGATATTCCCACCATCAAAGATGAATTTCAGCATCATGCAGTAGGCTGCTATACTGCAGAATGTGCCATCAAAAAAAGAAATCGCTTGAGTGAAGCTTCCTTATTGACTGCAGAAAAAGTGGCTAGTTTAGGTTCCATATTTTGGGGAGTAAACTATCCGAAGGAAAAATTAAGGGATGCTTGGGAAAAAATCATGTTGCTACAATTTCACGATAGCTTACCGGGAACTTCTTTAGTAGCTCATACGAATGATGCTGCGCATGGATATGGCCGAGCATTGGATATTGCTGATGAGACAATGTATCAATCCCTGCAAAAGCTGGAGTGGCAAGTGGCATCCGAAATTCCTGAACATAAATATCTACTTGTATTTAATCCGCATGCTTGGGAAGTTAATTCCATCGTCACCTATCAAGTGGGTTTCCGAGAAATCGCCGATGATGTATTTGTCTGTGATCATGAAGGCCATCATCTTCCTCACCAGTATGAATTAGGGGAAGCGCAGACCTTGGACACTCGTGGGATTAGTTTTCAAGTGAATCTACCAGCTTTAGGTTATCAACAAATTCGAATAATTGATGGACATTCGCAAGCGAAATTTAATGCATTAGCAAGCAGCTATAATTCCATCGCAAACGAATATTTTAAATTAACGATTACAGATGATGGCGAAATAACTATTGAAGATTTAAAACTTGGCATACAAGTTTTTGAACCTGGAAAAACAGGTTGTAAAGCTTTGATTCTCGAAGATAAAAGCGATACCTGGGGACATGGGATTAGCCACTATGATCATATCATTGGTCAATTTAACCGAGCTGAAATCAACTTGTTGGAAAAGGGCCCTTTTAAAGCAAGCCTGCGGGTGACTAGTTATTACGGCAAGTCTAAATTAATGATCGATTGGGTTTTATTTGCCGGGAGAAAAGAAATTCTAGCCAAAGTACAATTGGATTGGCAGGAACAATTGAAGATGTTGAAATTCTCATTTCCGCTAGCCATTCAAGATACTGAAGTCACTTATGAAACTCCATATGGACATATTACACGACCAGCCAATGGTCGAGAAGAACCTGCTTTACGATGGATTAGTGGTTCAGGAAAACATAAGCAAACGAATTATGGATTCAGTATAATTAATGATGCGAAATATGGATACAGCGCAATTGGTGCTGATTTGAGACTTTCAATTACCCGCTCTGCGGTGTACGCTCATCATGTACCTTTAGCAATTGACCCCAACAAAGGATACACGTTCATGGACCAGGGAATTCAGACAATGAAAATGCTGCTCCTTCCTCATGAAGGTAATTGGAAAGATAATAATATCCCTAGAAAGGCAGAGGAGTTTATTGCAGCAGCTTTAAGTCTGCATCAAGGGATTCATCCAGGTCATCTGCCTAAATCAGGATCTTTTATGCGTATCAATCCCAAGAATATCCTAATCTCTTCCATCAAAGAAAGTGAAGATAAAAAAGACCTTATCATCCGATGTGTGGAAACCTTGGGTGAAGCTACAGCTGCAGAACTCAACTTACCAGTCGCAAATCATCGTTGGCAAGGGCATTTTAAACCTTTAGAGATTAAATCCTTAAGGTATAATTTCAAAAAAGGCAAATTCAGCGAAGTAAACTTATTGGAAGAATAAAAAAAATCCTGGGCGTATGGAGGTCCCATATTCCCAGGATAAATTTATAGAAGGTTAATTTGTTTCAAAAGTATATTTTCCGGAACCAACGGCATAGACACTGTATCCGTCTTTATGTGCTTGGAACGTCAGTTCTGAATGTTCATCGATAATCTTACCGGATTCCTTGACTTGCTTTTTATTCGCATTGGGTACCCATATTTCTGCACTGGTATTTACTGGAATTTCCACCTGCATTTCAAATCCATCATTTGCTGTTTTCTTCCAAGAACTAGCGATCTTTCCATGAACCGATTGATATGAACCATTTGCATGTTGTAAATCTTTAGCAGGTTGTGGTTTGATGATTATCTTTTTAAAACCTGCTTCTGCATGGTTTATGCCTAGAATACTTCGGTAAAACCATTCGCCAACAGAGCCGAACATCGGATGATTGTGAGAATACGTATTGTCTGAATATTGCCAAGTCTCCCAGAGTGTTGTTGCTCCATTCTTTACCATATGACCCCATCCAGGAAATGTTTCTTGATTGGCTATGCGATAAGCAGTCTCTTGGTCATTATGAGACCGCAGCACATCAAATAAAAATTTAGTTCCAAATATTCCGGTGGATAAATGCCAATCCTTACTTTCAATTGCTTTTAGCAACATCTCATAGCCCTTAGGGTTATTTGTTGAAACGCCTGCCCAAAGTCCAAATAATTGATCAGATTGCGTTCCAGTACCTATTTTGCCTGTTGAAGCTGTAAAAAACTGTTTGGATATAGCCTCTTTAATTTGTTGAGCTAATGCGGCATACTGTTGTTGATCCTCATCTTTTCCTAAAATTGCCGCAAACTCACTTAATAATTGAGCATGCAACCAATAAAACACGGATGCTGTTAGGGGCTTATTTTTGGGCTCTAACGATTCATGATCTCCCAAGTCTGTGCTAAATAATAAATTTGAAGTCTTGGTTTTTAAAAATTCCAATTGCTTTTTAAGCGATGGATAGTAAGTTACGATAAGCTGTTTATCTCCATAAAAATCGTACATTTTTTTAATTAAGTACGGATATCCAGCCTGATAACCCAAAGGACCTGAACCGTCTCCAGGACCATCATCATCAATACCTACAAAAGGCGCTGTTTCCGTAATCCCACCTAATGGACGTTGATCATTCGCATGATCGCGTATCGTTTTACTGTAGAACTGACTCATGTCATAATTATACATGAATGTCTCCGCAGCACATAAAATATCACCTCCATAAGCGAGTTTTTCTCGCGCAGGACAATCGGAAACTACGCTAAACACATTGCTTAGAAAAGTCCACTGAATGAGTTCATCAATACTATTAAATAAATTGTTTGAGGAGTTAAAAAGTCCTGACTTCTGCAAATCAGCATTCATACGTAACCCATCAATATCATTCACCGAAGGAACACCAGGCCATCCCGTTATTTCTACATACCTAAATCCATGGAATGTAAACTTTGGTTCCCAAGTTTCTACTCCCTCTCCTTTCAGCGTATAACTATCTTCTTGCCAAGCCACCTGCGGAGCACCAGGTCCACCATTACCCGCTTTAATCTGTCCTGCAACAGCCGTTAGACCATTGAGCTTTCCATCAGGAAATTTATCCTCGCCATAACGAATTTTGACTACTGTCCCTTTAGGTCCTTGAACTCGTAATCGAGCTACTCCAGCAAAGTTTTGACCCATATCAAAAACATAAACCCCCGTATCTACCTCTTGTACAGCTATGGGCTTCAGTACTTTTGTCACACGTATAGGAGGTTGTTGTTGTGCCGTTAAAATTCCTTTCGGAGCATCAACAATTTGAACTTTTCTCCATCCTTCATCGCTTCCTTGCACGCTACTCCAATTGGGTCTTTCAAGCCGAGCATCATAATGCTCCCCTAAATAAATATTATTTCGTACGATAGGTCCTTTTGCAGTCTCCCAATCTTGATTGCTAACCACATCTTCTATACGACCGTCCTTGTACACGATACGTAGCAAGGCTTTCAACTTAGGACGACCAGAATCTAAAAATTTATTCCATATTTTCGCACCCCAAAAACGAAGCGGCGGTAAATTATACCAGCCATTTCCCAGCATCACTCCAATTCGATTATTCCCAGCATTCAAATTCGCAGTTACATCATATGCCGTATACAAAACTTGCTTATCATAGGCCGTCCATCCAGGCTCTAAAACATGATCTCCTACTTTTTCACCATTTATAAACGCTTCATAATACCCTAATCCACTGATATACAATCGTGCAGAACGAACCTTTCCTTTTGCCTGAAAACTTGTTCTAAATAAAGGATTTGGATCTTCTTGATAATAATCCTCTTCCTTGCTTGGCAAGGTTGACCCATCGCCTATCCATGCTCCTTTCCAATCTTTTGAATCAAACAAACCCGTTTCAAAGCTATTGACCGCAGACCATTTAGAAGATTTATTCTGTTGATCATAAACTCTGACTTTCCAATAATATTTTGTGAATGATTCCAATGGTTTTCCAGCATATTCGATCTGTATACTTTGATTAGAATTTACCTTTCCCGATGACCATAACTCCCCTTTACCCCTATTCAATTCTTTCTCATTATTGGAAACCAATACCTCATAAGCACTTTGCTGTTGATTTTTCAAGGGCGAAGTCATCGTCCAGCTAAATCTAGGTTTGTGGACATCAATCCCTATTGGATTCAACTGATATTCACATGTTAGTTTATCAAATTTTATAGATTGTGCATGGACCATGCAAGCGAAAAAAACGCTTACAATAAGTAATAAATTCTTAGATAAGTACATATGGATTAAACGGTATAAGGTATTTGGTAAAATGAAATTTATCCTGCATTCGTATTTTATTGGTAAATCTCTGGAACATCAATAAGTGTTCTTAAAAACATCAATTTAGAACCTTTAACATTAGGATGATGGTAGATTTTACCCCAATCATAGTCTTCAAAATACATGGTACTTTGTTCGACCGCTTTACCATCAAAATTAGCAGAAGTTGCTACATCAAACTTTGCCCCTTTGATATTAAATTTTTGCCTCACTTTTTCAATTAAAACATTCGCATCAATATGGGTATTACTTTCATTTGCTGGAATATTATTTAAAATAGGAATAGCCCCTTGACTCTTTATGTAAGTCATTAATTCACTTAAATTATCCTCGGTATTTCCACCATTGGTTCCAATAGTCACCATAACGTATTTAGCTTTTACAAAAGGAAGCTCATTTTTAATCCGTTCTAATACCTGTTGGATGGTTGTACCCCCTCTTCCAGAGCTCATGGCTTTCCCTTGTACCCGATTTATGATAAGTTGCGTCCAAGAATCAGGGAAATCTTTACTAGGAAAATAGCCTTCAGGTTCGGTAATGGAATCCCCATAAATCAATAAAGTTAACTCACTATACTTAGATTCAACAATGATTTGTTTCACAAAAGCTGATGTCCCCTTTGTTAATCCAAAACAATAATAATCATGTTGCAGCCCCATGTATTTGCCCGAATGCTCCACTCCACGACCTACGCCGCCTTGTCCATCCATATTCCCAAAAAGCTCTGTAGATTTTCCTGTAAATAAATCGATGATGCGCATTCCAGAATACTGGTTATCTCGGACTATTTCAACTAAATACTCATGATTGGAATCCAAAAAATCGACATTTTGAAATATCATTGGTGATTTTCCAATTTGTATTTGTTTGCTGGACATATCTATGGATGCGTTAAAATCCCCTTCATGACTTTTAAAGCTCATTTCTGCATCTGCCCCTAATTTCACATGATAACGGATTAAGCGATTCGCTAATGAATAATATTTATTAAGCTGTATCCATTTTCCTTTTTCATTCAATTCCAGTCCTTGCTGGCTCAATTTCAAATTGGATTCCGTTAATTCAGGATAACTTTTACCAGGTGAAAAAGTTTGGTTATAAAGGATGGCCGTTGAAGTATGTTCTTGTGCAAAAGACAATAGCGAACTACATAGATAAAATACAAGAATTAATTTGCGCACAACAAAAGTATTATAGGTTTAAGGTTTAGGTTTTTTAGTCAATGTTTTCAGTACAATATACGGAGAACTTACAGAAGTCATGTACACTGGTCCACGATTATATCCAGAAGGATGAAAACATTCCAATGGACCTGCAAACTGTTCTCCTTTTCGGTAATCCGTTTCCTTTAGTCCAGCAATATAATCTTTAACTAACTGCGATGCTAAGGACGGATCGACCAGTTGGATGGCATATATTACCCAACCTGTTGGGCTGTACCAATAGGATCCATTTTGATATTCATCTTTAGGGACAATGGCATCCTCCCAGGCGGTATTGTTATTAAAATCTTCTCCGACAATAATGTGTCGAATAGCACCTTTATAGGCTAAATTCCCGGCTGAGTACGCTTCTGCCAAATGCTGAGCAGCACGTTTTGCAACATCAGCATCTATTAAATTTTCCACGATAGCTAAAGCAGTTCCCCAAACATCTGCTTGAGCGCTTTTTAATGTTGAAGCTTTAACCATACCATCCGAATTGATAAAAGTCGAAGCAAAAACATGTTTAATTTTGGAGGCAATCAATCGGTAACTTTGCGCTTTCTCTTTGTTTTGAAATTGATCAAACAATTCAGCCAACTGCAATGCGGCACGATATTTTAAAATAGAAGCATAACTAAGATCTCCGGTAATCCGGATAGCATCTCTAAAGCCAAAGTCCTTGCCCCGATACAAATCGGTTGTATACACCAGTTCACTATTTTGCCTAGTTGGCGGGACTTTAAAAGCTATTTCCAAGCGATCAATTAACGATAATCCATTAATTTTTTGTTTTAAAAAATTAATGTTTTTTACCGTTTTCCAATAATAATGTGCCATACCCACAAAATAAAACTGATCGCAATATGGTGGCATCCGACCAAATTCTTCTACACCTTGCTCTACGTTGTCATAGGTACCAGGGAAATAAATCGGATTCAAATCATCCACACGGATATGATCAGCAATTGCACCATAGGGAACATAACTACCACCCTTGGTAATCCAAGTTTGATCATTTTGTGTTTTAGCAGTTAAAAGTAACATATGCTGTTGCTCAGCAACTTTGACCATTCCCGTTTCCAAGGACATTGCATAATCTCGAATCCAAAATGCAGGATAGGTAGCCAATCCTCCAGGACGAATTAAAGTCCCTCCAGTATTGTTTTTCCCAAAGGGCTCCACCAATTCTTGGTTGGGATAAATTCTAGAACTTTCAATAACCGACTCCGTTAATCCTTGTAAGTAGGTTAAATCTTCCTTTGAAATTAATTCTTGACCAGTACTGCTACTGGCCAAGAACATTTTTAAAAGTAACAACTTAACAACTATTATGATCTTATTATTCATAAGCAAATTTGAAAACGTTAATCGAATGCATTTTTATTCAAGGGATGTTTGCTTGCATAAGCTAAAAAACACCATCCGTTTAATGGATATTTATTCATCCTTAAATTCCTCTTCCTTCTAAAAAATGGGCTTAGGTTGATTTATTCTCCTCTAATAATTTGGCTATTTATTTTATTCTGGTTGCTTAAATTATATAGAATCCACCTTTGGAATAAAAACAACTTATCATCTTATCAAAACTAGGTTGAATATTGAATACTTAGTAGTACTAGATTAACGACAATTTGTACAATTTTGACACAAGTCACTTGAAATCAACAGCAAATTGGCAATTAAATACGACACAGGAAGAGTTATAATGAAAAGCAATCAGTAGAAAAAAGACTGTATTAAACAGCTATTGCAAATCTACTTAGGGATTAGCAAACTTGTAGCAATTAGCATGAATAAGACATTCCATTTTAGGCAATAAAACGGGAGCCATTCTACTTAAACATGTTAGACAACCAATCGGAGTAGTTAAAGTATTTACTCAGATTTGTTTCCTTATTCGATTGCATAATATCAGCTAACAAAGCGGACAATATAGGATATTGTGTTTTTTTCCAATCGTTACCTCGACGTTTCGGATTCATGTTAATCAGCTTGAAAACGAATTTTTCCAATCGATATTTTTGATAGCTTTTTTGGTATAAACGCTTATACGATTTTATTTCAAAATCTACATAATCTGCATCATGTACTTCATAAATACTTAAAATATATAACAGACGAGCAGCTCGGTAAACCTCATAATTCATCCCCTTCTTTATGGATTTGAATAAGTTATTTAAGATTCTTTTAGCGCCTGTATATTCGAAATTCAAGAATGAGCTTAGCGCTTGAAAATATTGACTTTCCAAGGTCATCTCCATATCTACAAAAAATAAATCTTGATCCAGATTGTTTGTCTTGATAAATACTGTCGATTCTTCCCTTTTCCCAAGACCAATCAAAGCATTTAACTCGAACGTATAGGCCAGCAAATGAGCTAAATTATTAAAATGTGCTGTATTCCTATTTGCTAATAATTGCTGTATTTTCTGAATGTATGCGCCCATTTCTTCATAACGTTGCATACTCCGGAGGCTATTTAAAATACCGTTAATATTCATTAAATAATCATAGGGAGGTACATCCCAAAGACTTGGAAAGCTTTCAAAATGCCTCGTTAGTTCTTCGAAAATCAACAAGGCAGAAGAATAATCTTGTTTTAAAACAAAATAAAATGATTGAAACAACAAATGCTTCTTTTTCGTTTCAAAATTATTCCGCAGATTTTTAAAGGTTAAGTTTAATTCTGCCAATATTAAATCATCATTATTTACTGATATTTGAGGGTTTTGCATGAGTCGCACATTCAATAATTCAAATAAAGAAAACGAATCATGCTTTTCATGCAATGCTTTTAAGGTATTTTTAGTTTCCAATTGGAAATCAATCAAGGATTGTTCGTTTAAACTTTCTTGGAAATAATTTTGCACAAAATTCAATTCCATTCGCTTAGAAAGGTACTGAGAAACCAGGTTTTCAGATTCGATTGCCAAGCGATAAACTTCTTGAGTCTCTTTAATCCCTTTAACTGGTAATGAGCGTTCAAAGCATAATTGTGCCCGCATTAGTCCCTGAAGTTGTTGATACCAAGCATTCTCCTCAATACGCATACGCACTAAAATTTCCGTTAATACTTTATAAAGGTATTTCAATGCACTGTCCAATGATACTGAAGGATAATTTCGTTTAAAATCATCCTGCCAACACTTGCTTTCCTTACCTTTAGATGCTAATATCGCGTTGAATACAATTTGATAGTATTTTGGGTCATTACTCAGATTTCCATGTTTCAAAAATTGCTTTATTTCAGAGCTGGATAATGAATAAACCAATTTCTCAATTTCCATACTATTCATTAAATTCTTATTTTAGGTTAAAATTTAAAACATAACAACCTATTAATCAAAGACAATAACCTTAAATACGGAGTTTTTTATGTTTATTTCAATCTGTAATATAGCAATTATAGATCTATTTTATTCTCAATTATCCTATACATTTATACCTATAAACCTAAAAATCTATTTCAAATGAAAAATCGCATTATTGTGGTAGGCAGTACCAATATGGATATGGTCGTAAAAACAGATCATATTCCTAAACCCGGGGAGACTGTTCTTGGAGGAACATTTTTTATGAATCCAGGGGGTAAAGGCGCTAACCAAGCAGTAGCAGCTGCTCGATTAGGGGGCGAAGTTTCTTTTATCAGTAAAATCGGACAAGATATTTTTGGCAGACAATCTTCTAAAATTTTCAACGATGAAGGTATTGATGTTGCTGGCTTATATACCGATGAAAACAATCCCTCAGGCATTGCCCTCATAACAGTAGACGATAAAGGTGAAAATAGTATTGTGGTCGCTCCAGGAGCTAATGCCTGCCTTCATGAAGCAGATGTAAACCAAGCACTATCAAAATTTGAGGATGGAAAAATATTGCTTGTCCAATTAGAAATTGAGATCGCATCCGTACAAATGGCTATCCAACAAGCCAAAGCCAAAGGGATTACGGTGATCTTAAATCCTGCACCTGTAAACAAATCCATTATTCCTTTATTGAGTATGGTCGATATGATTACGCCAAATATTCACGAAGCAGAGACCCTTTCAAACCATCGTATTACGGATCTGAACAGTGCATTTGAAGCAGCGAAAAAAATTAGAGCCCTTGGGGTCGATGTCGTTATCATCACTATGGGCGAAGAAGGGGCATTAATTTGTCAAGCAGATTCTTTCGAACATGTAACTGCCCCAAAAGTAACCGCGATAGATACCACAGCCGCTGGCGATGTATTTAATGGAGCGCTTGCCGTTGCTTTAGCAGAAGAAAAAGAGTTGATCCAAGCGGTCAATTTTGCTTGCCGTGCAGCAGCCATGGCCGTCACAAAAATGGGTGCACAAAACTCTATACCCTACCGCAACGAAATTACGTTGACCTACCTAAATGAAAACAATCAATTATAAAAACTAAAATTATAGCTTATGTTTATTGTAACCGATTATTATACCGCCGTTTTCTTTTGTATCATCACGATGCTTTGTTGGGGATCTTGGGCAAATACACAAAAGATGACTCAAAACAAATGGAGATTTGAATTATTCTATTGGGACTATGTTCTAGGCATTCTATTCTTTTCATTGTTAAGTGCATTTACACTAGGAAGTTTAGGTGAGAGTGGCAGACCATTTCTAGCAGATTTATCGCAAACCCACCATGCAAATATTTTAAATGCCTTAGTCAGTGGAGTCTTATTTAATCTGGCAAATATCCTATTGACTGCGGCAATAGCATCAGCAGGAATGTCTATTGCATTTCCTATAGGAATAGGAATAGCTTTGGTGGCTGGCGTATTTTTCAACTATTTGATCCATAACCAAGGCAATGAACAAATGCTTATTGCAGGGGTTGCTTTGGTAACCATAGCCATCATCGTGAATGCGATAGCGTATAAAAAACACCAAGCTGCTAGTCCAACTGCGGCCATTGGAAAATGGATTACGGTGTCCATCATTGCTGGATTGCTCATGTCGTTATTTTATCCTTTTTTAGCTTCTGGAATGGATTTAAATAATTTCGAACAACCCATGGAAGGTAAGATGACCCCTTACACGGCATTTGTCATTTTTGCTTTCGGAATATTCCTAAGCAATATCATTTTCAATAGTATATTAATGAGAAGACCATTAGCTGGTCCTCCAATAAATTATAGCGAATATTTTTCCGGCAAAATCCAATACCACCTGATAGGTTTACTTGGAGGTGCAATCTGGGGTCTAGGAAACATCTTCAACCTGCTTGCAGCAGGCATGGCGGGACCAGCCATATCCTATGGCCTTGGTCAAGGAGCAACTTTAATTGCTGCATTATGGGGAGTATTGGTATGGAAAGAATTTAAAAATGCATCTCCGAAAGTAAATTTACTGCTGCTATTGATGTTCATTTTATTTATATTAGGAATCGGATTAATTATTTGGGCAGGAAGTTAATCTAGCTCAACCATTCTCCAAACCTTAACTAACCGCATTTACCATGATGAACTTCAAATTATTAACGTCTTGCATCCTGATATTAATCATGTTCAGCAAAACAGCTCCTATGGCATTGGCTCAAAAAGCAAGGATAACCATGAGTAAAGAGGTATTGATGGACAAAATAAAAGGTGGTTGGGCTGGTCAAACCATAGGGGTGACATTTGGAGGCCCAACTGAATTTAGGTACCTCGGGGTTTACATGCAGGATAATGAACCTATTCCATGGTATGATGGATACCTCAGTCATTCCATGATGCATAGCCCACATTTATACGATGACATTTACATGGATTTAACGTTTGTAGATATTATTGAAAAATTAGGTGTTGATGCTCCTGTGGATTCCTTCGCACAGGCTTTTGCACATGCTGAATACCCCCTTTGGCATGCCAATCAAATCGCGAGATATAATATTTTAAATGGTATAAAAGCACCGGCTTCCGGGCATTGGAAAAACAACCCACATGCCGATGATATTGACTATCAAATAGAAAGCGATTTTGCGGGATTGATGAATCCAGCTATGCCCAACGCTGCATCTCAAATCAGCGATAAAATAGGCCATATTATGAACTATGGAGATGGCTGGTATGGCGGCGTGTATGTAGGTGCGATGTACAGCATCGCTTTTAATTCTCAAGACATCAATTACATCGTAAAAGAAGCATTAAAAACGATCCCGAAGAAAAGTCAGTTCTATCAATGCATCAACGATGTAATCCTGTGGCATCAGAAACACCCCAATGATTGGAAACAGACTTGGACACATATTCAACAAAAATGGGCAGACGAAGTAGGCTGTCCAGACGGCGTACATGCAGCTTTTAATATAGACGCTAAATTAAATGCGGCCTATATCGTCTTAGGCTTGCTCTATGGTCAAGGAGATTTTACGAAAACACTAGAAATTTCTACTCGTGCGGGTCAAGACTCCGATTGTAACCCTGCTAGTGCAGCAGGCGTATTAGGAGTTATGCATGGCTATAGTCAAATTCCTGCACATTGGAAAATGGGTCTTGAAGAAGCGGAAAACTTAAACTTCATGTACACAAAAACCTCCCTGAATAAAGTGTATGAAACTAGTTATAAACATGCCCTCGAAATGATTCTTAGAAATTCCGGCAAAGACTTGGGGAGTTCCATGGAAATTAAAGTTCAAAAACCTAAACCTGTACGATTTGAAAAAAGTTTTGAAGGCATCTACCCCATTCAAAAAATTGCTGTTGCTAAATCATTAGACCAAGGTTATGAATTTGAATTTGAAGGTACCGGTTTTGTGATCACTGGAAGTGCACAAAAAAGTAACAAAAACCTGGCGGATGCTACCTTAGAAGTTCGCGTACTGGTTGACGGCCTAGAGCAACAACAGGTATTAATGCCCACAAATCAACTAATTCGTAAGGATGACATTTATTGGAATTATGATTTAACGAAAGGTAAACATCGTGTTCAACTGATTCCAATAAATTCGAAAAACGGCTACGCCATAAATTTAAATCATTATATTATTTACGATAATAAACCGAATAAAAAACATGTGCATCCCTAAGTAAAACAACGATCTATGGTTGGATGAACACCTGCATATTGCAAAAAAGAGATCTTTACCTGTAAAGATCTCTTTTTTTACACCTTCTCTGAAAACACACTGCTGCTATCCTCCTCACAAAGTTTAAAAAGGGTATTTCTTTTCCTAGACAGAAACAGCATTTAACTACTGTGTAATAATTTCATTTTTTACAATTATTATTCGTATTCGCAAAATCAAATTCATTAATGTCAGTCATTTGTTTTGAATTCATCAAAAAACATTCTATTTTCGCGGCATCAACTGATATCCATATTTGATTAGCGGAATGATCTAATCAACATTTACTAAAGAAAGGCATTCATAGCAGCTTTGTTTACGGCCTTCAGATTTATTATTACGATTGAATGATTACAATTTTTATGCTCATACTTCACAAACTACCTTCTATATCAAATCCCCCAGTGCAGAAACACAACTCAAATTTTCACATAAATACCAGTATTATTCAAAATTTCTACTAAATCAAAACCCATGAAAAATCACACAATGAAGGGAATTATCTCCTTATTGATGGGCATCCTATTGATTGTTGGATTTAATCAAAACGTTTTAGCACAAAGCGAACGTCTATTGAAAGGATCAATTACCGACAGCAAAACAGGCGCCCCAATTGGAGGAGTTTCCATTTTCGATGAATTAACCAAACGCTCAAGTTCATCTTCAGACAATGGTACTTTTGAAATCTTAGTACAGGCAAATTCTGTATTAGTATTCAAACATTTATCTTACCAAACACAAAACCTAGCGACCAATAATAAAGCAGCTCTTCAGGTTTCTCTAACTGAAATTGGAGAAAATCTGGAAGAAGTCGTTGTTGTTGCATTTGGTTCTAGTAAAAAGAAAGATTTAACTGGATCAGTATCTAGTATTGGATCGGATAACTTAGAAAAAAGTCAAATTTCTACCGTTTCAAGAGCATTTGAAGGAGCTGTAGCAGGGGTTCAATTCTCTACTAACTCAGGACAACCAGGATCGGATGCAACCTTAAGAATTCGCGGAATGGGTTCATTAAATGCAAGTAACAATCCTTTAATTGTATTGGATGGATCTCCTTACGATCAAGGATTAAACACTATTAATCCTGCCGATATCGAGAACATCGTTGTTTCAAAAGATGCGGCAGCCAATGCATTATACGGATCAAGAGCAGCGAATGGTTTAATTTTAATCACCACGAAGAAAGGTAAATTAGGAAAATCCAATATCAATTTCGATACTAGAATTGGTATGAATAGCAAAGGACAAAGTGATTTTGATAAAGTTACGGATCCCGCTACTTTTTATGAATATACTTGGCAAGGGATCTATAATTATTCCAAATATTTCCCAGGACGTGATGCAAAGTTCAATGCGATGAGCGATGATGATTTGCGCCAATACGCAGCAGACAATTTATTTAAGGCCAATGGAAATGCATTAACTGCACGTAATGGTTTAGGAAATTACATGCTATATGATATTCCAACAGGAAGTACCTTAATTGATCCAGCAACGGGTAAAATAAGAACGGACGCTAAGTTATTATACCACGATAACTGGGAAGATTATTTCTTTAAAAATCCAGTAAGACAAGATTATAACCTGTCATTAAATGGTGCTACCGATAAAAATGATTACTTTGTTTCCTTAGGATATTTAAGTGATCCTTCTTATGTCATGGGATCAAACTTCGATCGCTTTAACGGCCGTGTAAATTTAAACACGCAAGTGAACGATTGGTTGAAAGCTGGAGCATCCTTCTTTTATTCTAGATCCAATTCAGATATTCCAAATTATTCTGGTGGAACTGTGAATACGAATTTGTTTACTTGGTTAAATTATTTTAGCCCAATCAATTCGCTATTTGGTCACGATGAACAAGGAAATATTCGTTATGATGCCTTTGGAGATCCTATCTTTGATTTAGGAACTGGAGAGACTTATTCTCCTTATGGATCTACTGCTCGTTTAGCCTTCAATGGATATTCTCCAGGTATTTACTTCCAAAAAGATTTTAACAACTCGAAGAACGATATCGTATCCGGTAGAGCATTCTTAGAAGCTTCTTTCTTAAAAGACTTTAAATTTAAAGTAGACTTCGCGGTGGATAATGCATACAGTCTACGTACAACTTATGCAAACAACGAAAGTGGTGCTGGAGCTAGAGATTTTCAAGGGACTATAGAAAATGCTTGGGCAAAAAGTACACAACTAAATACCACACAAATTTTATCGTATTCCAAAGATTTCGGATTACACCATGTTGATGCATTATTAGGTCATGAATTCAGGTGGTCAAGAACAGATAATCAAGCGGGCATGAAGTATATGATGTTGGCTTATGATAAACCCGATTTCAATAATGCCGTAGGGATAAGATCACTTTCAGGTGATAGTTTTGCATCAACATTAGAAGGATATTTATCTCGAGTAAATTATAACTACAACTCGAAATATTATGCTTCAGCAAGTTTTAGAGCCGATGGTTCTTCCAACTTCAGACAAAACCAATGGGGTAAATTCTGGTCAGTAGGTGGAGCATACCGTATTTCGCAAGAGCAATTTTTGAACAGTGTTTCTTGGATTAACGACTTAAAAATTAGAAGTAGTTATGGTGTTCAAGGTAACAATGCCGTGGGTGCAAATAACTGGACCGACATTTGGAGCCTTGCCAATGCAGGCAATTTAATTAGCCCAGCAGCTTCCATTACCCAAACGGGATGGGGTAATTTGGCCTTAACTTGGGAAACCAATGAAACATTTGATGTAGGTGTTGATTTCAATTTATTTAATAGACTTTCAGGTACCGTAGATTTCTTCAATAGAAATACTAAAAACCTATTATTCTCCAAGCCTTTACCTGAATCTACTGGACGTAAATCAAGAATGGAGAACTCTGGTGGCTTAAACAATAAAGGTATTGAAATCGATTTAAACTACGTAATACTACGTAATGCCGATTTGAGATGGTCTGTTGGAGCAAATGCTTCAAAATACAGAACCAAATTAGTTTCTATGCCTCAAGGAGTAGGTAGTAAAGACTTAGATGGAAATTTTGTCCAAGGCAATTACTTAAGAGGTCCAGGTAAAGATTATTTCAACCTATACTTGTATCGTTATGCTGGAGTAGATCAAGCGACAGGTTTAGGTACCACGTTCAAAACGTTGAAAGATGGTGATGACCTAACTAAATATCCAGGAAGTAAAGTTGGAGATATGGTTAAAACTACTGGAGCAGATGGTACCCGCTATGAATTAGGAACGACAAGCCCAGATTTGATCGGAGGATTCAACACCAGTTTGAACTACAAAAACTTTGATTTCTCTTTATTCGCCAGTTACCAATTGGGTGGTAAGATTGTTTCCCTATCCTACCAAGGATTAACAGGAAATTCAATCGGAAGAGGTATCTCAACAGATCTTTTGAATGCATGGACTTTTGAAAACACAAGTTCTAACATTCCTATGCGTATGTTGGGTGGTACAAACTTAGGAAGTATGCCTCTTGGTGGTGCTGCTGGTCAATATTCGGATTTCGCACTATTCAATGCTAGTTATTTGAATTTGAAATCCATTACGATGGGCTATACGTTCAAAAAAGAACAAATTGCAAAATTAAAATTAGAAAAACTTAGATTCTACGTATCCGCAGAAAACCTATTCTTTATTTCTGCTAAAAAAGGTGTAGATCCTAGATCTGCATTTGATGACGGTTCTGGTGTAAGTGCATTTGGATTCCCTCAAGCTAGAGTGGTTTCATTTGCGGTCAATTTAACTCTATAAAACATGAAAAAGAACAAACTATTTATAGCAATAGCAGCCTTATCGATCAGTTTTTCATCTTGCCAAAAATTATTGGACCTTGATCCGGAAAGCCGCTTAACACAGGATGATATTCAAGAAGTGGTAAAAAGAAATCCAGATAAAATTTTGGAACCTCTAGTAACTGCTCTTGTTTCTCAAGTAAATGACTATACGAACATAAACTCGGTAGATTCTAAAAACTATTCAGTCAATAATCTATTATTGAGCTTGAAGGGTAATGATATGGTATTAGCCGCTTCGGCTAGTTGGTTAAAAGCGGATTATGAAATGCGCGCTTACCGCGAAGAAGCTTCTCCAAGAGTTCAAATTTATTGGGGTACTTTTTACCGTTACATTTATTTAGCGAATCAAATCTTAAATGTCATTCCAGAAATTAACGAAGATGACTTGAGCAGCGCAAATAAATCGATCTTAAGATATAAAGCAACCGCATTGGCTATACGTTCATTTGCCTATACCAATTTGATGTGGTTATATCAAGATGATTATTTAATGGGTGGTCAAAACAAATTAGGTGTGCCTATTACTGATGCATCTGCTGCTGCAAAACCAAGGGCTACTGCTCAAGAAGTATGGGATTTAGTTTTAAATGACTCCGAAACCGCGGTTAACCTATTTAAAAAGATCAATGGATTTTACACAGCATCCAGAACAGATATCGACGGATCAGTAGCTTCTTCTTTCTTAGTGAGAGCAGCATTAACTACCGGCAATTGGGATAAAGCAATCAATGCTGCAAACGATGTAATTGCAGTGTATCCTGAATTGTTTAATGAAGTAGAGTATACCACTTCTGGTATGACCCTGTTAAGCAAAGAAACCATATTTGGATATGAATATACCAGCACCAATGGAAAAGGAACATCCTCATTCCCTGGATGGATGAATCCTAAATCAGAAGGTGGTTATGGTGGATCTCAAGGTCATTGGATGGCTATTGATCAACGTTTGTATGATCAAATAGCTGCTTCAGATTATAGAAAGAAAAACTTCCTAAGTGAAAATACAGGATTTAAGTATCCAACTTCAGGTGCGGAAGTAACCTTTGAAAAATATTATAGTTTGAAATTTGCTGCACCAAAAATTTCTGCAGCGATTCCAGAATATAACCATAATGAAATCTTTATTCGTGTTTCCGAGATTATCTTAGCAAAAGCAGAAGCACAGTTGAGAGCGAACAAAGATAGCGATGCACAAAATACCCTTTTCACTTTAGTATCTAAACGTGATCCTAATTATGTAAAAAGCAACCAAACTGGAGCAAACTTATTTGATGAAATCAAATTGCACAGAAGAATTGAATTATGGGGAGAAGGTGGTCATGAATTTTTCGATAATAAACGATGGAATATTGGTGTAAATCGTACTTCATCTGCAAACCACACTGAAAAATTAGTAGTGCCTGCAGGTAAAGACTTCACTTTACAAATTCCACTGAATACCGAATTAAACTTTAACGATTATATTCAGGAACAAAACCCGTAATACAATGCGATGGTTAGCCCATCAACAGGTGAACACGCTCCGTTTTTAAGGTTTTAAATTAGTGCTTAGCTCTTACAGCTAAGCACTTTTTTTTGGGGGATTAGTTAGCAAAAACATCCAAAATGACGCCTGACTTTTTAAATTCAAGTCATGTTCTTCTTCGGATCTCGTTCGGAACTCATACGGATATTCCATGGATATGCTTTGGAGTTTTCCAAAGCATATCCATGGCAATACCCTTAAAAATTCGACTGATAACAAATGGAGTAGGTTGCATCATTTCAACAGCAAACATGATTTACTTGAAAATACGAAGTGAAAAGGTAGACCAGTGCTAGAATTGGTAATCTAACTCGGGATTCAATAGGGAATGGCTAGCTGCTAATTTCTTCGAATGCTACCCAATAGGCTGAATAGAAAAAACAAAAAAAACCTAAATTCTTCATCGCGATATCGGGGGATAAGCACCCCATAAAACGCCTAAAGAATTTAGGTTTTGAACTTAGTTTAAGGCCTATAAATAAATCATTTTCATTTTTGGCACTAAAAGACGCATGATGGACCAAGCAATTAAATAGGCTACTGAACAGCATGCAAAAATGATGAAGTAACCCGCATCGATACCTTCAAAACCTAAAAATTTCATATTGGATTGTTCAGCATAATCAAATAAAACACCCGATGTTTTATTGATTAAAAAAGAACCAATACCACCTGCTAAGCCACTTATCCCCGTTACTGTTGCAATTGCTTTTTTAGGAAACATATCACCTACGGCAGAGAATATATTCGCTGACCAAGATTGGTGAGCAGCAGCACTAATACCTATTAAGATGACAGGGAACCAATAAGAATAAGAACCTAAAGGTTGAGCCAATAAAATTAATAATGGGAAGAATGCAAAAATCAGCATGGCCTTCATGCGTCCAGCATATACTTGCATTCCTTTCTTCTCTACGAAATAGGTAGGTAACCAACCGCCAATAATGGACAACATCGTAATGGCATATAGCACAAAAATGGCCAGTTTACCTTCGGTATCTGAGGATTTAATATCGTAAACAGAGCTTAAATACGCGGGGAACCAAAAAAGTAAAAACCACCATACTCCATCGGTAAAAAACTTACCAAATATTAAAGCCCAAGTTTGTTTATACTTTAAATAAGTGGATAATGGAACCTTACCCTCGGTTTTAACCGGAGCTCCCTCAGGGTTAATTGGCTCTACATCTTGTTGAATATAGCTCAATTCTTCCGCATTCATTTTGGGATTATCTTCCGGTTTTTTATACATGAATTGCCAAAAACCCATCCAAATAAAACCCAGGGCTCCAATCAAAATAAAAGACATTTCCCAACCGTAAGTAGCCGCAATAAGCGGGATGGTTAAAGGTGCTAATAAGGCCCCAATCGTCGTTCCAGAATTGAATATACTGGTCGCAAAGCCACGATCTTTCTTCGGGAAATATTCGACCGTTGCTTTCATGGCTGCTGGAAAATTACCGCCCTCACCAACCGCCAAAACTACACGAGCGATAATGAAAATGGTCACAGAAATATTTACTATTCGCGAGACATCCTCTAAATTTGCGATAATCTCCTTGGACTCTGCAAATCCAACTAACCACTCTCCGGATAACATCCCGGAGGTTACTATACCACAAAATGCATGTAAAATGGCTCCAATAGACCAAACAAATATAGCCCACATATAGCCTTTCTTGGTCCCTAACCAATCTATTATACGCCCCGAAAGCAACATCGATATCGCATATACAATAGAAAAAATAGCCGCTACATTTCCATAGTCATTATTTGTCCAATGAAATTCAGGGGCTATGAAATCTTTCCAGGTTAAGGATAGAACCTGTCGATCTAAATAGTTAATCGTAGTGGCAAAAAATAGAAGGGCACAAATGGTCCACCTATATTTTGTTGGTTGCTGAGCGCTCATATGTTAAGTTTAAGTTGGTCATTTTTAAGATTAGGAACGGATAATTCCCAGCTCTAATCCTCTTAATTCTGCTAATCCTCTTAATCTACCGATTGCAGAATATCCTGGATTGGTTGTTTTTGCAAGGTCATCTAACATTTGATGGCCATGGTCTGGTCTAAATGGAATGGGCGTAGCACGATGTTGATTTTCGGCTACCAATATTTTAACCACTTCATACATATCCACATCACCATCCAAATGATCGGCCTCATAGAAGCTTCCCAATTCATCTTTTTTCACATTTCTAAGGTGTACAAAATGAACCCGATGTTTCACTTGTTCTAATATTTTTGGCAGATCATTTTCAGGACCTGCACCTAATGATCCTGTACAGAAACAAAGCCCATTAAAAGCTTTGGGTTGACGTTCCAACAAATACAATAAGTCAGCTTCATTGCTTACAATGCGTGGTAATCCTAAAATTGGGTAGGGAGGATCGTCCGGATGTATGGTCATATGTATGTCTAATTCTTCACAGGTTTCTTCAATGGAACTTAAAAAATAGAGCAGATTTTTTCTCAATCCTTCGAAACCAATGCTTTGATAAACTTCTATACTATTCGTTAAGGATTCTAGCGAAATATCTCCTTCTCCGGGTATACCCATTAATACATTATACCGCAGCAAATCAAGATCCTCTGCTTTCAGGTATTTTATTTTTTCTTCTACTTGGCGAAGTATGTCTGCCGAATAATCTCGAACAGCATCCTTCCTTTTCAAAATATACAAATCAAAAATAGCCAAATCAATCCAGTCAAAATACAGCGCCTTTGAACCATCTTTCATGATCAAATCCAACTGTGTTCTGGTCCAATCCAATACGGGCATAAAATTATAGCATATGGTCTTAATACCTGCTTGTGCTAAGTTTCTTAAGGATTGGTTATAATTTGCTAGGTAATAATATGCTTGTTCATTCTTGGTTTTAATGGATTCGTGAACTGGAACAGATTCGACGACTGACCAGCGAAGTCCCGCTTCTTCGATGATGCGTTTACGTTCTAAAATATCTGCTAATGGCCATACCTCTCCATGTGGAATATGGTGTAAAGCTGTGACTATACCGGTAGCTCCAGCTTGTTTCACATCCTGAAGTGAAACCGAATCATTTGGCCCATACCATCTCCAGGTTTGTTCTAAATATTGTTGTTGCATATAGAATAAATTAAACCCCACACCAAGAATTGAAACCACCATCTACGAAAATGGTTTCGCCTGTTACAAACGCGGAGGCATCACTTAATAAATACACTAAGGTTCCTGACAATTCTGAAGGATCTCCCAATCGACGGAAGGGTGTTCCATTGATAAACTTTTGGGCACGATCGGAATAACTTCCATCTGGCTGAGTAAGTAGGGTTCTGTTTTGGTCCGTTAAGAATACGCCCGGAGCGATTGCATTGACACGCAATTGATCGCCATAACGTAATGCTAATTCGGTAGACATCCATTTGGTAAATCCATCAATCGCATGTTTTGCAACCGTATAACCCAACACGCGGGTTAAAGGTCTACTTGCTGCTAAAGAGGAAATATTTATGATGGATCCTTTTCCTTTTTTTGCGATAACCTCTCCTAACACCATGGTTGGAATGATGGACCCATAAAGATTCAATTCTATCGCACGGATGGTATCTTGAATTTTATTATCAAAAATGGATTGCTCGTCGGCTATGGTAGCTCCCGGGATGTTTCCGCCTGCTGCATTAACTAAGCCGTCTATCGTTCCCCAAGTATTTAAAATAGTTTCTTTTGCTTGTTGCATAGATTCCTCGTTCATAACATCCGCCACTACACCCATGGCTTCTGCACCTAGGGATTTGACTAATGCGATGCGTTCATCTATTTTATCTTGATTACGACCGATAATACAAACTTTGGCTTGTGCCTCTGCTAAGGCAGCAACAAAAGATTTTCCCAGAATACCTGTACCTCCAGTAATGACAATAACTTGATTGCGAAGAGAGAATTTATCTAAAATGCTCATAAGATGTGGTTAGTTAATATTTTCAATAATAGTCATTTTTAAAGACTTTTTGGCCTTTTAGGAAGCTTTAGTAACAAAAAACATAAAATATATTGCCTCTGAGGATAAAATAATCTATCTTGTAGCACCAATAAGCAAATGAAAAAAGTCCTAACATTCGGAGAGATTCTCATTCGTCAACAAAGTGTTTCCAATTCATTTTTTGAATTCCCAACCAATCTTTTAAAGATTTATCCTGGTGGATCTGAAGCTAATGTGGCTGTAGGTCTAGCTTTAATGGGTGATCAGGTAGCATATGTGAGTGCATTTCCTAATAATCCGTTAAGTGAAGCTTTATTGTCTAAACTGGATACCTACGGGGTTGGTCTCGAGAAAGTAATTCGTATTGGAGACCGAGTTGGAAGCTACATCCTGCTATCTTCTAATGGATTGAGTAGTGGTGAGGTAATCTATGATCGTAAATATTCTGCCTTCAGCCAACTCGAACTAAAGGATATCCCTGTCGATCATTTATTGGATGGTATAGATTGGTTTCATTGGTCAGCCCTAACGCCTGCATTGAATCAACAGATGGCTGATTTGCTTTTGGTTTTATTAGAAAAAGCGAAAAATAAAGGTATTACCATTTCTGTGGATTTAAATTACAGAAGTAGGTTATGGCAATATGGTAAAAAGCCTTTGGATGTCATGCCCACCCTCGTGGCTTACTGCGATGTAATAATGGGTAACATTTGGGCAAGCCATCAAATGCTAGGGACTCAAATAGACGAAAATTTAAACAAGGAAACTTCAAAGGAAGTCTATATCGCTTTTGCAAATCAAGTGGCCTTGGAAGTTTTTGAAAAGTATCCTCAAGCAAAACATATTGCTCAAACTTTTCGATTCATCAACGAACCAACCCATAATTTGTTTTATGGTACTTACCATAATCGACTAGAAAACACCTACGCTCAAACCTATGAAACGAATGAAGTGGTTGACCGTATCGGTAGTGGTGATGCTTTTATGGCCGGATTGATTTATGCTATTCGACAACAGCATAACGCGAAAGAAATTATTGAAATTGCAACAGGAGCAGGTTATCAGAAACTTTTTATAGAAGGAGACTTTGGAAATGGCAAATATTAATACCATGAACGATCAACTAATTCAACATATCGAACAATATCCAGTAATTCCGGTTTTTTATCATGATGATGTAGAAGTCTGTAAACAGATTCTAAAAACGGTGTATGAGGGTGGGATTCAAGTTTTTGAATTTGTGCACCGCGGGTCTGCAGCTGAAAAAAACTTTAAGGAGCTTTTGGCCTTCAAAGCAACTAGGTTTCCCGATATGAAATTAGGTATCGGAACGATAATGAACGCGGACTTAGCAAATACCTATATAAATTTAGGGGCTGAATTTTTAGTGAGTCCCATATTTTCAGAACCTATTGCCGAAATAGCAAATAAAAATAACATCCTTTGGATCCCGGGTTGCATGACCCCTTCTGAAATTGCGCAAGCTCAACATGCGCAATGTGCTTTCATCAAATTATTCCCAGGAGACAGTTTGGGTCCAAATTTTCTAAAGAGTATCAAGACTGTTTTTCCTAATCTCAAATTTATGCCTACAGGTGGTGTCGAAGTGAGTGAAAGCAATATTAAAGAATGGTTTAATGCTGGAGTATCCTCTGTCGGTTTAGGCTCTAAATTATTCGTAAAGTCTAACGATGAATACAACTATGCTGCTATTCGAGAAAACTGCTCCAAGCTACTAAAATGGGCTAAAAACAGCTAACAATTCAGCTATTACAATTCGACCTCTTTGATGTATGGGTTTTGTAGGAGGATATTGTCAAATTTGCGAATGGCACTTTTGTTAATCAATACTTCTAATTCCAAGGTAAGATCTTCTTCGTTTAACAACATCCGCTTTATTTTAAGTTGTCTAACGATCGGTCTAAGTTCTTCAATTATATCATCCTTATGCTGACTATCTGATCTTTTAAAAGTTATTTTGGCTTGTTTACCGACATTTCTAATGATGTATTTATTAATCAGTTTCCCTGAGATAATAATGATAAAGCATGCAAATAAAAATATAGCCGCAGTAAGGAATACCCCAAATCCGATAGCCATACCCACAGCAGCTGACATCCAAATAATACTGGCGGTTGTTAATCCATTGACATTTACACCGTCCTTAAAAATAACTCCTGCGCCTAAAAAGCCAATCCCGGAAACAACATAAGAAGCTATCCGCGTAGCATCTTCGGATTCTCCTGCACCCAATTTATAGGATAACAAAGAAAACAAGGTACTTCCAAGACAAATAATAGAAATAGTTTTAAATCCGGCAGATTTATCCTTCCATTCTCGCTCAAAGCCCAAAACAAATCCTGCAAATAAAGAAAGACAAGCTTTCAATAAATCATTCCAATCCCACACAAATTGATTAAAAACTTCTATATCCATTTTTATGATTTAGTTAGTATTACGAATTAACAAATTTAATATTAAAATATTAAGTCCTGAACGTATTAAAATAACCTAAAAACTATGATTAAAAAAGAAAGTCTGACTAGATAAATAGTCAGACTTTCTTAATATGGTTACGCTAAGTTAGCATTTGTCTTGTTCCAGCAGCAATATGCTGTTAAGAACCTTATAATTACTTTTTAGCGTTTCAAATACTAATCTTCTTCTTTAGAAGCTAACAATTGATCGTACTCTTCACGTGAACCAACAATAATATTGCTGTATTTACGTAAACCAGTTCCTGAAGGAATTAAGTGACCAACAATTACATTTTCTTTCAATCCTAATAGGTTATCACGTTTACCTGCAATTGCAGCTTCGTTCAATACCTTAGTAGTCTCTTGGAAAGATGCTGCAGAGATAAATGATTTAGTACCTAAAGATGCTCTAGTGATCCCTTGTAATAAAGGACTTGAAGTCGCTGGAATTGCATCACGTACTTCTACCAATTTCAAATCTTGACGTCTTAAAACAGAGTTTTCCTCACGTAATTTACGCATAGTAACGATTTGACCTGGACGAAGCGTTTTAGAATCTCCGGCTTCTACAATTACTTTCTTGTCGTATAATGAATCGTTTTCAAGCATGAAATCCCACTTGTTAACGGCTTCTTTCTCTAAGAAACGAGTATCTCCTGGATCTTCGATATTCACCTTTTGCATCATTTGGTGTACAATGGTTTCGAAATGCTTATCATTGATTTTTACCCCTTGAAGACGGTAAACCTCTTGAATTCCATTTACAATATATTCTTGTACAGCCGCAGGACCTTTAATAGATAGAATATCAGATGGGGAAATTTGACCATCAGATAATGGCATACCCGCTTTGATAAAGTCATTATCTTGAACTAAGATGTGCTTAGAAAGTGGTACCAAATATTTTTTCACTTGACCATCACGAGATTCGATTGAAATCTCACGATTACCACGTTTAACACCTCCTAATGATACAACACCATCAATTTCTGTAACAACAGCTGGATTGGATGGATTACGTGCTTCAAATAACTCCGTTACACGAGGAAGACCCCCTGTAATATCTCGGGTTTTACCTGTAGAACGAGGAATCTTAACAAGGATTGCACCTTCTTTCAATTTCTGTCCATCGGATACCGAAACGTGAGCCCCCACTGGAATGTTGTAAGAACGAATAATTTCACCCTTATTATCCAACACCTTAATCATCGGGTTTTTCGTTTTATCACGAGTCTCAATAATTACTTTTTCTTTGTGACCAGTTTGCTCATCAGATTCTTCACGGAATGTAACACCTTCGATAATAGCATCGAATTCTACTTTACCCGCAAATTCAGAGATAATCACCGCATTATATGGATCCCAGTCAACTAATTTTTGACCTTTTTCTACTTGCTCTCCTTCTTTCACGAACAAATTAGATCCGTAAGGAATAATTTGTTGATAAAGTACCTTGTTATCAGCATTTACCACTTTAATTTCTCCTGAACGACCAAGTACTACTTGGAATGGACCATCTTCACCTGCTTTTTCAACCGTACGAACGTTTTCAAATTCGATACGACCTTCGTATTTAGCAATAATAGCTGATTCTGCCGCAATGTTGGACGCCGTACCACCCACGTGGAATGTACGAAGTGTTAACTGTGTACCAGGCTCTCCAATGGATTGAGCAGCAATTACTCCAACTGCCTCACCCAATTGAACACGTTTACCTGATGCTAAGTTACGTCCATAACAACATGCACATACTCCGCGTTTCGATTCACAAGTTAATACCGAACGGATTTCTAATCCTTCAATACCTGCTTCATCAATAGCTTCGGCAACCTCTTCTGTAATATCCTCATTCGCAGCAACGATTAACTCATTCGTTTCTGGATTGTATACATCATTTAATGGGGTACGTCCTAAGATACGATCGTATAATGGTTCAACAACATCATCATTATCTTTTAATGCAGTTGTATAAATACCACGTAGACCAGCACAATCTTGTTCAACAACAATCATGTCCTGAGCAACATCATGCAAACGACGAGTCAAATAACCCGCATCCGCAGTTTTTAACGCCGTATCCGCAAGACCTTTACGAGCACCGTGGGTAGAGATAAAGTATTCCAAGACTGACAAACCTTCTTTAAAGTTTGAAAGAATCGGGTTTTCAATAATCTCACCACCAGAAGTACCAGATTTTTGAGGTTTCGCCATCAAACCACGCATACCACATAACTGACGAATCTGCTCCTTAGAACCACGAGCTCCTGAATCCAACATCATATATACAGAGTTGAATCCTTGGTTATCGTTGGAAAGGATATCCATTACGTGTGCAGTTAATCTGTTGTTGATACGTGTCCAAATATCGATGATTTGGTTGTAACGCTCGTTGTTCGTAATGAAACCCATGTTATAGTTACTCATTACTTCCTCAACTTCATTGGTCGCTTGACCAATCAGATCTGCTTTAGCCGCAGGAATATTTAAATCTTGTAAGTTGAACGACAAACCACCTTTAAATGCAGTTTGGAATCCTAACTCTTTCATATCATCTAAGAATTTAGCAGCACGAGCCATACCCGTATTCTTCACAATTTCTCCGATGACATTTCTTAAAGATTTTTTAGTCAACAATTCATTGATGTAACCTACTTCTTCTGGAACAATCTGATTAAAGATTACACGTCCAACAGTAGTGTCAATAATTTGTTGTTTAAATTCACCTTCTTTAGTTTTTATTTGAGTCTTAACTTTGATAAAAGCGTGAAGATCTACTTTATTCTCATTTAAAGCAATGATTACTTCTTCTGGAGAATAAAATGTACTTCCTTCACCTTTCATCACCAAGGTAGCATCGGTTTTACGGCCTTTAGTAATATAATAAAGACCCAATACCATATCCTGTGAAGGTACAGTAACCGGTGAACCATTTGCTGGGTTAAGAATGTTGTGTGCAGCCAACATCAAGATTTGGGCTTCCAAAATTGCTGCATTACCTAATGGTAAGTGAACAGCCATCTGGTCACCGTCAAAATCGGCGTTGAATGCAGTACACACTAATGGGTGTAATTGAATCGCTTTACCTTCCACCAAAGTAGGTTGGAAAGCTTGAATACCTAAACGGTGAAGCGTAGGCGCACGGTTTAATAGAACAGGGTGACCTTTTAAAACATTTTCTAAAATATCCCAAACTACTGGATCCTTGCGATCAACGATTTTCTTCGCAGACTTTACAGTTTTTACAATACCTCTTTCAATCATCTTACGAATGATGAATGGTTTATAAAGTTCTGCAGCCATGTCTTTAGGTAAACCACACTCGTGTAATTTTAAGTGAGGTCCTACGACGATTACCGAACGAGCCGAATAATCCACACGCTTACCTAATAAGTTTTGACGGAAACGTCCTTGCTTACCTTTCAAAATATCTGAAAGAGATTTCAAAGCACGATTACCTTCAGTCTTAACAGCGTTTACTTTACGTGAGTTATCAAATAAAGAGTCTACCGCTTCTTGAAGCATACGTTTTTCATTACGCAAAATTACTTCTGGAGCTTTGATCTCGATCAAACGTTTTAAACGATTGTTACGGATAATCACACGACGGTAAAGGTCATTTAAATCGGATGTCGCAAAACGACCACCATCTAAAGGTACTAATGGGCGTAATTCCGGTGGTATAATAGGAACAATTTTAACAATCATCCATTCAGGACGATTTTCAATATGATCGTTTGCACTACGGAATGCTTCTACAACATGTAAGCGTTTTAAGGCTTCGTTTTTACGTTGTTGAGAAGTTTCATTTGCCGCTTGATGACGAAGATCATAAGATTGTTGATCTAAATTTAAGCGCTTCAATAAATCTTCTAAAGCTTCAGCACCCATTTTAGCCACAAATTTCTGTGGATCTGTATCATCAAGATATTGGTTTTCTTTAGGAAGGGTATCTAAGATATCCAAGTACTCTTCTTCAGTCAAGAAATCCATGTAGGAAATACCATCATCTTCTTTGATACCGGCTTGAATAACCACGTAACGCTCATAGTAGATGATCATATCCAACTTCTTGGTTGGTAATCCTAATAAATATCCAATTTTATTTGGCAATGAACGGAAGTACCAGATATGCGCTACAGGAACCACCAAACTGATGTGTCCCATACGCTCACGACGTACTTTTTTCTCCGTTACTTCAACTCCACAGCGGTCACAAACAATTCCTTTATAACGGATACGTTTGTATTTACCACAATGACATTCGTAATCTTTTACAGGACCAAAAATACGCTCACAGAATAATCCATCGCGTTCTGGTTTGTACGTACGGTAGTTGATAGTCTCTGGTTTAGTAACTTCACCACTTGAACGCTCCAAAATAGTTTCTGGAGAAGCTAAGCTGATCGTAATCGATGTAAAGTTACTTTTGATTTTATTATCTTTTTTGTAAGACATACTTAGTAAAAAGTTAAAGCTGTATATGAAAGCTTAAGAGGCATACACCTCTTAAGCTCTTTTTGCTTGATTAATCCAATGTGATATCTAAACCTAATCCACGTAATTCGTGTACCAATACATTAAATGATTCTGGAACAGAAGGAGTAGGTAAATTATTACCCTTAACAATAGCTTCATAAGTTTTCGCACGACCTACCACATCATCAGATTTAACGGTTAAGATCTCTTGAAGGATATTCGATGCACCAAATGCCTCTAATGCCCAAACCTCCATCTCACCAAAACGCTGACCACCGAATTGAGCTTTACCACCCAATGGTTGTTGTGTAATCAATGAGTACGGTCCGATAGAACGAGCGTGCATTTTATCATCAACCATGTGACCTAATTTCAACATGTAAATTACACCCACAGTAGTTGGTTGATCGAAACGCTCACCTGTTAAACCATTGTATAAATAGGTACGACCAGATTTTGGTAATTCCGCTTTTTCTACCCATTCTTCTACTTGGCCCATTTCAGCACCATCAAAGATTGGAGTTGCAAATTTAACACCTAATTTCTGTCCTGCCCATCCTAAAACGGTCTCATAAATCTGACCTAAGTTCATACGAGATGGTACCCCTAATGGATTCAATACGATATCAACTGGTGTTCCGTCTTCCAGGAATGGCATATCTTCATCACGAACGATACGAGCAACAATACCCTTATTACCGTGACGACCAGCCATTTTATCCCCTACTTTCAACTTACGTTTTTTAGCTACATAAACTTTCGCCATTTGTACAATTCCTGAAGGAAGTTCATCCCCTACTGAAATAGCAAATTTCTCACGTTTAAATGCACCTAACTCTTCGTTTACTTTGATACTGTAGTTGTGCAAAGCAATTTTAATCGAATCGTTCTTATCGTCATCAGTAGTCCATCCTGTAGGATTAACATTGTTATAGTCGATATCCGTTAAGATCTTTTGAGTAAATTTAGCTCCTTTTGCTACTAACAATTCTTTGTAAACGCTATAAATACCTTGTGAAGTTTTACCATTCACAATAGTAAATAACTTGTCTACTAAACGCTCTTTTAAGGCTCTTAAATTCTTCTCATGTGCTGTTTCTAATTTCTCTAAGGCTTTACGTTCAACCTCTTTAGACATTTTCTTAGCTCTTGAGAATAATTTAGTATCGATAACCACACCTTTAATGGATGGTGGAGTTTTCAATGATGCATCTTTTACATCACCCGCTTTGTCACCAAAGATGGCACGTAAAAGTTTTTCTTCTGGGGAAGGATCAGATTCTCCTTTAGGAGTGATCTTACCAATTAAAATATCACCTTCTCCAACTTCAGCACCGATACGGATAATACCGTTTTCATCTAAATCTTTCGTAGCTTCTTCCGAAACGTTTGGAATATCTGCTGTTAATTCCTCTTCACCACGTTTAGTATCACGAACCTCTAATTCAAATTCTTCAATGTGTAATGAAGTAAATAAATCTTGAGATACTACACGCTCAGAAATTACAATCGCATCCTCAAAGTTGTATCCTTGCCAAGGCATGAATGCTACTTTCAAGTTTCTTCCTAATGCTAATTCACCATTTTCAGTCGCATAACCTTCACATAATACTTGTCCTTTATAAACTGCTTGTCCTTTTCTTACGATAGGCTTCAAGTTGATACAAGTGTTTTGGTTGGTTTTCTTGAATTTAGTTAACTTATACACTTTCACATCATCATCAAAAGAAATCAAACGATCGTTTTCATTTCTAATGTAACGGATATGAATTTCTTGTGCATCTACATACTCTACTGTTCCATCACCCTCTGCATTGATTAAGGTACGTGAATCACGAGCTACACCAGCTTCTAATCCAGTTCCTACAACAGGAGCTTGTGGACGCAATAAAGGTACTGCTTGACGCTGCATGTTCGATCCCATCAATGCACGGTTAGCATCATCATGCTCCAAGAAAGGAATCAAAGATGCTGCAATTGATGTAATCTGATTTGGAGCAACGTCCATATAATCCAATTTCTCTGGCTCAATAATCGGGAAGTCACCCTCGTATCTTGCTTTAACTTTTGGATCTAGGAAATTTCCTTTATCATCATATTGAGCATTCGCTTGTGCAATAGTTTTATCGTCTTCATCTTCTGCAGATAAATAAACAACAGGTTGATCAACCACAACTTTACCGTTTTCAACTTTACGGTAAGGAGTTTCAATAAATCCTAAATTGTTAATTTTCGCATGAACTGATAAAGAAGAAATCAAACCAATGTTTGGTCCCTCAGGAGTTTCAATAGTACACAAACGACCGTAGTGCGTATAGTGAACGTCACGAACCTCGAAACCTGCACGCTCACGAGATAGACCACCAGGACCTAATGCTGATAAACGACGTTTGTGTGTGATCTCCGCTAATGGATTTGTTTGATCCATAAATTGAGATAACTGGTTAGTTCCAAAGAAGGAATTAATCACAGACGACAATGTACGAGCATTAATTAAATCGGTTGGTGTAAACACCTCGTTATCGCGAATATTCATACGCTCACGGATAGTACGAGCCATACGAGCAAGTCCAACACCAAATTGAGCATATAATTGTTCACCTACCGTACGTACACGACGATTCGATAAGTGGTCAATATCATCCACTTCCGCTTTAGAATTGATCAAATTGATCAAATATTTAACGATAGCAATGATATCTTCACGAGTAAGTACTTTAATTTCAGAATCAGTACCCAATTTCAATTTACGGTTAATGCGGTATCTACCCACATCACCCAAATCATAACGCTTATCTGAGAAGAATAAACGGTCAATGATACCACGAGCAGTTTCCTCATCAGGTGGTTCAGCGTTACGCAATTGACGATAGATATGCTCTACCGCTTCTTTTTCTGAATTTGAAGTATCCTTCTGTAAAGTATTATATATAATTGAATAGTCCGCATTGTTCGCTTCATCTTCTTTTGTTAGAATGATAGATTTCACTCCAGCATCGATGATTAAATCAATGTGATCCTCTTCTAAAATAGTTTCACGTTCAAGGATGATTTCATTCCGATCGATAGATACTACTTCTCCAGTATCTTCATCAACGAAATCTTCTGTCCATTTATTCAATACCCTAGCCGCTAAACGACGACCAACGTATTTCTTTAATCCAGTTTTACTAACTTTAATTTCGTCTGCAAGATCAAATAATTCAAGGATATCCTTATCTGAATCAAATCCAATCGCACGTAATAAAGTGGTAACTGGGAATTTTTTCTTACGATCGATATATGCATACATCACGTTGTTTACGTCTGTTGCAAATTCAATCCAAGATCCCTTAAAAGGAATTACCCTAGCAGAATATAGTTTAGTACCATTAGTATGTCTACTTTGTCCAAAGAATACCCCAGGCGAACGATGCAATTGGGATACAATCACACGCTCTGCACCATTGATAACAAATGTACCTTTTGGTGTCATGTATGGTATTGTTCCTAAATAAACATCTTGTACAATGGTTTCGAAATCTTCATGTTCTTCATCATTACAAGACAACTTCAATTTAGCCTTCAAAGGTACGCTATAGGTTAATCCACGCTCTATACATTCTTGGATGTCATAACGTGGTGGATCAATGAAATAATCCAAAAACTCTAGCACAAAGATGTTTCTTGAATCAGAAATAGGGAAGTTTTCGGCGAAAACCTTATAAAGCCCTTCCTGATGGCGGTTGTCAGAAGTAGTCTCTAATTGAAAAAACTCCTTGAAAGACTCTAGTTGCACATCCAAGAAATCCGGATAATCGATTACCTTCTTACTTGTCGCAAAATTTACTCTTTCTTTTTGAATATTATTGTTTGCCAAGGGAATAAGAATTTAGTTTAAAAAAACTGAGCTAACATTTGCTGATTTGTTCTTCCGATCATGCTTCAGCAGTTGCATGACCCATGTCATTTATTATAAACAGGAATAGACTCTGATAGATATAAACTATCAGAGTCTAAATTTTGGGTGCTTTATGCGAGATTACTTAATCTCAACAACAGCTCCAGCTTCTTCTAATTGTTTTTTCAAAGCTTCAGCTTCGTCTTTAGAAACACCTGATTTTAATTCTTTAGGTGCTCCGTCTACTAAGTCTTTCGCTTCTTTTAAGCCTAAACCAGCTAAATCTTTAACTAATTTAACTACTGCTAATTTTTGACCACCAGCTTCTTTCAAGATCACGTCAAATGAAGTTTTCTCTTCAGCAGCAGCAGCACCGTCAGCAGCAGGTGCAGCAGCAATAGCTACAGCAGCAGCAGCAGGCTCGATACCATATTCGTCTTTTAAGATATCAGCTAATTCTTTAACTTCTTTTACTGTTAAGTTAACTAACTGTTCAGCAAGTTGTTTTAAATCTGCCATTTTATTTTGATTTTTTGAATGTACTTAATAAATAATTGTTAATTAATTTGTAACGAATGTTCTTTTTCTAGAGGATTCGTTAACCTCTTTCTTCTAAAGCTTTTACTAGGCCTGAAATTGTATTTCCACCGGATTGTAGAGCAGAAATAACATTTTTCGCTGGTGATTCAAGTAATGCAATAATGTCTGCAACAAGTTCATCCTTAGATTTAAGGGTAACTAATGCATCAAGTTGGTTGTCCCCTACAAAAGCAGTTTCTTGAATATAAGCTGCTTTTAATAATGGTTTGTCACCTTCTCTACGTAATTGCTTGATCAATTTTGCAGGAGCGTTGCCGGTTTCAGCAAACATCATTGTAGATGCTCCTTTTAATACGCCAAAGATCTCTTCAGAATCAACTCCTGCTTCTTGCAATGCTTTCTTAATCAAAGTGTTTTTTACCACTTGGATCTCGATACCTTGCTCGAAACATTTGCGACGAATGCCATTCACTTTTTCAACAGATAAATTAGCAGTATCGGCAATATAAAAATTACCATAAGATTTAATCTGTTCGGCTAAAGCTTGAACGATGTCCTGTTTTAGTTCTTTTCTCATGATTAAATTCCCGCTACTGATTTAGTTTCTACATGAATACTAGGACTCATGGTTGATGAAATGTGAATACTCTTAAAGTACGTTCCTTTAGCTGCAGATGGTTTCAAACGTGATATAGTCTGTAAGACTTCTAACGCGTTATCATAAATCTTATCTGCTTCGAAAGACACTTTACCAACTGAAGTGTGGATAATACCAGTCTTATCAACTTTGAAATCTATCTTACCTGCCTTAACTTCGGTAACAGCTTTACCTACATCGGTAGTTACTGTACCTGTTTTAGGGTTTGGCATTAAGTTTCTTGGACCTAAAATACGACCCAATTTACCTACTTTCGCCATAACACTAGGCATGGTAATGATAATGTCAACGTCAGTCCAACCACCTTCGATTTTACTGATGTAGTCGTCAAGACCTACGTAGTCCGCACCTGCCGCTTTAGCTTCTTCCTCCTTGTCTGGAGTACACAATACTAAAACGCGAACTGTTTTACCAGTTCCGTGAGGTAATGTTGCGATACCACGAACCATTTGATTTGCTTTTCGAGGATCTACGCCCAAACGGACGTCGATATCCACTGAAGCATCAAATTTGGTATTGGTAATTTCTTTAACTAAAGCCGCAGCTTCTTTTAAAGTATACGCTTTACCAGCTTCAATTTTGGATAGTGCCGCTTTTTGATTTTTTGTTAATCTAGCCACTTTCTTAAACTGATTTCGTTAATTAATTTTTCCAAGGAGCATCACCAGATACAGTGATTCCCATACTACGTGCTGTTCCAGCAACCATCTTCATAGCTGCTTCAACAGTAAATGCATTCAAATCTGGCATTTTATCTTCCGCAATAGTTTTCACTTGATCCCATGAAATGGAAGCTACTTTCTTACGGTTAGGCTCTCCAGATCCGCTTTTCAGCTTTGCTGCATCTTTTAATTGAACAGCTACTGGAGGAGTTTTGATGATAAAATCAAAAGATTTGTCGGCATAAACAGTGATTACAACAGGTAATACCTGACCTGGTTTGTCTTGCGTACGAGCGTTAAATTGCTTACAGAAATCCATAATGTTCACACCTTTAGCACCTAACGCAGGCCCTACCGGTGGAGATGGATTCGCAGCTCCGCCCTTCACTTGTAATTTTACTAACGCACTGACTTCTTTTGCCATTTTTTTTGTGATTTAATTTGTTAAATGTTTGTTAGTAAGTTGGAAGCAATAACGTAACATTTACTCTCTCGATGTATACTTAACAGAGTTTTGCATACAAACGAGGTGCAAAGATATATATAATTTGTTATAAATGAAATGTTTTTATTCTTTTTCTTCAGGAATTCAGCAAATATTATTCATCAAAAATAGGATCATAAATAATCATCCCATTATTTTCCTAAAAGCAATCTTACCTGCCCTCCCCAAGCGCCGATGATTAAATCTGCTATTCCATCAGCATTTACATCCGCTACAGCAATCCCCCAACTCCTATCTTTTGTAATATCCGGAATTACATCTGCTGTAGAAAACTCAAATTTACCTTTACCATCATTTTTTAAGGCTTGTACTTGCATGGCTTCAAATGGTGGGATTTTCAAAGCACTTAATATGAGGTCCAAATCGCCATCGCGATCATAATCAATCACATTCGCTGCATAAGTAGAAAATTCATAATCTGGGATATGGCTTTCGGTCACATCTTTATATACACCCGAACCTTGATTTAGAAACAAGCGTCCCTTAGGATTTCGGTCTACCTTTCCACCATTACTAGTTAGATTAGCAAAAAATAGATCCAATAAACCATCCTCATTCGCATCAAAAGCTAATACTTCCCGAGTATGCATGGGTTCCAGAGAATTAAATGCTCCATCTTTTTCTCCAAAATTACCTTTACCATCATTAAAATATAATCGTGCTGGAGGGCCTTCATTGCCTAAAGCCATATCGACAAAACCATCTCCATTTAAATCTGCCAATTTCACCGACTGCGTCAAATCATTATTCATGGGTAATGATTGATTTGATTCTATAAAATAACCTAATTTCTTCGGGTCATTCAACCACACAAAATTTCTAGCTCCAACTCCTGTATTTCCGACCACCACATCCATATATCCATCCCCATTAACATCGGCTACGTCCAATCCATTTCCTTCACTCTTTTTCGGCAATCTGTCTGAAACGTTTTTAAATGTACCATCTCCATTACCTAAATAATATTCATGATTTTGATCATCCTCTGAAACGAAAATTACATCTACAAATCCATCGTTATCAAAATCTGCAATACGAACATGTTCTGTATCGTTCTTAGCATTTTCAAAAACATCCTTTTTCCAAGTAAATTTTCCATTACCAACATTTATATACAAACGATTGGGCTCTTTTTCCAATGCCAATACTAAATCAACCAAACCATCTCCGTTCACATCCGTAGCCACAACATCCAAAGCATGTGTTTTTGGATCTATGGGAATATGAGTTTCCGTAACGTCTATAAAATAAGAAGTTTCATTGGCTTTCTTTTGGCAATTTGCCGCCGAAGAAAATAACAAAACAAGAAATATAAGGCAATAGGAATAATTAGGAATAGACATAGTGATATGATTAAAAGATTAAAATAAATTATGAGACTGGAGATCGTGATAGGCTCATTATCAAGAACCCAAAAAACCAATAAAATGTTTCTATTATTTTACAATTACTTATTCAATTCTTCAAACAACGCTTTACTCAAGGTTAAATCGGCATCATCAGCCACAAACTCCCAATACATCGCTCCTAGTAAATTATTGGAACGAATATAATCCGCCTTCAACCTTAAGGATTTTTCATTCTCAAACGTACATAACATTATCCCTTCATCATTTACAGCATATGGAACTTGCGCAATATCATCCCAAAGCAACGTGTATTTATTTAATCCAGCATAGTCCTTAAAAAGAATAAAATCAGGAACATTTGATTTATCGCCTCTCCCATAGAAGGGAATACCCATGACCAGTTTCTCCTTAGGTATACCTGCTAAAATATGCGCTTCTATGGACTCCACTAGGGTAACAGGACCTGACAATGCAGAACGATACAAGCTAGCATGATGTTTCGGCGGTTTTGCTACATCGTACATCATCACATTCACAAAATCCAAAAATGGAGTTATTGTTTTAAAATCCATGTATTTCGCATCCGCTATCGAAGCTAATGTGAGCAATTTATTTTTCCCAATATGCTGCCTGATTTCCTTTATAAGTAAGGAAAAATTCTTGGTGTCTTCCGGATTGGAAGAAATGCCTGCAGCAGAACTTGTTGGATATTCCCAATCAATATCAATTCCGTCTAATTTAAATTCCTTCACAACTCGCTGGCAATCCTTGGCAAAGGACCTTCGAAAATCTGGATTTGCCGCCATCTCGCTAAAACGCCCAGAACCCCAACCGCCTATAGATAGTAATATTTTTAATTTTTTATACGAATTCCTAAGTTTCACAATCTCTTTTAGTCGTTCAGGATTATCAATTCTTACCGCATTAAAAGAGTCACTCACATGCCCAAATGCGTAATTAATGTGCGTTATAAGCTTAGGATCAGGAATTGGTTTAGTCCACGAGGTAACATAAGAAACAATGACCTTTTTAGACGGCTGAGCAAAACTCAACGAAATGAACCCCGATAAAAATAAAAAAATAAAAATTACCTTATTCATTACATAAGAAGATTTCATAGTAGGCTATTTCACTGTCTAACAATCAGTTATTATCTAGCTAAATATAGCAATTATTCTCCAATTACATAATCAAAGCGATAAACCTGATTTGACAAAAAATATAGGCATAAAAAAAACGAGCTTTAGGCTCGTTCTTTCTAATATTTTATAGTGTTACTTAATAAGCTTAAACTTATTCTTTTTCAACTTGCATGTAGTTCAATTCAAGCGGTGTTTTACGTCCGAATACCTTAACCATTACAGTCAATTTCTTCTTATCCTCATGAACTTCTTCAATCTCACCCGTGAATCCATTAAATGGACCATCACTAACTTTAACTGTTTCACCTACATAGTATGGAACGTTAATAGATTCTCCTTGCTCAGCCATCTCATCCACTTTACCTAAAATACGGTTCACTTCAGCTGGGCGTAAAGGAATTGCATTACCTGCTTTATCCCCTAAAAATCCAATTACACTGTTCACATTTTTTATTGCATGCTCGATCTCTCCATCCAATGCGGCTTCAATCAAGACATACCCTGGGTAATAGTTACGCTCTTTAGCTACTTTCTTACCATCACGCATTTGATAGTATTTCTCCATAGGAATCAATACTTGAGTAACCAAATGCTGAATACCTAGACGATTGATTTCTGCCTCTAGATATTGCTTTACCTTCTTCTCTTTACCACTAACTGCACGTACTACGTACCATTTTAAACTTTGATCTGCCATAATTATCTATTGGATTAGAAAATTAAGAAGCTGTATTGTATAATAGCTCCATAATATTGCTAGAAGCTTTATCCATCACAAAAACCAGTAGGGCGATTATCAATGATGCGATTAAAACAATAATTGCATGACTTTGTAATTGTGCCCAAGTTGGCCAAGTCACTTTCTCAGTGATCTCTGTATAAGAGTCTTTAAAAAAATTAAGTACTTTTGCCATTTAATAAGTTTTCTAAGTTATTTAGCACGGGCACTAGGATTCGAACCCAGATCGAAGGTTTTGGAGACCTCTATTCTACCTTTGAACTATGCCCGTGTAGCTTTTAAATTTGATGTTGCAAATATAGAGTTTAAACCCGATTACAACAAATATTATTTCATTTTTATTGCTGAAAATTGATTAGTTTTTTTCTGATTTTTATTTCAAATTTTAACCTTCATGTTCCTAGCTACTTAGCTTAGAAAAAGTTAAATTAAAAAACGCACAGCTCCTATTCATTCGAAAATTCCTCTCGATCAAAGCGAAGTATGTCGAAATAAATTCATGAAAAACTTCTCATCAGTTCTTCCTTTCTAAATACCTAGATTAACTAAAGTAAATCTGAGCATATGGTAATCGGAGAACAAAAAAATTCAGAAAAAATAAGCTAATTAGCAAAATGCCAATTAGCTTATTTTTTATACAGATAATCTTTTAGATTATTTTACGATTTCAGTTACCTGACCAGCACCTACTGTACGACCACCCTCACGGATAGCGAAACGTAGACCTTTTTCCATAGCGATCGCAGCAATTAATTTTACTGTGATAGTTACGTTATCACCTGGCATAACCATTTCAGTACCTTCTTCTAACGAGATTTCTCCTGTTACGTCTGTTGTACGGAAATAGAATTGAGGACGATATTTGTTAAAGAATGGAGTGTGACGTCCACCTTCTGCTTTTGATAATACGTAAACCTCAGCTTTGAAGTCTGTGTGAGGAGTTACTGAACCTGGTTTACAGATAACCATACCACGACGGATATCAGTTTTCTCAATACCACGTAACAATAAACCTACGTTATCACCTGCTTCACCGTAATCTAAGATTTTACGGAACATCTCAACTCCTGTAACAGTTGATTTTAAGTTCTCAGCACCCATACCTAAGATCTCTACTGGATCTCCAGAGTTGATTACACCTCTTTCAATACGACCTGTTGCAACAGTACCACGACCTGTGATCGAGAATACGTCCTCAACTGGCATCAAGAAAGGAAGTTCAGTCAAACGTGGAGGAATTGGAATGTAGTTATCTACTGCGTCCATTAATTCCATGATTGAATCAACCCATTGATCTTCTCCATTCAAAGCACCTAATGCAGATCCTTTGATTACTGGAACGTCATCACCAGGGAATTCATAGAATGATAATAATTCACGAACTTCCATTTCAACTAAGTCTAATAACTCAGAGTCATCAACTAAGTCAACTTTGTTCAAGAATACTACTAACGCAGGAACACCTACCTGACGAGCTAATAGGATGTGCTCGCGAGTTTGAGGCATAGGACCATCTGTAGCAGCAACTACGATGATAGCTCCATCCATTTGCGCAGCACCTGTTACCATGTTTTTCACGTAATCGGCGTGACCTGGACAGTCAACGTGTGCATAGTGACGGTTAGCTGTTTGGTATTCTACGTGTGCAGTATTAATTGTGATACCACGCTCTTTTTCTTCAGGAGCAGAGTCAATTGAATCAAATGAACGAGCTTCTGAAAAACCTTTATCAGCTAATACTTTAGTGATAGCAGCTGTAGTAGTTGTTTTACCGTGGTCAACGTGACCGATAGTACCAATGTTTAAGTGCGGTTTACTACGGTCAAATTTCTCTTTTGCCATGTTTATGCGAATTAGTAATTATAAAATATTTCCTTAAATTAATTTTTACAAAGTTAAATAAAAACTTATGTATCTGAGCCAAAGATGGGATTTGAACCCACGACCTCTTCCTTACCAAGGAAGTGCTCTACCCCTGAGCTACTTCGGCTTACAAAAAGTTATTTACAGCTATAAGCCTCTACCTTTATTTTCAATTTTTGTTTGCTAATGAAGAAAGAGACTTAGATGTGTTTTATAAATTGAGCGGAAGACGAGGTTCGAACTCGCGACCTATAGCTTGGAAGGCTATCGCTCTACCAACTGAGCTACTTCCGCTTTTAAGTTTACATCCCAGAGTGTTAGTTACCCAACGGGATGTAAACTTGGTTTTGGTGGAGGGAGAAGGATTCGAACCTTCGAAGCCGAAGCAACGGATTTACAGTCCGTCCCATTTGACCGCTCTGGAACCCCTCCAGACCTGCAACTAATGTTGCATTTGAGCCTCCTATCGGAATCGAACCAATGACCTACTGATTACAAGTCAGTTGCTCTACCAGCTGAGCTAAGGAGGCGGATATTTAATTTAATAAAACTTTCTTTTAAAGAACGGCTACCTTTGGATAGCGAGTGCAAAAATCTAATATTTATCTGATATTCGCAAGTTTTATTTTTATTTTTTTTACTTAAAGAACTTTCAAAACTTTAAACGCATATTTTCCGTTTTGATGATGCAAAGATAGCTACTCCAACCACATTACAAAAATATTTAGCCATTTTTTTTGACGCTGAAAATCATATCCTTGATATGCAAGTAAATAATTTTCATTTCGCATTCCTTTTTTACCTTTATATTTGGGCATGATGAATATTTTTAGCTCCCGATTTTTTATTTTATTTCCACTATCCTTAGGTCTTTTTTGCCTTTCTCCTTCATTGACTATGGCACAAGAGAATCAAAATCTCATCAAAAAATTGATTAAAACTTTTGTTTCTTCTCAAAAAGATTCTTCCAGATCTGGAAGCTTTGTCGTTCTCCCGGCATTAGGGTATGCGCAGGAAACTAGCTTTGAATATGGAATTGCAGGTACTTACAATTTCTATATGGACAAAAATAACCTAGATAGTAGAACTTCCAATATCACGTTAATTGGAACCCTAACGAGTAAAAGTCAAAAAAACATTAAACTGAATTCGGATATATGGACAAAAAATAACGATTACCATATACTTACTGAAATAAGATTTCGAGATTGGCCCTTTAACTATTATGGAATTGGAAATGACACCTGGAAAGATCAAGAAGATTATTTAGATCAAAAACTATATCGAGTAAAAGTAGAAGCAGAGAAAAAAATTCTACCTAAATTCTACGCCGGTGTCAATTTGAATTATGAAAATTTCACCTTCAAAGATATTCATGCAGGTGGTATTTTTGAACATGATGAATCAATGGGCAAAAAAGGAGGGCAATACCTCGCCCTTGGAATATCCACACTATATGACACGAGAAACTTTACAACTTTTACAACTTCCGGCGTTTATGCTAGAGCCAAAGTGAGCTTCGCTCCCAATTTGTTTGGAAAAGAAAACTATATCGGAACCCAAACGGAAATAGACCTACGATGGTTTTACCCCCTTCATCCCAAACTAAGCATTGCAGCGCAAGGTATTTACAGAGGTACTTATGGAGAAAACACCCCGTTTTATGTCATGCGTGATTTGGGTGGAGATATGATCATGAGAGGCTATTACTTAGGTCGTTACAAAGATAAAAACTTCCTAGCTAGCCAAGCCGAGCTAAGGTATAGATTTCATCCAAGATTAGGGATCTCTGGTTTCGCAGGTGCAGGATCTACATTTTCTAAAAAACATGATTTCCGATTTTTACCTTCTTATGGCGCAGGCCTTCGCTATTTCTTTAGCTTAGAGCACAACAGCAGCATCCGATTTGATTATGCCTATGGAGAACAAAGACCTGGTGAAAAAAGACAATCTGGGTTTTATTTGAGTATCAGTGAAGCTTTTTAAAGGGACAGAGGCATCAAATAGGTAAATCGTAATAATATACCTGACTTCCTAACTTGCTTATGAAACCCTAATTTTCTGATCATCACTGAATGGGAGGATGTTAGGGATAAGTCATTCAACAATTAGCTAAACATTCGAATAAAACCCTAAAGCAAGGAGCCTAAATTAAAGTCAAAATTGGAAGTCCATAGGCCATACGAGCTACCATAATTGCTGTCTAAGCCAAAAATCTTCCTTATGTTGCGCATCCCTATGTAACAACAATCCAAAGTGGAATAAATTAATAGAAACCGTCACCCGATTATCAGAGATTAATGTGTTCCAAATTGGAGATTGTTTTTTACTATACGGTTTCTGGATAACAACGATTTTACCAGAATCAATTATGTTTAGTAAATCTTCTATATGATCCCATTTTACATGATCTAACCAAAAAGCATCTGCTGTTAAGTCACTAAGCGAAATACTTACGGTACGCACATTCAGATAACTTAAAATATTGTGCAATTGTGGCAGAAGCTTAACACCATTAGGGTATGTTATCGCATTTGCAGATTTAAAATGCTTATTGTATATCACCTGATCGGCTATGGCATAAACAAACGGAGAATGCGTGCCATGACGACTATTCGATATAAAAAAATGGCGTAGATAGGAAAACAAGTCAATCATGTACGCACAAAATTACGAAATCCATTAGAATTGTAAGGTAAAAGTACTGCCCTCTCCTTCTATACTGTCTGCAGATAAATTACCATTATGCATCAACATAATCTGTTTACTTAACGAAAGTCCAACACCAGTTCCCGTTTTTTTAGTTGTAAAAAATGGGGTAAATATTTGATCTTGAATTTCTGCAGACATTCCAACGCCGTTATCTTGAATTTTTATCTGGACAAAGTCCTTATGTTCTATTGCGGTTAAACTAATGTATGGATTCGGTTGATCCTTGACCGCCTCAATCGCATTCAACAATAAATTAATCATCACCTGTTCCATTAAATTGATATCAGCTTGAATCACCAATCGGGTATTCTTAATGATGATATCCACATCTATTTGCTTCTGTAATAAGGTGGGTTCAAGAAGTTGATACGTATTTTCAAATAATTGAACCACTAAAACATCACCGAATTTAGGTTGATCAACTTTATTAATCATTCGGTAACTTTTTGCAAATTGCAATAAGCCTTCACTCCTTCGCTTTATCGTAAAAACACCAAGTTTCAAATCATCGAGGTCTTCCTTTTCCGTCCAATGCTCGAGTCGGCTATGTAATGTCTCCGCTAATGAACTAATGGGACCAATTGAATTCATAATTTCATGTGTCAATACCCGCAACAGCTTTTGCCAAGCTTTCGTTTCTGTTTCATCAATTGCTTCATTAATGTTTTGATAGACTACAATTCGAAAAGATCCTTCCTGCGTTTCAAATCCAGAACTCTGTAATAGCAACTTAATTTTACCCTTACTAGAATGTACAGTTTCAATTTGATGTTTTCCCACCCGAAGCTGAATAGTTTTTTCAAATAGATCTATATTTCTTTTTGCCATTCCAGAAATATTACCCAGATGAGGTACTTGGAACAAATCCTTAAAAGAATCATTGAGCCATATAACTTTGCCAGTTTCCGCATGATAAAAAATGATCGCAGTATCCAACATATTGATTACCTTATTTAGGTATTGATGCTGTAGGGCTTGATCGATGCTGATGTGCTTATAAACCTCATTAATTTGATTAAAGGATTTAAACAATTGCCCTTCCACTGTACGTTCATTTTTAACCAAAAATCTACGCGTGAAATCTCGGTACTTGACCGATTCGGCAAATTCCTGTAACTGGACAAATAGAAATCGATGTTTGGAAAACAGCTTATAGGTAAAAAGCACCAAGATCAAAAAACCAAAAAAGGCATATGCGTAATATTCAAGAAAAACTAAATACGCTACCCCTACTGAAGAAGCAATTATTAGTAGGGTTTTGAAGAAGTCGGATATGGCTAATCGAACCATCACTAAAGGTTATATTTTTCTAGTCTTCGATAAAGCGCTGCTCTGGTCAAACCTAATTCTTTCGCTGCTTTACTGATATTTCCATTAAATCGTTCGATAGCTGATTTAATAGCCTTTCGCTCCATTTCCTCTAAGTTATGCGTCGGAAAATCTGCTTCTGGTAGATTTAATTCTTGTTGTTCAATTGGCGAAAACAAAATATCCGAAGCACAAATACTTGATTGATCCGTCATGATTACTGCCCGCTCAATGCTATACTGTAGTTCCCTTACATTTCCAGGATAGTGGTATTGACTTAATTTGACTATGGCATCCCTTTCTAAGCCTTGAATATTTTTATGATACTTCGTGTTATAAAACGCTAAAAAATGATTTGCCAATAAGGAAATATCTTCCACACGCTCCCGTAAAGGTGGCACTTGAATTTCTAAGGTATTGATTCGATAGATTAAATCCTTCCTAAATCGCTGCTCATCCGCTAAGTTTTTCATAGGAACATTGGTGGCACTTAACAGCCGAATATCAATTGAAATGGCTTGGCTGGAACCCAAGGGAACTACCGCCCTGTTTTGCAATACACTCAGCAATTTCGCTTGCTGTTGTAAGCTGATATTTCCAATTTCATCCATAAATAGCGTACCATGATGGGCATGTTCAAATCGGCCTTTTCGATCTTCCCGAGCATCGGTAAACGCACCTTTTTTGTACCCAAAAAGTTCACTCTCAAATAAGGTTTCCGTCAATGATCCAACATCCACTTTCACAAAAGATTGTGTATTTCGCAACGATCGCTGGTGAATTGCCGAAGCTATAAGGTCCTTTCCTGTTCCATTCTCCCCTAAAATTAGGATGTTGGCTTCTGTAGGCGCTACCTTATCCAATTTATATTGTAAATCTTCCATAATAGCAGATTTTCCAATAATTCCATGCTGTTCGCGAATTGGCAACGCTGATTTATTCTTTTTTTCTAAGCTTACCTCATCAAAAATACCTTCCAATGTTTGAAGCAATTGATCATTTTGCCAAGGCTTAACAATAAAATCTGAAGCTCCTTGTTTTAAAGATTTAACCGCCAAATCTACTGCACCATAGGCTGTGATCATGACAACTTGTATGTTTGGAAAAAGTGATTTTATTTTTCCAAGCCAATACAAACCTTCATTTCCAGTATTGATGGCACTTTTGAAATTCATATCCAAAAGCACGATATCTACCGGGTTCTTTTCTAGTATATGTAATAAACGCTCCGGATTGTGCTCCACCAAAAGCTCCTTAACTTTAGGTTTTAGCAATAATCGAGTGGCTGTTAATAAATCTTGATCGTCATCTACAACTAAAATTCTCGCCTTTTTCATCTTCTGCTAAGTTAATTATAAATCCAATGAACCGGAGTAATAATCATTGATATATTTTTGCATAACCCATTCATATCGTTTAATAACTAACTGACTTTTAACCTGATCCAACTTATTCTTAGCTGTTAAGTAGAGTACCGAATTGCTATTTCCCGCTTCAAAATGAACCGTCGCAATCCGAAAGGCTTCTTGATAATTCCCCTCTTGTTCTTTTAAATTTTTAATATTTTCCTGCGCTATTTTTAAATCAAACACGGACCTCGCAGTCACTTTCCTTAATTCATTTTCTTCAAATTGTTTGGTCAACTGCATTTCAGATAAATCCAATTTTGCCAACTTGACCTGATTTCTTGTATTGAACTTATTAAAAATAGGGATATTCAAACCAACAGAAATACTTTTACTTAAGTTATTCTTCATTTGATTGAAATAATCTCCACCTACTTTGCTGTAGTTAGAATAAAGCCCTGCTCCAAAACTTAAAGACGGAAAATAGGCTGCTTTTGCTACTTTTATTCCTTGCTCCAATTCTTTTATCCGCCAATCTAAGGCCTTCATACTGGGCATTATTTTCAATGATTGCGCATATAAGGCATCTGCTGTAAATATGGGTATATCTGTTGAAATAGCGATAGGCGATAACCCAGGTAAATTAGATTCCGCAATATTCAGTAATCCTGCTAGTTGAATTCGAGCATCTTTTAATGATTGCTCTGTCATTACTAAACTGTTTAATTCAGCACTATATTGACCTTTTAAATCATAATAATCTCCAGGGGAAATAGCTCCTTCCCTATTTAATACCTCATGCCTTTGCACTTGTTCCTTCGTTACTAACAACTGACTCTCCATTTGCTTCAACATATCCACAGCAGTTAATACTTTCACAAACGCTTCTATAACATCCAATTTTAAATTATTTACTGCGCTCTCATATTCTAACTTTCCAGCTTCCCTTGCATTCGATTGTTTGCGGATTTGATGTAAAATGGAAAAACCATTAAATATGGGTGCATTTAAAACCAAGGATTGATTCCCATAGCTATTATTCTCATCTACATATTGATTGGTAGTGGGGTTTATACTACGACCTTGACTTAAGCCATGAGACAAGTTGCCTCCTAAACTTGGTAAGCGTTCATTCAATGCCTGTTTATAGCGAATATCAGCTCTTGATAAGGCCAATTCATTACGCAATAATCCAGTATTATTCTTGATAGCCAGACCAATGCAATCGGTTAAGGACAGGAGGGAATCCTGTCCATTTACCGAATAAACTAAACAACAAACAAATACGGTTATAGCGAGGACTATTTTTTTCATTTATCTTCTTTTCATTTATTAACCACGACTCATGCCAAACAAACAACCTAATGAATATCAGTATATTACATATTAATGAAATTTTCCAATGTACGAACCCGAACAACCAACTGTTCGTTATTGGACAACATGGGAGGAGATAGGGCAGAGAAGCTCCTGGCGTTGAAGTATTAAATAAACAAGCAGAACAATCGCCTAGCCTAGTTCATAAAATCGACTGTCTTAAAAGCTCTGCGCTGTAATCAATTAAAAAATCACTCGTCTTTTAAACTATTAATAGGATTCGATTTGGCTGCTTTGATCGTTTGAGAGCTGATAGTTATTAAGGAAATAAACATGGTTATGCCTCCTGCAAGTAAAAATATCCACCAGTCCATGCTACTCCGATAAGCAAAATTAGTCAGCCATGCACGCATAGCCCAATAACCTAATGGTAAAGCTATTAGAAATGCAATCACTACCAATTGCAGATAATCTTTAGATAACATGGCAACCATGTTATACACAGAAGCCCCCAGTACTTTGCGAATTCCAATTTCTTTAATTCGTTGTTTAGCAGAGTATGCAGATAAAGCAAACAATCCTATACAAGCTATGATGACCGTTACCACAGCAAAGAGTTGCATAATTTTACTGGATTGCTGTTCTTTTTTATACATAGCGGCGTAATCATCATTCAGAAAGTGACTTTCGAAGGGACTATTTGGCTTTATTTCTTTAAAAATTCGGGATATATCTTCCAATGCTTTCGTGGTCGAGGTTCCTTCTTTTATTTTAATGAAAATATTACCGAAGTAATGATATTCAGGAAATAGTACTATGGGTTGTACCTCGGTATGTAGAGATGCAAAATTAAAGTTTTCAACCACCGCCTTTATAGGTCCTTTTCTGCCATTCATCTGAATCTGTTTGCCAATAGCTTCTTCAGGATTCCAACCCAAATTAGATGCGGCCAATTTATTCAATATAAATCCGACACTTCGGTTCGCTGAAGTGTCTTGGGCCTTTTTAATATCGACATCATTTAAGTTAGTCCCTGCAATTATAGGAATCTCAAATACCGTCAAAAAATCCTTCTCTATAGGAATTGCAGTGATATTCAAGCTAAAGTCGTTAGACTTACCTTCCGCAAAATTAATGGAATAACCACCTTGCACATTTACTGGTGAATCATAAGAGGCTGAAACTGCCTTAATAGACGAACTTGCAAGCAATTTATGTTTTAAAGTCTCACGCTCTGAATTACTCCATATATCACCATCCAATACCAATACTTGCGATCGATTTAACCCTGTATTCATTGTTTGAATAAAATGCATTTGCCGATATGCCAACAATGTACATATTACTAGAAATATGGAAACAGCATATTGGAAGGTAATTAATATTTTTGCTATTGAAAACTTGCTTTTTTTAGATTTCCATTCTCCTTTTAAAATATCAACGGGGTTAAATTTGGAAATCAACCAAGCTGGCCAACCATTAGCTAGCAAAGTCAAAGCAATAAAAAACCCGATAATAATTCCGTAGAAAATGGGCTTATTCCATACATCGAAGCTGATGATGATACCCAAGTAATTAGCAAAGATTGGTAGAAGCAACCAAGCCGAAAATATCCCTAGGCACAAGGAGATAAACACCATGAAAGTCCCCTCTGTAAGAAACTGTTTAAATATCCTCAATTGATTGGCTCCCAATACTTTCTTCACTCCGATTTCCTTTATTCGTTCCGTAGCATGCGCTAAACTCAAGTTTGTGAAATTTACACAGGATATGAGCAATAAGCTAATTCCCAAGAAAGTAAAAATATACAGGTAAGTTATATTGCCAGTACCCGCAGTTTTTGAAAACAAATGCACTTCGCTTATCGGTTCCAAATCGATTTTAAAACTAAAACCCTGCGCTATTGCTTCTTTAAATTGATTATTAATAAATTCATCTATTTTCCCTTGCAAAGCATGAAATGAATTCGGATTTTTTAATAACAGAAAAGTCACATCATTTGCACTTCCCCAATTCGGATCCTTATATCGGGACAACCCTTTATTGGACATTAAGGCATCAAATTTTAACTCCGAATAACTTGGTACGTTGCCAATGACCGCCGTCACCAACCAAGGATTTTTATCAATCATCAGCATTTTACCTACGGCTTCTTGATCAGCAAAATATTTCTTAGCTAGATTTTCCGTTAAAACAATCGCGTTTGGTTCACTCAATGGGTTTTTCGCATTTCCCGCCAAAACATTAAAATTCAATACATTTAAAAATTCCTCGTCCACAAACTTCAGTTTACTCTCCTTCAGTTGTTCGGTACCCTTTTCTACCAAAGCAGCCCCATTATATGCATACATCCGTACAGCCTGTTCTACTTCAGGAAACTCCTTTTTAAACGTTGGTGCAAGCGCCGTTGGGGTAACACCCATATGAATAAATTCAGCATCCTGTCCTGATTTATACCCCATACTTACATAAGCTACCCGAGGATAATTTGATAAATATTTATCATAACTCAATTCATGATAGATATAGGCTGCTAACAATAAAAAACAGGATATCCCCATCGTTAATCCTGCTATATTTATCAACGAAAACCCTTTGTTTTTCCGAATGTTTCTTAATGTAATTTGTACCATTTTATGGATTTTAAAATTTAGAATAAGATTGGATACTTTGTTCTTTAAGGTGTTTATAATAACATAGGTATACCGTAACTTAAAAGGATTAGGTGCTGTGAAATTTAATTTTTTTGTTCAAATTTTTTTCTATTCTGCCTAAACTCTTCGTTCTAATAAAATTATTCATCTCTCAAACTGTTTACTGGATTGGTCTTTGCAGCTTTCATGGTTTGCCATGCGATAGTTAACCATGCAATAGCAAAACAGATACTACCTGCCAAAATAAACATCCAAATGGACATATGAATTCGGTAGGCATAATCCTTTAACCACAGGTTCATCACGTACCATGCTATCGGAGATGCAATCAAAAAAGCAAGGAGAATGAGCAATAGAAAATCCTTAGAAAGCAACAAAATAATATTCGTTATCGAAGATCCTAGTACTTTCCGAATCCCTATTTCTTTGATGCGTTGGTTGATGGTCATCAATGCTAATGCGAACAAACCTAAACTTGAAATAATTATGGCAATACTGGTTCCTGTGATTACAATATTCGAGAATCGTTTCTCACTTTGATATAAATTCTGAGTATTCTCATCCAAATATGAAGGTTCAATACTTGCTGCAGGATTCACTGTTTTCCAAAGTCTATTTACCTCTTTCAACGTTTCACCCAAATGAGCTGATTGCACTTGAACAAAAATATATTCCACAGCAAATATTTTCGGATTGATCGAAAGCGTTAAGGGTTCAACACTATTCTTTAAATCCTGAAAATTAAAATCATCTATAACGCCGATAACGGTAGAAGTACCGTTAAGTCCAATTTTTTTCCCTACGACCTCTTCGACTCCGCCAAACTGTGCTGCCATCTGTTTATTGATAATGATGGAGGATGTATCTGTTTTCATTTGCCGATCAAAATCCCGACCTGCAAGCAACTTAATCCCTAAAGTCTGTAAATAATCAAAATCTACACGCATGAAATTCGTAAACATCTCCCTGTTATCGTGTTCGAAACCAAAGACACTACGCGATTGTCCGCCATCGCGCCCTCTACCTATATTAACATCAGATCCGCTAACTGAGCCAACCCATGGTTCTTTTTCTAAGGCAATCCGCATCCGACTCAAAGCATCTTCTTTATCTAATCCTCTTCCAATTGGGATACTGATCACCTGATGTTTATTAAATCCTAATGGACGATTACTCATGTAAGTCAATTGCGTACTAATGACTATGGTTGCGATCATCAAAGTAATGGCAATAATGAATTGAACTACCGTTAATGAACTTCTTATTTTAGATGCCTTTATTTTTGCGGAACCTTTTAGCGATTGAATAATTGTCGTATTGGCAATTTTCCAAGCAGGCAAGCCACCAGCGATTAAGGTGATCATGATAAAACCTATAATAAAGAATAGTAAATTATTAATCTGGAATAGATCAATAATCTTCAACTGATAATCCATATTGGCATTATACGAAGGTAAAAGTAAGGATGACAAAGACATGCCTAATACCAAACCAAAGCAACAGATCATAAAGGACTCTGTCCAAAGTTGTTTAATAATTTGCCAATTTGAACCCCCTAATGTTTTTCGAGTAGCAATTTCACGATTACGAGTTATAGAATGTGCTAAGGTCAAATTAATAAAATTCGAACATGCAATAAATAGGATTAATCCTGCTAAGATTAATAATATCCAAGGATAACTAGCCGATGGTCCAGAGGCAACTCCAAATTTGCTGAAATGATAATCAGCTAAAGGAAGTATATTCAACGAAATATATAAGCCATTTCCATCGGGTCTAGCCCCATCTCTTTTTAATCGCTCGTTTGATTCTTTAAAATGTTGATTTGAAAAATTTACCAGTTCCTTAGCGAAAATTGAAGGTTCTATTTTTGGAGTTTTTAATTTCACAAATACTTCATGATTCTGATGCTCCCAATTATCTTTATTTTTAAAATAATCTGGCTGAGCCTCAAAGCTTATCAAACTGTTAAATCGCAAACTGGAATTCGCCGGCAGATCTTCCAATACAGCAGTAATCGTTTTACTAGTCCATTGCCCGTCTTGGTTATATTCTACAGACTGACCGATGATATCGGTACTTCCAAAAAGATTCATAGCAATTTTCTTGCTGAGCACTATTTCATCCGTTGATTCAAGGCCACCCTTACGTCCTGATAGAACGGGAAAACTAAACATCGCCAAGAAATCCTTATCCACATATTTAATGGATGATGTGATCTCCTTATCTCCATGACGAAGCATAATGTTTCCATTCGCATACCTAGAAGCATACTCAATAGTTGGAATCTCAGACTTTAATTGAGGTGCCAATGGAACTTCCATAGAGATATTGTATTTAATCCCATTGGTAGGCTCAGATTTTTTATATAAAACCCCAATTCTATTGATATCATCATGAAATTTATCAAAAGACAATTCAAACATTGCTGTTAAATAGAGCACGATTGATGCTCCCAAAGCAATTCCAAGTCCCAGTACATGTATGGAACTCAGCATTTTTGTCTTTTTTAAACTACGTAAAGCCGCCTTAATCATTGCTTTCTATATTATTTTCCCAAATAAACTAATTGTCCATACCCATATTTACAAGGCCTTTGCCAAAACTGCAACAGGCTATATATCATTAATTTACAAAAACTATTCAACCATTTACATGTTCGTTTTTGAACAGTTTTTGTACGCTTGTGAACATCAAAATAAACCTGAAGGCATTTATCTAGGCTTAGCTTTAAATCTTGAGTCACGGAGAAGATGATAAAGGGCAGTGCTAAACCTCCTTTCTACTCTATTCTTTCCTGCAAAAAATCAACGATCAACTATGAACACTCGCATCTCATGGCTCAAGTCAGATGGTTTTTATCTCAAGGCTTCTTATTCATTTCTAATACTATCCACAGGATTAGACTTGGCTGCAAAATATGATTTCGACAGCAATACCAAGGAAGCAATCAGCATCAGCAACAGCATCGATAGTGGAAACATCCACCAGGATATCTCCGTTTTGTAGGTAAAATCATTCAACCAATTATTTCCTAAATACCAGGCAATCGGAAATGCAATAACACAAGCAATTCCAACCAAAACCAATTGGTTGCGTAATAACAAGAAAATAATTTCCTTAACCGAAGCCCCAAGCACTTTACGTATACCTATTTCTTTTGTTCGTTGATTTGCGGTGAAAATAGCTAAACCAAACAAGCCCAATCCTGCTATTAAAACCGACAAGCAAACTGCCCAAGTTAATAACTTGGACAATTGTTTTTCTTTAGTGTAAAATTGAGCAAGATTTTCATCTAAAAATTTAAAATCAAATTCATCGTTCGGAAAAATAGCCTTAAACTCCTTTTCCATTTTACCTAAAGCAGATTTCCAAGTTTCAGGACGATTCACATCAAGTTTTACATGAAAAACATAACCTCGATTAGTCCCGTAATAAACCAAAGGTCTTATCGGATTTTTTGCAGAACTAATATCAAAATCTTTCATTACCCCAACGACGAGCATCTCTCCATTATTAAAGGATAATCCTAAGGCATCATCAGGTTTTTTTAAATTCAGCAATCCCAATGCTTTTTCATTTATTAATACCTCCGATTTGGAGTCTATCATACGAATGTTTCTTCCAGCCACTAAAGGAATATGGTATACTTCGATAAAATGTTCATCCCCATTGCGCGCATCGAGGTTAAGCTTTTCCAAATCTTCTCGATGATCCACGCTTATACTGGTAGTCATTTGACCTAAAAATGCAGGCGATTGGTTTCCAAGACTTAGCTTTTCAATTTCTGGTATTGATGCTAATTTATGTTCTAATAACTTCGCCTTTTCTCCATTTTGATAGGCCCCAGGAACAAAGAAATTAACCACAGCCTCCTTATTAAAACCCATATCTTTCTGCGATACATAGTCGATTTGTTTTACCACAATAAATACACAAATTAAAAACACTTGCGCTAACAGAAATTGAAAAATGGTCAAGGCTTTTCTAACCCAAGAACTACGACTTAAATTTGAATTCTTGCTCAATTGATTTTTTAATGCCAGCACTGGTGCATAGCCAGTCATGATCCATGCCGGATAGAATCCTGCTAATAGGCTTACTAACACAACTTGCAATAGGACAAACAACAATATCCAGCCATAATACACTTTCCCCAAACTTAGTTCTTTGGGTATAAAACCATCAAAAGCTTTAAGGAAAATCGGCGTTAACAATAGCGATAATACCGCTGCTGTTAAGGTAATTAAAAAGGTTTCCAACAAAAACTGACTAGTCAATTTCCATTTAGAACTGCCTAAGGTTTTACGAATACCAACCTCCTTTGCTCGCGCTATAGATTGCGCGGTTGATAAATTAATAAAGTTCACCAGCCCTAAGCAGAGCAGAAAAATTGCAAGGACAATTAAGTTTCTTAATGTTTCTGGTTTAGTCGCATTATAATTATATTCAGGATTAAAATGCACATCTGTTATTGGCTGTAGTTCGAATTTATCTTTAAAGCCATCATCCGCCTTTTTATACTTGCCTAGCAGCTGCATTATAGCCTTTTCTACAGCACTCACTTCAGCATCCTGAGCTATCTTAATTAGACTTTGGTTCGAATCACTGTAGTTATTCCAAACCTCCCAACTAAATGCTTCTATTAGTTTAGGGTAATTTGGAATGGTTGCCGTTGATATAAAACTACTGTATTTAAATTCTGAATTTTCCTGCATTTCTGCAACTACAGCACCTACCGTTAAATTGATGGAATCCGCAAAAACCACCGTTTCTCCTAAAACCTCTGCCATAGTTTTATTCGGAAAAAACCGCTTTTGATCTTTGTCCGTTAATACGATGATATTAGGTTTGTCCAAAATCTTTGCGTCACCAGCAATCCATGTATGCGGATAAATAGCAAAATATTGACTATTGGTAAATATTAGTCCTCTATTTTTTGTAAACAAATTAAAGCCCTCATCACCCTTCACGGGTACCTTTAGCGAATTATTATTAGGCATCAATATTGGGACCACCAGGTCTACCATGGAAAGCTCTTCATCCATAGCTCGCATTAATGGTGTTAGCGTTCCCGCTAATTTAAATTCACCATTCGTCACCACTCGAAAAACCCGATCTCGATCCTTCACATGTTTATCAAAACTATAGTCGTATGCCACTAATAAAAAAATCACCAGTGTCGCGCTAATTCCTATACCTAAACTCAATACATTGATAAACGTCATCAATTTATTGTTTTTAATTTTCCGCAATGCCGTCTTTAGAATCATTTAATTATAGATTTGAGATGTGTGTGTAGTTTGACATACTTAATTTTTTAACAATATTTTGATTCGACTTGATTATTAAATGATATTATTTGCTTCAAAGAAGGAGTTTATGGTCCCGCTTCTCCAAAATTTTTTCTACCTCTATGTGTTGATTTCGTTCACTCTGCTCTAATATCTTATGTCTCTAATCCGATACCTATGATTACTCATCCCTCAAGCTCTCTACAGGATTTGATCTAGCGGCTTTCATCGCTTGATAGCTAATAGTTAGTATACTGGCAGAGAAAATAACGGTACCGCCAATAAGGAAAGGAACCCAACTAATATCAATTCGATAAGCAAAATCAGCTAACCAGGAATTGGCCAACCACCAAACGATAGGAGACGCAATGATCAGGGCGATGAACACCATGTTAAGGTAATCCTTTGAAAGCAGGCCAAATATCTTGGAAATGGATGCCCCAAGAACTTTCCGAATACCTATTTCTTTACTCCGCTGATATGCGGAAATTGTTGCTAATCCAAATAAACCTAAACAGCTAATGATTACAGCTATTACTGTACAAAGATTAGTAAGCGTCAAGAGCATATGTTCTTTTTTATACAATGAGGCAATACTTTTATCCATAAACTCATACGTAAAATCTTCTACAGGAAAAAATTGGCTCCATTTATTTTTTACAATACCCATTACCTCATCCACAGCTTGAAAAGATCCAGAAGCTAACCGTATATTTATCGTACCTGCATTTCCTAAATGAGTTCTTAAAGCAGTAGGTTCAATTGCCGAATAAAAGTTGCTAATATGAAAATCTTTAACAACCCCAACAATTGGATAACGCTGATTTCCTTGGCCTATAAGCTTTCCTATAGCATCTTCCGCTGAAGAAAATTGAAACATTTTAACCGCAGATTCATTGATTAAAAAAGAACTAATGGTATCTGAAGGAAGTAGATTTGCTCCCGCAATCAGTTGAATACCGTAAACGTTTAAATAAGCCGTATCTACCGATTTAAGAAAAATGCGACGTCCCTCGCTCTCTTTATCTCCTGCTGCTTGTACAGTATAAATCGAAGAACTATGCCTATCCGTCATTGGTTTTTGTCCTAAACTCACGTGTTCAATTCCAGGGATTTTTCTTAATTCCGTTAATAAGGTTTGTCTTTTACTGTCGTAATTTTCTGAATCCCATAATTTAATTGGAATATCACTAACTATGACCGATTCCTTTTTAAATCCCAAATCCTTTTGTATCGCAAAAGTCAATTGCTGACCTATGATTATTGCGGAAATAATAAATATTTGCGCAACTACAAACTGGAAAATAATAAACAGTTTTCTAATATTCAGTCTTACATTCCCAACCGCTATCTTACTTTTATTCCTAAAAATATCCACTGCATTTACTTTTGTTGCCATCCAGGATGGAAATATTCCAGCGATCAATAAGGTTAGCAAGAATAACAAAAACATAAACAAGAACAATCTCCATTCGTTCCTAAAAAAAAAGCTTTCCGTTGGGAAAAATTCATTTAAAAAATGTATTGCGAGAAAACTTAACGGAATAGAAAAAATTATAGCTAATAAAATTACCCAACCAGTTTCCATGAGCAACTGAAAAATTAAATGCTTCCCTTTGCTTCCAAGAGTTTTACGGATACCAATTTCTTTATTTCGCTGAGGCAATAAGGCTGTTGTTAAGTTTATATAGTTTATACAAGCCAAGATCAATAAAAATACACCTGTACCTATTAATGCGTAAATAACTTTTTTGCTAATTTTAGAGATTCCAAAATCGTTGATTTCTGTGCTAAAATGTGTCTCTAAAATTGGCAATTTTTCAATCTCGCGGTTATAGTTATAAGTTACTTTTCGTTCTTGATTAAACAGTTCCCAATTGGAGCGAACTTTCTTTTGCACTTGATCTAATATTCGCGCAGCCTCCGTTTCATTATTTGTTTGGAAGTAAACCATATCGGAGGAATTGGTATTGGTCCAATTCGCCAAACTTAAATCTATAGACGATTTCTCTAACAACATAAACTCCTCTCCTCTAAATTCGGAGGGATAATCCAACGGTTTTACAATTCCTGAAATAGCCACCTGAATACTATCGTCATACAGCACAGTCTTTCCAATCATTTCTTCAAATTGTAAATCTGGAAAATAATATCGAGCCCTATTTTCCGAAAGAACTACCTCTTTAGAATGACGAAGTGCAGTCTGCTTATTTCCTGCCAACCAAGTATAATCCAATAAATCAAAATAGCTTTTTTCCGTTCTGAAAATTTGTTGCTTTTCAAAATCTAGCAACTCTTTCCCGATATGTTGACCTCTTCCTTCCGGAACGAATACAGATTGGGTATAGGTTTTAAAAACAGGAACCAATGTTTTTATACCGGCAAGTTCTTCTTTCATGTAAAAGTAAATAGGCGCAGAGATCCCTCCTGAAAAACTATAATTTCCTTCCTCCCCCATTCTCGAAATCAATCGATATGTATGCTCTTTATGAGCCATCCCTTCCTCGTAACTTAGCTCATAAGTTACATACTTATATATCACCCAACAGGAACTAATTCCTATACTTAATCCTAAAACATTTAAAAAGGTATACAACTTGTTCCTGAATAAATGCCTTAAACTATACTGTAGAATGCTGTGAATCATGTTACTAAATTTTGAGACGATGCATAGAAAATGTTAGCTTTTGCTTCAAGTTCTTGATCAATTTCAATAATAAATTTATTCGTATGTGTCTAATGTCTTATTTCTAATTCTATTTTTTAACTTCCTCCGCTTTACGATCTTATCAAACAGTTAAACTATTCATCCCTCAAGCTCTCCACTGGATTAGCTTTAGCAGAAATCATTCCTCGTAAAAATATGGCGAAAAAGATTATTAAAAAGATGGGGATTGCTCCAATTAAGAAATACCAAAATTCTAATCTAATTCGATACGCAAATTCACTCAACCATTCATTCATAATCCAAAAAATAAAAGGAAATGAAATTATAATTGATGTTATAATTAGTCGTAAAAATTCATTTGAAAGTAAGGCTATTAGATTAAAAACACTTGCACCATGAATTTTACGAATTGCTATTTCCTTTGATTTGTTTTTTAATATTATCAAGATAAAGTTTAACAGACCAGCCATTGATAAACCAATGCAATAAATTGATAATAAGAGAAAAAGTTTGGCTTGATTAATTTCTTCCTCATATAATTTCTGAATTTGATCCTCTACAAAATGAAAATCAAATTCATCATTTGGATACAATTGATGATATGTGTTTTTTATAAAGGAAATATTTTCTGTTATATCATTATTATCAATTCTAATAAATGCATTTCCAGAATTTCCAGAATCTGCACGAAAAATGGCTAAAGGGGCTTCATTTTTAAAGGTAGTTAATTGGAAATCCTTAATTATTCCAACAACAGTTCCAAAAAGCAAAGGCATTGAAATGATGGTATCAATTGAATTTATCTCTAATTTCTTCGCAGTAGTTTCAGTAATAATTATTGGAAGATTATTAAGTGAAACTGGGTTTTTATTTAATTTATTATCTTTTTTATTAACATTTGAATATATTAAGTCAGCCAAATTAGCATCAGACTGTCTAAAATAACGCCCTTTAACTAATTGCGTTTTTAAATTCTGCAAAAGGTCAAATCCAATTTCGTAAAATGAAAAAGTTAACAACCTAGTTGAATCACTTGGATCTTTCATTTCACTTGTTATATTTGAAGGATTTCCAACTTCGGTATTACCAAAATAGCTAACATTTTTAACGGATGTTGATTTCAGTAGGTTATTTTTAAAAACTTCAACATTCTTTTTTACATTTTTCACGAGAACCAAATGTTCTCTTTCAAAGCCAATATCTTTTTTAGTAATAAAATGAATTTGTCTATGAATTATAATTGTGCTTATTATAAAAAACAATGAAATACAAACTTGAACAACTATTAATACTCTTTGAGGTGAAATATCTAGTTTAATTTTTGTTATTTTCTTACGAAAAAACACAGCGTAATCACTTCTATAAATAATTATGGCAGGATAAACGGTAACAAGAATGGACATGAAAATTACAAACGTAGTTACTACTATTAAATTTTCTATACTATATAAATAACTAATTGACGTATTAATTCCTACTAAATGGTTAAAATCTTTCCAAGACAAATACGACAGATAAAGAGCTAGTAAACTTGATAGGATATAATAAAACAAAGATTCAAAGAAAAAGATTAGTAAATTTTGTGTTGAATTTGCACCTAGAAATTTTCTTATCCCAATTTCCTTTAATCTGAAAATTGATTTTGTGATAATAAGATTAATAAAATTGACAGAAGAGATTCCCAAAATTAAAAAACCTACCAAAATATACTTATATATAATTCTGATGTCTTTATATTTAACCTCAAAACGATCCGAATGAATGGATTTTAGATGGAGATCTTGAACAGGAAATAAAATAATTTCATTAGAACTTTCAAAACCATTTAAATGCAAGAATTTATTTATCTTTTCTTCAAGTTTCTTAATGTCTGTACCTTCTTTAATTAACACATATTGCGAAATCCTACTATAACTTTTCAAATTAATATTAACATTCAATGCAGTTTTATTTAGTATAAAAACATCTGATTGGAAATGATTTTGTTTCGGAATATTTTCTACGATTCCTTTTACTATTAAAATTTGCGAACTATCTTTATTTACTTTTATTTTTAAAGGCTGACCAATTGGATCCATTTTCCCAAATAGTCCTTTTGCTGCTTTTTCTGTAATAACTACATCACCTTTAACTACTAAATATTTTTTAGACCCAGAGAGAAATTTTAAATTAAATACATCAAAAAAATTAGAATCAATATCCGAAACTCCAAAATTTAAATTTGAATATTTTGACTCTACATACCCATTACTAATAGCCTCATTTTGAGCAAAAAAGAAAGTTCCAACAACTACTTCTGGAAATTCCTGAGGTAAAATAGTCTTTAAAGATGTATGTGAAAAACCACTGATTCCATCATGCCCTTTACTATTTTTTGTCAATAATTTATAAACTTGGTTTGAATTACTGTAAAATTTATCATATCCGAACTCATACCTAACATAGGATGCAATTAATATTACAATAGTTAAACTAACTCCCAAACTAAGGATATTAATTGCGGAATTAATTTTATTATTTTTAAAATTCCTATAAATTACTTTAAAATAATTAAGCAACATTTTTCAAAATTTAATGTTCAATTATGAATTTAAATACACTGATATAATACCTTTTAAAGCTAATTTTATTAGAATCATATTAAATCAATAACTCTATTTCTACTGCCTAACAATTAAACTATTCATCCCTCAAGCTCTCCACTGGATTAGCTTTAGCAGCTTTGATGGATTGATAGCTCATCGTGATAAATGCAATGATTAAAGTAAGCAATGCGGGAACGACAAACATCCACCATTGAATTTCTACTTTATACACGAAATCGGCCAACCATTTATTAATTGCCCACCAGGAAATTGGTGTAGCTATAACAATAGAAATGAAAATTAACTTGATATAATCTTTTGACAAAAGCGAAACTATACCTGATATAGAACTACCTAAAACTTTACGTACACCTATTTCTTTGGTACGTTGCGCAGTACTAATAGTTACCAAACCAATTAATCCTAAGCAACTAATCAGTATCGTAATGACCGTAGAGAGATTAATGATCTTTGTAAATTTGTAATCGGATTCATACAAACTCTTGATATGATCATCGTAAAATGTATAAGAGAAAGGAGCATATGGATAATATTCTTTCCATTCTTTTTCAATAAGCGAAATAGCTTGTGTCCATTCCTTAGGATCATCACTCAATCGAATATTAAGCTGCTGTAACATTCCTCTTTTATTCGAAGCACTTAATGCGATAGGTTCCATGGGTGAATGAAAATTCTTATTATGAAAATTGCCCACCACCCCTACAATCTGTATAGGTTTGTCTGAAATTTTAACGATTTGACCAACGGCTTCTGCTGGCGACTTAAACCCTAAATTCTGAATGGCAATTTCATTCAACACTACGCCTGAGCTACTGTCTGCAAGCGCTAATGCTCTACCTGCCAATAAATTAAGCTGATATACCTCAAAATAATCATTCTCAATATATTTAAATGGCATATTCACCATCACTTCACCAGTATCCGATTGATGAAAAATATTATTCCCCCAATGGTCATTATTCATGATCAAATGGCCTAAACTCACATTGGAAATCTGCTGATATTTTTTTAAATTATTCTTTAAAATAAAAGGGTCTTTATCCCCTCCTTGACTGGATTTATAGGGCAATTTGAGGTTTATAATGGCATTCTTATTAAATCCAGTATCTTCAATCATCATAAACCGCATCTGAATACCCATTATTATCGTAAGAACTACAAATGCTTGCGCTATAATAAACTGGAAGATGATAAGGGCCTTTCGGATCGACAGGTTCCCACCAGAGATTTTACTAATTCCCCTAAATTTTAGCACATCTACTATTTGAACCCTATTAATTAAGTAAAGTGGATAAATACTGCTCAGGAGGGTTAATAAAATAATCAAACCAATTAAGAAGGAAATCATCAATCCCAGGTCTTGAAAAGTATGCATCTCATTGGGAAAATACTTATTAAAAGACTTTTCAAAAATCTTCACTAGCGGCCAAGACAATAATAATGCAAAAAGACATATAAAAAAGGTCTCTACTATAAAGGACAAATTCGAGTGACGAGCTTGTTCTCCTAGTGTCTTTCGAATACCAATTTCCTTTGCACGATAAGGAACTTGAGCAGTTGATAAGTTAATATAATTTATACAAGCTAAGATTAACAAAAAGCTTGCAATTCCCATCAATCCATATAAAACTTTTTTATCTACTGCATCCTGTAGGTTTAAATCAAAATGAACTTCATCCAATGGAGCAAGTTTCAAGGCTGCCTTTAGATTATATTTACTAAAATTAGCCTCGGTCATGTCCACCAACTTCTTTTCGGCTAATTTTAAAAACTCATGGCTATCACTTGGATTCTTAAGCTTAATAAAAATTTTAAAATTTGAATTCGAACTTGTCCAATTATCCTGTTCATATTTATTCTCGCTAAACTGTAAAAATTCTTTGGAGGTAAAACTACTGGGATACTCTAAATCCTTAACGATTCCACTGACGCTATATATTTCTGAACCGTATTTTAAATTCTTTCCTAGTATTTGCGCTGCCTCCAGTTGAGGGAAATATTGTTTTGCCCTGGACTCAGTCAGCACGACCTCGTTCTTTCCTTTATAAATAGAATTAATATTTCCTGCAATCCAAGTATAAGGAACCAATTTAAAATAATCGCTTGTCGTTTCCGACAATAAATTAGGATCATTGAAAACCACAGAATCCCCATCCCGAAATATTTTTACTTCATCAAAAGATTTATCATAAACTGGAGCAATGAACTCCGCAATGGAAACATTTTCCTTCAGATATTGAGCCATTGGATAGGTATTACCATCAAATGTATTTACTTTAGCACCTTCCTTATAGGCCGAATAAAGTTTATAAATCCTTTCCCGATCAGGATGTTCCTTATCAAAAGCATATTCATAACTTACAATACTAAACACGATCCAACAGGCTGATATCCCAATTGCTAAACCCAGAATGTTTAAGCCAGTAAACAACTTGTTTTTCCAAATTTGACGTAGTATGAGTTTAAGTCTTTTCATTTTATTTGTTGTGTGTGTGGTTTGATATGGAAACTTAGATTTGAGATTTATAACTTAAAAACCAAAGGTTCCATTTCTCTATTAAATTGGATAATGATGAGTTGGAAAGTAGGTGTCTATTTTCTCATACCTAGTATTTAAACTATTCGTCCCTTAAGCTATTTACTGGATTTGTGCATGCGGCTTTTAAAGACTGATAACTTACGGACAGCAAGGTTATTAACAATGCGCTAAAACCAGCAATCAAAAAGATATCAAATCCTATATTAATCCGATAGGTATATTTAGTCAGAAAACTATCCATTGCCCAATAAGCAAATGGAAATGCTATTCCACAAGCGATAAGGACCAAGACCATAAATTCCATGGATAAGAGTTTAGTTAAATTGAATATGGAAGCTCCTAGCACTTTGCGAATCCCAATTTCTTTCGTTCTATTTTCTGCCATAAAGGCTGCTAAGCCAACTAATCCTAAGCAAGAAATCAAAATGGTAAGGCTAGCAAATAAACTGGCTAATTGTCCAATTTTCACGGACTCATCGAATTTCATGGCATACTCTTCATCCACAAACTGATAGTCAAATGGATAGTCCGGATTAAACGTTTTGTAAATAGCTTCCATACCTTTTAAAGCCTCTTGTGTAGGCATGGACTCTTTGATTTTAATATGTGTTACATTCATATTTCCATGAGCTCCTTCGATCATTAAGGGATTAATAGGATCAAAAGGCGACTCTTGAATAAAATCTTTAATGACACCGACTACATGCCATTCTCGATCATTATCATATATTATTTTACCCAATGGGTCTTTAAATCCCATTAATTTAGCGGCTGTTGCATTGATAATAATTCCAGAAGAATCGGTAGGATAAGTTTTCAAATCGAAATCACGGCCCGCAATCAAGGTTAAACCTGCGGTTTCCACGATCTTATCGTCGGCAGTCGTTCGATTAATAATAACTGTATTATTTTCGGCTTTCCCTTCCCAATGCATGCCATTGCTATTGCTCCACCGCTGCGTTATTGGTGACATACTCCGAGTTACAGAGCTCGCTATTCCTTTAGCTATTAACTCGTTTTTAATTAATTCTGATTTAGCAGCAATATCTCCTTGTTCATAGATGTAGAGCAATCTTTCTTTATTAAAACCAAGCGCACGGTCTTGGCCATATTGGATTTGCTTTCTGATTCCCAGTGTACTGATGATTAACACAATAGCAATGACAAACTGTGAAACCACTAATAATTTTCTAGGATTTACAGTTCCCAACAGCACTGCTAATTTTCCTTTCAAGACCTTAATTGGCTGAAAGGAAGATAAATAAAAGGCAGGATAGCTCCCTGCCAATACACCTGTAAAAAGAATAAATCCAATAAAGAATATCCAAAAATAGAGGTTGCCTAATTCCAATGTTAGTTTTCGATCTACTAATGTACTATACGCCGGTAAGCTTAAGAAAACGATTATCACTGCTATAATTCCGGCGAAAAGTGCAATTAATATTGACTCAGTCAAAAACTGAAAAATCAACGAACCACGTTTTGCTCCAACCACCTTTCGTACAGCAACTTCTTTCGCTCTTCGTTCACTTTGAGCTGTACTCAAATTCATGAAGTTGATGCAGGCAATCAATAAAATGAAAGCTGCAATCACCGTAAAAATCCTCACGATTTCTATTCTTCCCCCCCTGGCTTTTCCATCGACATATTTATTGTACAACCAAGCATCTTTTAACGGTTGTAATAGGTTTTCACGAGTGGCTTCATGATGCCTTTGCGTAAGTCCTTTAAAAGAATTCCGCAGACTATTGACATTCGTGCCGGCTTTAAACTCGACCATAGTTGTAATCGAGTTATTTCCCCAGTTCTGATCATCATACCCGATTTTCTCCATATACTTCCAAGGAAGGAAATAACTGGTTTTAGTCATAAATGAATTACTTGGAGGATTGGCTAAGACAGCTGCAATAGTAAAATAATCCACACTATCTATTTTCACTGTTTTCCCAATTACATCTGTATGCGCGAATAAGTTCTTCGCAAAGTTTTCAGTGACTACAATTGCCGTAGGTTGATGGATGGCCTGAACAGGATCTCCTGCAAGCACTTTCAAATCAAACATATTAAAGAAACTCGTATCTACAAATAGTCCAGAAAACGAATTTATTTTTTTATCCCCCACAGCAAATAAAAATCCTGCAGCTGTATTTATTCGGGTTACATGATTCACTTCTTCGGGATAATCCGCTTTCAATGCTGCTGCCAAAGGCTTAGGTGTGCTAAACCACACCTCCAATTTATCACCCCAATAGTCTTTATTTCCTACCGTATATATTTGATCTGTTTTCGGATACATCCGATCATGCGTCAACTCGCTCCTAACCCAAATAAAAATTAACATCGCCGCAGCCATACCAATCGCCAAACCAATAATATTGATCGCTGTAAAACCTTTATTCTTCTTCAGGTTTCTCCACGCTATTTTAATGTAGTTGCTGCTTGCCATGATTTGAGATTTGAGCACTGTTATTAACGATGAGCTGTAAGCACTGTAAACATTCGTTCAATTTCTCGATACAATGAAATCTGTGTTTGCATCATCTATTCTGTTGACTAATAGCTATGCCGGAGTAAGCGTTTCCAAGATCACTTGTCCATCTAGCATACGGATAACGCGATCAGCAAACTTAGCGTCATGCTCGGAGTGAGTCACCATCACGATGGTGGTACCAGCTTCGTTCAATTCTGTAAGTAATTGCATGACTTCATTACCGTTGCTTGAGTCCAAATTACCTGTGGGTTCATCGGCAAGTATAAGTTTTGGATTGTTCACAACCGCCCGTGCAACCGCAACACGCTGTTGTTGACCACCAGATAGCTGCTGAGGGAAGTGATTACGACGGTGCATAATCTGTACTTTTTCCAGCACTTCTTCCACCCGACGTTTTCGTTCAGCAGAAGGTACATTGGTATAGACTAGCGGAAGTTCCACGTTTTCAAAAACGGTCAATTCATCAATCAAATTGAAACTTTGAAATACGAATCCAATATTATGTTTTCTCAAATCGGAGCGTTTTCCTTCTTTAAAATCAGCCACCTCAATATTGTTAAATAGGTAACTCCCTTCATCTAAATCATCCAATAAGCCTACAATGTTAAGCAAGGTCGATTTTCCACAACCTGAAGGACCCATCACTGCTACAAACTCCCCCTCCTTAATATGAATATTTACATGATTTAAGGCCACAGTTTCTACCTCCTCAGTTCGGTAGAATTTTTGCAGATTTGTAATTTTTATCATAAATCGATCTTTAATATCTTGTTATTACTCGTTTCTTAATTTTTTTGTAGGGTTGCTTAAAGCTACCCGTAATGCTTGCGTACTGATGGTAATGATGGCAATGAATATGGCTAATAAGGCAACTGCCAAAAAGCTGACCCAAGGGATATTTATACGGTAAGTATATTCTTGCAGCCAATCCGTCATAAACCACCAAGCAATTGGAAATGCAATTAAACAAGCTATAAAAACGAGCTTAATGAATCCAATATTCAGCATGGTGACTAATCCACGAACTGATGCTCCCAACACTTTACGGATACTAATTTCCTTAGACCTTTGCAGTGCAGCTAGAGAAGCTAAGCCAAACAATCCTAAACAACTAATGATAATAGCTAAAACCGCAAAATAGCTTACTAATTTTTGCAATAGCATTTCCGATTTAAAAGAATTCTCAAAGGTTTGATCTAAAAATCGATAATCAAAAATAGATTCAGGACTATGTTTCTTAACGATAGATTCTACTTTTAAAATAGCTTCTTGCATTTGCACTTCTTTCTTCATTTGGATACTTAATGATCCTGCATGATCCACAAAAGGAGCGATCAGCAGTGGATCTGCTGGAGCAAATACATTATTATAAATATAATCTTTAAGCACGGCAATAATCGTAAACTTGGTTTCCCCATTATATAAGGTTTTACCAACGACATTCCCATCGGCTTGAATAATCTTCGCAAATGCTTCGTTGACGAGTAGAGAAGTACTATCTCCTCGCAATTGTGGATTGAAATTACGACCAGCTAAAATTGTCATCCCAAGGGCATCAACCATATCTGGATCGAAAAAGGTATACCCAATTAGTAGATGTTGATCTTTATTTTTTCCATCCCAGGTAAAAGAGGATGAATTTGAACCAACACGCAAAACATTTTCTGAACTAATTCCAACATTCTCCACGAATCCAGAAGTTAACATATCTTCTTTTATTGCTGTATAATGTTGATGCATGTCGGCGCTCAACGTACTGGTGAGCACTTGGCTGCGTTCAAATCCTAAATCCCTATTTTTGATATGACTCAATTGGAAATATATAATTAAAGTACAGATCATCATCACGATTGCTGTACTAAACTGCACGACCACCAATCCTTTTCGTATATAAGCAGAAACACCTTCGCGCAATTTTTCTCCTTTCAAGCTTTGCAACGGTTTGAACGAGGAGAGAAAAAATGCAGGATAGCTGCCTGCTACCAAGCCGCAAATCAGTATAATCGCTGTGAAAAACAGTAAACTTTCCAAACTCCACAACTGAAAATTCAAACTTTTTTCACAAAGCATATTAAAGGCTGGAAGAACTAAAAAAACTAAAGCAATGGCCAATAGGGTTGCAATCATAGCAAAGACAATGGACTCGCCTAAAAACTGGAAAATTAATATTTTTCGCTGTGCACCTACCACTTTTCGAACAGCAACTTCTTTAGCTCTTTTCTCGGATCTTGCTGTTGACAGGTTCATAAAATTGATACAGGCCATAAATAACACCAACCAGGCAATAATGGAAAATAATTTCACATATTTTATATATCCTTCTTTGGGGTTTTCTTTCCCATCTTGAAAACTGTTGTATAAATGCAAGCGATTTAAAGGATATAGAAAATGTTCCGAAAATGTCGTCTCCTCATTGGTTTTAATCTTTACAAAAGGCATTAATTGCTCATTAATTCGAGCTAAATCTGCTTGCTTATCTAACTTCACTAATGTTTGTACAGCATTACTGTTGTAAGCTTTCAGAAAGTCCTTTCCTTGCGCATATTTTTCAAATGGGATAATCCATTCGTACTGAAAATTTGAATTTTTCGGAAAATCTTTTGTTACCGCACCCACAGTATACGATTCAGCACTATTAAATTTTACAGTTTTCCCTAATGCAGGCTCATTTCCAAAAATTTTCTTAGCAGCCGTTTCATTTAAAACCAGGGTATGAATATCTTTCAATGCCGAAATTCGATTCCCTTCTACATATTCCACAGTTAATAAATCCAGTAAATTAGGATCTGCATAATAGCCTAAGGCATTGATTAACTTTTCTTGATTGGCAAATACAGCATTTTCAGACCAACTTAACCTGACAGCATCTTCAATCCCAACCAGCTCCGCTTTAATATCTTGGGCTAATGGCCCTGCGGAAGATTGAAACACATAGGTTGCTCCATCATAAGTTTGCTTTGATTTAACAATATATAATTGTGCTTTATCCTTAAAATAGTTGTTGTAAGAAAGTTCGTCCTTCACCCAAAGAAAGATTAAACAGGCAACCATGATGCCGATAGCAAGTCCAAAAATATTGAGAAAACTATATCCTCTAGTCTTCCAAATATTTCGTAGTGCAGTAATAAAAATGTTCTTTATCATTGGTTGCTAAATTTCGTTCCTTTGAAGTGTCTACCACCCTTGTTGTAATTGGTTAGTTTAAACAAGGGCTTCGACATTTACTCAACTTCTACTTGATTACTTAATACTTAATTCCTGAATTTTATCATAGGTTTCGTAACTAGAGACAATCACTTTATCCCCTGCTTTTAGTCCACCCATGACTTCGTAAAATTGTGGATTTTGCCTACCCAATTGAACATCTACTCGATACGCTGTTGTTCCTGATTTATCTAATTTAAAAATCCAATTACCCGCAGTTTGTTGGTAAAAACCACCCTTTGCTAGCAGAAGTGCTTTCGTTTCATCACTTAATGCTAGTCTAATGGATAAGGTCTGCCCCCGTCGAATACTTTCTGGCTTATCCCCAACAAATTCCATATCCACTTGAAAACGCCCATCTTTAACTTGGGTATATACTTTTTTAATACGCAATTGATAGGATTTATCCCCAATATTAAATTGCCCTTGTAGGTCTGGGAAGATCCGGTTAATATAATGCTCATCTATATCTGCACGGATTTTAAATCCTGTGAGCACATCAATCTGTCCCAAACGGTCTCCAGCAGGTTTACTCTGGCCAATTTCTGCATCAAAGGAGGTTAATTGACCATCCACTGGTGCACGAACAATTAAATCTCCAACTTTTTGGCGCATAAGTGCTAAAGCATCTTGCGTACGCTTGTAAGTTTCACGATCTTGATTTAGCTTCTGGTTGGTAGAAACTTGATCCTGATCTAGAATCTGTTTCGTTAATTCAACCCGTTCTTTTTGGTAGTGGTATTCGTTTAAAGATTTTTGATATTCCTGTGAGCCAATCGCCTTCTCGGCTAATAATTTCTTATTCAAAACATAGATACGTTCTGCTTCCTTTAATCCTTGCTCCACATCAGCCATTTGATTCCGATTGTTAATGGATACTTGCTGTGCATTCGTCTGTGCGATTTGCGCTTGGGTCAATAAATTCAATACTTGCGTTTCTTGATTTACTAAACTTAATTCCAAATCGGTATTAGAGAGTTTCATTATAGGATCTCCTTTTTTAAGGTGACTGCCATCTTCTACATATTTCTCTTCTACCCTACCCCCAACTGAGGCATCTAAATAAATACTGCTAATCGGCAATACCGTACCATTAATAGGAATAAATTCCTGAAAAGTATCCTCCTTCACTTCAAAAATGGTGATTCTTTCTGCATCTACATTGAGTTTACTATTTCCACTGGTGAAATAATAACTTGCCGCTATCAAAGCAACAATCCCAACTATCCCCAAGAGAGTCAGTATGCGTTTGGTATTCCATTTCTTTTGTTTAATCGGTCTGTCCATGTAATTATTCTGTCTATTTCAGGAACTGTATAGACAAGGTTATGCCAAAAACACAATCGACTGTATTTCAATACTATAAATGAATTGCAGTCAAATTTAATGTTCGAAAGCGAACAGTTTCTGTGCGGAGGTGAACAGGTATCGGTGAACACTGAATTTTACAGGCGAAGCCTGCCAAGTACTGCGTCTTCTCGATGAGGAACGAAAAAGCAATCTCAGAAATTTGGTTGAACCATTGGGGAAATGAATGGAATGAATTTACTGAATGGAAAGAAATCCTATGCTGGTAAGAAACTATATTCAGGAAATTCAGGTTAATCATGTCCTCTTGATTCAAAACTAAGCCGAGTACCAACTCTAAATACCAATTACTAAATACGAGGATTTGTCCGCTCATAGCCCCGGAGAGCCTAGTTACTTTTGAAAGAGCAAAAGTAACCAAAACTCTTTGACCCATTTAAGGCGGCTTTTCGCACAAGGCGAGTGCACACAGCAAAAACATCTTAATGGCTGGAATTCGCTACGCACTTCCTAGGCCATCCCTCCCGCTCAATGGCCACGATGTTTTGGCTGTCTTTCCGCCGCTGGAAATGGGCCGAAGGGGCACCTGCTATACAGGTGCTGAAATCAGGCTTCGCCTGAATTAGTTCCTCCGTCCTTGCGATGAGAAACAATGAAGCAATCGCTGAACTTTGGTTGAACCAAGAGGAAATGAATTTATTGAGTTTAATGAATGGAAAGAATACCTGAGCTAGTATGAAACTATATTCAGGAAACTCAGGTTAATCATGGCCTCTTGGTTCAAAATCTCATATATCATGTCTAACAGACTTAACAAATTGAGAATGTAATTGATTTCATCCGGATCTCCTTCGGACTTTCGTCGAATTTGGCATGAATCTTCATTGAAAAAATGCGAATAAGGAGCGGGTGAAATCTGGGGTAGATACCCAGTTTACCCTTATCCAAGCCCTAGAATAATACATTAAATAGTTATCTGGAGGTGTTGATTCTAAAAGTTGCAGTCTTTGACCTTGAAATCATGAAAATGGGTGAAATCCCTACAATTGAACTTATAAAGACTTAAAATTACAGGAGAGACAGAAAATCAAATGACTTTATTGTCGATTCTAGAAGATCATAACCATAAAATGAAGTTTTTGCTGAGCGATGGCTTTCCGGAAAATACCCTGAAGGGTTGGAGGACGACTTATTCACACTTAGAAAATTAAATCACACAGGAATATGCAATTACAGATACGGAACTCCCTAGAATTGACCATTCTTTTATAGTAGACTATGAAAACTATCTTCGATCTGAAAAGGCCTGTTCAGATATTTCAACTGGCTGGTATCTTTAGCATCTAAGAAAGATTATTAATCTATGCTTGACTCATGGGTGGATTATCACAAATCCTTCCCAATATTATAAGACACATATCAGCAGGTCAATTTGCTACTGAATCGTATGGTCAACTCCACCGAAATATCTAAATAACTGTGAATGTTTCTGAAAATCTTAAAAATTTCGTTTATCAGCATGTATAACGGGGAAGTCTACCGGGCAATGAATAGTGGATATAAAAAGACTTGAGATTTGTAAATTTACCTGTATGAAAAAGAACCATCAAGCCAATAATCTCACTCTCACAAAGGCTAGTTTTTCTATTACGTTTTACTAATTTTTTATCTTCAATTAGTTTTTCTTCTAACATGAGTTGAATTTCCTTACAAAAATCATCCATGTTAACAAAAATATATGAAGGATTGATTGTTTTAAAGGGATTCGTGATTAGCTCTATAACTCTATCGTTCAATATAGAACTTGATTTACATTTATAACAATTTTATTATCAACTAATTGCTTAAAAAAATAAAGACGTTTTTTAAGTTTTTAACACGACTTTTTATTCTTTTTTCTTATCCCGAACTCGTTAAATTAAAACAGATAAACAATCTAAAGTAAAAAGAAATGAAGGATGAATCAGCTGTTCAGTTACGAACGTAAATTGTCCATAAACGGACAATAAAAAATAAAAACAATACCGTAACAAACTGATTTATGGCGTTTTAAAAAAATGGCAAAGGCTTTGTCCATTAGTAGGAGTTGGCCAACCAATCAGCGATTGGTTTCAACATATTTTCGACTTAATTACACATATTATAGTAATATATGCAGAATCCACTAAAACTTCTTTGGCGAAAAACGATCAAAGAAAAACTATTTACTGTACTAAATTTATTGGGATTAACCTTAGGTTTTAGTGGCTTTATATTGTCCTATCAATATATTATTCGAGAAAATAGTTATGATAGCTGGAATCCGAATTATAAAAACATCTATCGAATCGGGCTTAACTTAAAAGGGGAATTTTCAACCGAAACTCCGGCTAATCTAGCGCCCAGCCTTCAACACAGCATTCCTGAAATAACTTTAGCTGGAAGAACAATGGTTTATCCCTATGGTGGATATCCTTTATTTGGTGACAACACCATCTTTTTAAAGAATACCATCGTAGTTGACCCTGCTGCTGCACAAATTTTTCAAATTAAGACTAAAAAAGGAGCAATCATTTCATTAAGGAACAATCAAGATGCGTCTTTCCTTAATGAAGATTTAGCAAAAAGATTATTCCCCAACAAAGATTTAAACTCCAGTTTGCCTATTCAAGTTCCCATCTTAGCTAAACAAGCTGGTATGATGCAGCAAATAAACGATGTTTTAGCACCTAGGCCTTTATCGTATATATCAAGTCATTTTATAGTGCTTCGCCAATTATCGGAGGAGGACCCCTATAGTTTTCAAACATTTATACAGTTAAAAGAAGGAATTAATCTTGCCCTAGTTAAAGCTAAAATCGATAAAATATATTCACAAGAAATATCCCAACAATCCAACAATCAACATTCGGCTTTTAAGGAGGCACAAATCGTATTAGAACCTTTGTCACAGATTCATTTAAGACCTTTAGGTGGAACAAATACAAACTATATATTAGTTTGGGCATTGGGTCTTTTTTCAATTTTGATTCTTTCTTTGGCCGCAGTGAATTACACCAATATGATCTTGTCTCAGGCTCAAACAAGATTAAAAGAGCTGAGTATTCGAAAAATTCTGGGCAGTTCTCGGAAACAACTCATAGGTCAAATACTATTGGAAGTATTTTTAACTTGCTTTCTAGCTGCATTACTAAGCATTATCGCCTTATCCTTATCTGGAAATATATTAAAGAAATGGTTTAACGATGACCTACTTTATCGCTTATTTCATATAAACACCGTTATCCAGCTTTTAGGTGCTAGCCTATTTACGGCGCTGATAGCAGGGTTATACCCAGCTATTCAGTTAAGTGCAAGGAAGAATTTCGGTATCTCCACCATAAGGAATAAAAGCCGATTATTTCATAAAACATTTCAGCAAGGTCTTCTAGGCTTTCAACTCATTATTGCATTAATCTTTATTTCTGGGGTGCTTTTGATTCGAGAACAATTGGACTTTATGCAACATACAGAAAAGGGATTCGAACCAGCGCAAGTTATCACTTTTAAAGGAATAGGTTTTTATTTCGACCATAAAATAGATGGGACATATGCAGACTTTAAACAACGTCTAATAAATGATCCCGCGATTCGATCGGCCTCATCTGCAAGTAATGTCCCAGGATCTATAGAAATTCCACCTAAAAAACATTTCAAACATCTAAACAGTATACTGGAAATGGATCATACAGGAATAGATCCCAATTATTTTGAGACACTTGGCCTATCAACTATCAAAGGAGAAACGACAATTTCTACGACATTACTAAAGCAAGACTCTAGCAGACATTATGCTGTTATCAATGAAAGTGCTGCTAAGGCTCTTCAGATTAACCCAATAATTGGAGCAAAAATCAAAGGTTGTGGCGTGGATTTGGAAGTTATTGGGGTGGTACGAGATGCGTTAAGCTATGGTTTTGAAAATCAAGTCGCACCCAGTATATATACCTTTCAAGAAGAATGCATGGAGGGCCGAAATAAGATTTCATTAATGGTCAAAACGGAACCCGGAAAAATAAACAATGCTATCGCGGCAGTACAAAGAGAATGGGACAAAAACCCTTTTTCAGAATCATTACCCTTGGATTATGAATATATGGATCAACAGTATGAAATCAATTATATGAAACAACAAAATCTTTTGGGCGCATTGAATGGATTCACGGTACTCACGGTGCTGATTGCCGCATTAGGTTTATTCAGCATGTCCGCTAATCAAGCGAATGAGCGAAGCAAGGAAATGAGTATCCGTAAGGTACTTGGAGCCAGCTCCCAAGAAATATTCTTTCAATTAAACAAACCATTTATAAAAGTATATTTAATTGGTAGCATCCTGAGTTTTCCATTGGCATATGTCAGTTTCACTCGTTGGTTGGAAAATTTCACTTTACATATAGATAGTCATATTTTCTTTTTCCTGTTTCTATGGTCTAATTTTGCTATTTTAATAATTATGCTACTTAGTATCAGTATTCAATCCATCAAAGCCGCCAGAATAAACCCGGTTAAAACCCTTAGAAATGAATAAACGGAACAAGCACTTTGGCAATGAAAATACAAATAAACACCTGTTATCTTTGCCTATTCTATTGCCAAGGGTTGAATATCTAATGGCTAAAGTCTCATATTTTGTGTCTAATATCTCATAACAAATGATAAAACTTGAACATATCTTTAAATGGTATAATGTAGGAGGAGTAAAATCTTTTCTATTAAAAGACATCAATTTAACAATTGATGAGGGAGATTTTATCTCCATAATGGGACCATCCGGTTCTGGGAAATCGACCTTATTGAATGTCATCGGAATGCTCGATGATCCCAATGAAGGAACCTATTACTTTATGGGTGAGGACGTATTACGCATGAAGCAGAAAAAGAGAACTCAGCTCTTTCAGTCGCATATAGGTTATGTTTTCCAAGCGTATCACCTCATTGATGAGCTTACCGTTTACGAGAATATTGAAACACCACTGATATACAAAAATATATCCTCTTCGGAGCGTAAAAGTATTGTCAGTGATTTGCTAGACCGCTTTCAGATTGTAGGCAAGAAAGATTTGTTTCCTGCACAGTTATCAGGAGGTCAACAACAGGTCGTAGGAATTGCACGTGCACTTGCTGGATCCCCCCAATTATTATTGGCAGATGAACCTACAGGAAACTTGAATTCTAAGCAAGGAGAAGAAATTATGCAACTGTTTAAGCAACTCAACGAGGAGGGGGTTACGATAATTCAAGTAACGCATTCAGAAAAAAATGCGGCTTATGGCAAACGAATTCTAAATTTATTGGATGGACAGATTAAGTAATTACTAAGTCTGTTAGTTGTTTTGCCAATATTTTCGTAAATTTCGTTGTGAATGAGAAGGAAATTAAAGCACTAATCTATTTACTAGATGATCCGGATAAGGATATTTTTCAGGAAATCGAGCATAAATTAATCACTTGTGGACCTGAAGTAATACCCTTATTGGAGCAATCTTGGGAATCAGCATTTGATCCCCTCTCCCAGAGTAGAATAGAAAATATTGTCCACAAAATACAGTTTGATCAAGTTAAAAATGATCTTCAATTGTGGAAATTAAATAATTCGGAAGATTTATTGGAAGGGCTTCTGATTATCAATCGATTTCAATACCCCAATCTCAATGAGGAGCAAGTCTATTATCAACTGGCAGAATTACGGAGAACGGCTTGGTTTCATTTGATGTATGATATGAGCCCCGTAGAAAAGGTAAAACTATTGAACAACATCTTATTTCGGGAATTCGGCTTATCTGGAAATACCAGCAATTACCACGACCCTCAAAATTCATTCATTCAGCGTGTTTTAGAAACGAAAAAAGGGAATCCAATTAGTTTATCTTGCCTTTATGCCATCATCGCTCAGAAATTAGATATACCTATCTATGGTATCAACCTTCCGAAGCATTTTGTTTTAGCCTATGTGGAAGGTGAAAAGCATGATAAGGTTTTGTTTTACATCAATGTTTTCAACCGAGGTCAAATTATGCGTGAGGATGATATTTATGCCTTTTTAAGGCAACTGAATTTGCCGATTTCTGAAGCTTTCACACTTCCATGCTCCAATTTAGCGATTATTATCCGAGTACTCCGGAACCTCATTGCGGCCTACGAACATGTAGATAATGCAGAAAAAAAATTGGAAGTTGAATTGCTGTTAAGTTTAATTCAAGATCCCGCTGCTTAATTAATACCCTATTGCCTAGCGTCTAAGGAAATACTAATAGGTCTTCTGTTGTTAGCGCTCGGTAAAGATGATTCTGGTTTGATATTCCCATTATCTGTTTTCAAGAATCGATGTATGTATCGCGTTGCAGGATCCACTACATATAAATACTTGCTATTTAGTCTAAAATCTAAATCAACATCGACAGGTTGTTTCAATAAGGTATTTGCTCCTGAAATAATGCGGGATGGTGTTATGTTTCCGGAGACTTTGCTGATTTCAGAAAAGTTGTCAAAGATTAAAATTCGGCCTACTGTATCGTTGTTGATGATGGAATAATCTGTTAATGCCAGCATATTATTTACCGTATCAATAGACATTCCACGAATGTTGTTTGCTCCCTCTACGGTTAAGGACCGTGTTGAGCTTACATTATTGAATACACTATCTCTTTTGGGAATAATGTCCTCAAAAATGTCCAATCCACCATTCGTACCTGTACGACTTAAAACTAGATTACTTTGTACAATGGCCGCATCCCAAGCTGGAAGATTGTTGGCTAAAATATAACGTTGACTTGTTTTTGTATATGAGGAAATTCCTCGTGGACGATCGAAAATATTAATGAAAGATCCCTTACTATTCACTGAAACCGCGTAAAGTTTATCCATTCCAGGATGAAAAACTAAACCACGTACTCCTGTTAATCTCCCATTTGGAATTTTAGTATTGGATGAAGAAACTTGACCAGTTTCACCTACCCTTAAGGTTTGAATCAGCGTGTCTGTAACAGTTGAATTTATAGAGGCATGAAATACGGTTTGCGAGGATGGGTGAAAGTAAATGGTAGAACCTCCTTTTGCAGCAGATCTATAAAAGCTATTTAAAATCCCAAAATTGGAGGAATCCGCATTAGATATGACAGAGATATTATCGATTTGAGTTTGAGACTCATCCGGTTGAAAATTAGAATATGATACATACAACCTAGAGATTGATCTACTTTGTAATGGTTCATCATCATCACGTTCACAGGAGGAAAACACAGCAACTACGAGTACGACTAGCAGCGATAAATAAAACCTTTGTCTCATGCCTAAACTATTTTATTACAAATGTATAAAAATATCCATCTAACTCGCTCAAAAGGATTCTTAATAAGTGTTAATTTGAATAAATAAATCGTTTTCCGTAACATTGTAACAAAGTATTTAATTCGATGGAGAATAAAGAATTAGTTAGGGAGCAATTAGAATTACCTAATGAGGGTAAAAAACTTTTATTACATTCCTGCTGCGCACCATGCTCAGGGGAAGTGATGGAGGCCTTAATTTCTTCCAACATTGATTTCACGATTTATTTTTACAATCCGAATATTCACCCTCGTAAGGAATATGACTTACGTAAGGATGAAAACATTCGCTTTGCGGAGAAACACAATATTCCTTTTATAGATGCAGACTATGATGTAGATCATTGGTTTGAATTAGCAAAAGGCATGGAGAACGAACCAGAACGTGGAATTCGTTGTACGATGTGTTTTGATATGCGCTTTGAAAAAACAGCAGCATATGCTGCCGAGAATGGTTTTGATGTGATCAGTAGTTCCTTAGGAATATCTAGATGGAAAACGATGTCACAAATCAACGATTGTGGAATACGTGCAGCATCCAGGTATCCAAACATGGAATATTGGACTTTTAACTGGAGAAAAAAAGGAGGATCGGCTCGTATGCTGGAAATCAGTAAAAAAGAAAGGTTCTATATGCAAGAATATTGCGGCTGTGCCTACTCTTTACGAGACACCAATAAATGGCGAATGGCGAACGATCGTCCAAAAATAGAATTAGGTAAAAATTATTACGAATAGCCTGTAGGATTTTTTAAAATAAATTTCATTTATACTTAATTAATCATTACTTTTGCAGGCTCAAATGCAAGATTGTGAAGTATCTAAAAAAATATAGAATACCCTTTTCAGGTCTTACGACAGGAAAACACAGTTTTGACTTTGATGTTGATGATCAGTTCTTTGCATGTTACGAACATTCCTTAGTGAAACAAGGTAAGCTATTAGCAACCGTTTACCTACAGAAACAAGAGAATATGCTGATAACAAATTTTGATATCCAAGGCGAAATATTACTGACTTGTGACACCTGTTTATCAGACTTTCATTCTCCTGTCGAAATTAAGGAAAGAGCCTTAGTCAAATTCACAGATGAAGATTGGACGAATGAAACCGATGAGGTTATCGTGCTATCCAAAAAAGATTATGAATTGGACATTGCTCCTTTGTTGTATGAGTACATCAATTTAGCCGTACCTGCCTTTGCAAAATGCAGTTTACAAGGAGGTCTCGAATGTGACCCAGAAATGCTATCGATGATACAACAAGAACAGGAAGATGATTCATCAACAGAGGAAAAAGAACAAATTGATCCTCGTTGGGACGCATTGAAAAAAATTAAAAATAACTAAAAAAAGAATACGAGATGGCACATCCAAAACGTAAGACTTCTAAATCAAGAAGAGACAAAAGAAGAACGCATTATAAAGCAGAATTACCTACGTTAACAGTATGTAAAGAAACTGGCGCAGTTCATACGCCACACCGTGCTTACACAGTTGATGGTAACTTATACTATAACGGCAAGTTAATCATTGAGAATACAGCTTCTGTTTAAAAAAATCTTTCTGAATAAACATCCCAAAAAAGTGTGATATTTTAAAATATTCGCTTTAACTTGGGATGTTTTTTGCGTATTATTGACTAATATAAATAATAACGAATGAAGATTGGATTAGACGTGTTGGGGGGAGATTACGCTCCTGATTCAAACATAAAAGGAGCTATTGAAGCTCAGAAATTATTGGATGAATCACAGCGGATCGTATTATTCGGTGATGAAGAGGCTTGCAAACAAGCTGTTCAATCTGCCGGATCTGATCCTTCCATTTTTGATTATGTTCATGCTCCAGAAGCAATAAGCATGCATGAACATCCGACCAAAGCAATAACTCAAAAGCCAAATTCCTCGATAGCGAAGGGCTTTGACTTTTTGAAAAATGGGGAGATAGACTCCTTTTCTTCCGCTGGTAATACCGGCGCAATGTTAGTTGGTGCCATGTTTAGTGTAAAAACTATTCCTGGGGTATTGCGTCCTGCAATAGCAACCAATGTCCCTAAACTAAAGGGAGGCTATGGCATACTGTTAGATGTAGGCGCAAATGCGGACTGCAAACCAGAGATGCTGAATCAATTTGCCATCCTAGGTAGTATTTATGCTGAGCATGTATACGGGATACAATCGCCAAAAACAGGCTTACTGAATATTGGTGAAGAAGAAGAAAAAGGAAACAACCTAACCATAACCACTTACCCCCTCTTAAAAGAGAACAACAAAATCAATTTTATTGGAAATATAGAAGGTCGTGATTTATTCAGTGACCTTGCAGATGTTGCCGTTTGTGATGGGTATACGGGCAATGTGGTTTTAAAATTGGCAGAATCATTCTATGTAGTGACCTTAAAAAAGGGATTTAAAGATTCATTTTTTGATAGGTTCAACTTTGAACGATATGGCGGTAGCCCTATTTTAGGGGTAAATGCGCCGGTCATAATTGGTCATGGAATATCGACTCCTGAGGCTATAAAAAATATGGTTTTATTGTCAAGAGATATGATTTCTTCGAATTTCATTGAAAAAATCAAATCAGCCTTTAATTAATTAATATGTCAAAAATTCATGCAGCTATTACTGCAGTAAATGGTTATGTCCCAGACTATATTTTAACCAACAAAGAGTTGGAAACCATGGTCGACACCAACGATGAATGGATTGTAACGCGTACGGGAATCAGTGAACGAAGAATTCTAAAAGATCCTAGCAAAGCAACCTCCGATTTGGCTGTACCAGCGGTTCAGGGACTTCTAGAAAAAAGAGGAATATCTGCCGAAGAGATTGAATTAATTATCTTTTGTACCAGTACACCTGATATGCTATTCCCTGCCACAGCCAATATTTTAGCCGATAAAATCGGTGCTAAAAATGCTTGGGGCTATGATTTGCAAGCGGCATGTTCGGGTTTTCTTTTTGGACTAACTACCGGAGCTCAATTTATTGAATCAGGAAAACATAAAAAGGTGTTGGTTGTTGGAGGAGATAAAATGTCATCCGTAGTCAACTATAAGGATCGCAATACCTGCATCTTATTTGGAGACGGTTGTGGTGCAGTTTTATTAGAGCCCAATGATGAAGGTAATGGTGTAATAGACACGATATTAAAAACCGATGGTTCTGGCGGTCAATTTTTAAACATTAAAGGTGGTGGTTCTTTGAATCCCGCTTCACATGCCACAGTCGACGCAGGCTTACATTATGCTTATCAAGAAGGTCGTACGGTATTTAAATTTGCCGTAACCAACATGGCGAATGTTGCTGCCGAAGTGATGGAACGTAATCATTTAAGTTCAGAAGACGTCGATTGGTTAGTTCCGCATCAAGCAAATAAACGAATAATCGATGCCACCGCAGAGCGTGCAGGCTTGCCTGAACATAAAGTGATGGTAAATATTCAAAAATATGGTAATACAACCAGTGGAACCATTCCATTATGTTTATGGGAATGGGAAAGTAAGTTGAAAAAAGGAGACACGTTGATATTGGCTGCTTTTGGTGGAGGCTTTACTTGGGGCTCAATATATTTAAAATGGGCTTACTAATCCCACAGATTTTATTACCTTTATAGTTAACATTTTTCAAAAATTAAACAAACCTACTAGCATATGAGTATGGACATCAAACAAATTCAAGATCTGATTAAATTCGTTTCAAAATCAGGTGTGAATGAAGTATCTATCGAAGAAAAAGATTTTAAAATAACAATAAAAACAAATCAGGAGCCAACTTATGTTACCGCAAGTTTACCTACAGCAGCAGCTGTAGCAGCACCTGTGGCAGCAGCACCAGTAGCAGCAATCCCAGCGAGTAGTCCAGCAGCAGCGGCAGTAGCCGATGAGTCAGCAAACTACATCACGATAAAATCTCCGATTATTGGTACATTCTACCGTTCACCGGGACCTGATAAAGGTGTTTTTGTTAATGTGGGTGATGAAATTGCTCCAGGTAAAGTTTTATGTATTGTGGAAGCAATGAAACTGTTTAACGAAATCGAATCTGAAGTTTCAGGCAGAATTGTGAAAATTTTAGTCAATGATGCACAACCAATAGAATACGATCAACCTTTATTTATAGTAGATCCTAGTTAGTTTAAAACAGCATTGTTCTAAACAACAGACCTATTACGTTAAATAAAGAGTTAATCTAAAAATACTATGTTCAAAAAAATATTAATTGCCAATAGAGGAGAAATAGCGCTTCGCATCATCCGTACTTGTAAAGAGATGGGTATTCAAAGTGTTGCAGTATACTCTACAGCAGATCGTGATAGCTTACATGTTCGTTTTGCGGATGAAGCGGTTTGCATTGGCCCTCCAGCGAGTAAAGATTCCTATTTAAGCATACCAAATATTATTGCAGCAGCAGAGTTAACCAATGCCGATGCCATACATCCTGGCTATGGTTTCTTATCTGAAAATGCTAAATTTTCTGCTATCTGTGCAGAATACGGTATTAAATTTATCGGTGCTACCGCCGATCAAATTGAAAAGATGGGTGACAAAGCTTCGGCAAAAGAAACCATGAAGCAAGCTGGAGTACCTACCATTCCAGGATCAGATGGATTAGTACCTGATGTAAAAACAGGATTAGTTACTGCTAATGAAATTGGTTATCCGGTAATTCTTAAAGCTACTGCTGGTGGTGGTGGCCGAGGAATGCGTATCGTTTGGAAAGATGAAGAGTTTGAGCCAGCTTGGGATTCAGCTCGTCAAGAAGCGGGTGCCGCTTTTGGAAACGATGGTATATACTTGGAAAAATTTGTTGAGGATCCTCGCCATATTGAAATTCAAGTTATTGGAGATCAGTACGGAACCGTTTGTCACTTATCGGAACGCGATTGTTCAATCCAACGCCGTCATCAAAAATTGGTGGAAGAAGCGCCATCTCCATTTATTACGCCTGAATTGCGTGCAAAAATGGGAGAAGCGGCTATCAAAGGTGCAACAGCTGTAAAATATGAAGGTGCAGGAACCATTGAATTCTTGGTCGATAAACATCGTAACTTCTACTTTATGGAAATGAATACTCGTATTCAAGTAGAGCATCCCGTAACCGAGGAAGTCATCAATTTTGACTTGATCAAAGAACAAATTAAAGTTGCTGCAGGTATTCCTATTTCTGGAAAAAGTTATGAGCCTACCATGCACGCGATAGAATGTCGTATCAATGCAGAAGATCCATTTAATAACTTCCGTCCATCACCGGGTAAAATCACAAATTTTCATTCACCAGGTGGTCATGGAGTCCGTGTAGATACGCATGTATATTCAGGATATTCTATTCCTCCAAATTACGATTCCATGATTGCTAAATTAATTTGCGTAGCACAAACACGCGAAGAAGCAATCAATACCATGGAAAGAGCATTAAGTGAATTTGTGATTGAAGGGGTTAAAACAACCATACCACTTCACTTACGTTTAATGCGTGATCCTAATTTTAGAGCTGGTAATTTTACAACCAAATTCATGGAAACATTCGATCTAAACGAATATCCAGATGAAGAAAGTTTATAAAATTTACTTTACATAACTAAAACATGCCATTCTTCTGTCGAAGAATGGTATTTTTGTTTTCTCACGATTTAAATTATTCGAAGAAAGATCCATGTCCAAGAATTTGAAACTAATAGAAGCCATAAAAAATAAAGGCAAAAACATTGAAGCAGAAATGTCTTTCTTTGACCATCTGGAAATTTTAAGATGGCATATTATACGCGCAGTCATCGTAATTATTTGTCTCGCGATATTTTTCTTTACCTATATCGATTTCATTTTTGAGCATATCATTATGGGTCCTAAAAATCTAGATTTTTGGACTTATCAAATGATGTGTAAGGTTGGCAATGCGTTAAACTTAGAAGGTTTTTGTGTAGAAAAAATACCTTTTCACTTAATCAATACCGATTTGGGAGGGCAGTTTATGCTTCAGATCAATTCTTGTTTATTGCTGTCGTTTGCTGCAGGATTTCCATACTTGTTATTTGAAGTCTGGTTATTTATCAAACCAGCATTAACGGTTGTAGAACGCCGTTCGGCTCAAGGATTTGTCTTGTATGCTACCATTCTATTCGTTATTGGTGCACTGTTTGGTTATTATATCGTGGTACCATTATCGGTGAATTTTTTGGCGAATGTATCGGTTTCCGATTTAATCGATAACCAAATTCGAATTGATAATTATTTATCGACGATTGCGACCCTTACATTAGGTTGTGGTATCGTGTTTTTACTACCAATCCTGGTATTTATATTATCTAAAATCGGTATTATGACACCAGAATTCATGCGTGCAAGTCGTCGTTATGCCGTAGTTATTATTTTAATAATTGCAGCAATCATTACGCCTACAGCAGATATCCTTACATTGCTTACTGTAAGTGCTCCTATGTTTATTTTATATGAGGTAAGTATTATGGTTTCATCCAATGTAAAGAAGAGAAAAGTACAAGCAGAGAAAGAATTTTACAATCAATAATATCATATCATGTCAAAAAAAATTGCTATCGGAAGTGATCATGCAGGCTTTGAATATAAAGCAGCGCTAATCCAATTTTTACAAGAGCTGGGTTATGAAGTTCAGGATTTTGGTCCATCCAATGCAGATTCAGTGGATTATCCAGATTTTGCTCATCCAGTCGCAAGTAGTGTAGAGCATAAAGAAAATGAATTAGGAATTTTAATTTGTGGCAGTGCAAATGGCGTGGCCATCACAGCGAATAAACATCAAGGTATTCGCGCAGCAATCTGTTGGTTAGAGGAAATTTCTGCATTAGCTAGACAACATAATGATGCAAACATAGTTTGTATTCCTGCACGTTTTATTGATTTGGATTTAGCAAAACGTATTGCTAAGACATTTGTAAGTACAGATTTCGAAGGTGGCAGACATGCCAACCGCGTCAACAAAATTGCTTGTTTATAACCTTTCAAGTTTGATTATGAAAAAACTACTTGTTCTCAGTTTTTTGATACCGACTTTATTTAGTTGTTCGGTATCTCAACAAAGCATACAAAAAAAATATGCCTCTTTATTAACCGAAGAATCGGCTAAAAAACACCTTAATATTCTGACTTCAAAAGAATTTGCTGGTCGTGGAACTGGTCAAGAGGGTGGCAAAAAGACGGCTGAATATATTGCTCAAATTTACAAAGAATTAGGTCTAAAACCGGCTGTAAATGGCTCGTATTATCAACCGGTATCTTTGGAAAGAACGTCTTATGTAGTTGATCAATTTAGTGTAGGCGATCAATCGTTTATCAATGGTAAGGATTTCTATGTTCAAGCCAACAATCCAAGCAAAACCTTTCAAGCAAATGAAATCGTTTTTGTAGGCTATGGTATTCAATCCGAAAAATTTAATGAATTATCAGGTTTGTCAATTGCAGGCAAGGTGGTTATGTTCATCAATGAAGCTGAACCAAAAGATAAAAATGGAAATTCGCTAATAACAGGCACGAATAAGGTATCGGACTGGACAAGTTCTAAAAACAAGAGGGTTCAAGAACTCTTGAAACATAATCCGCAAATGGTTTTGGCAGTAAGTGCTGAAACTTCTCAAATGATTTCTAATTATGGATCACGATTGACTCAAGGACGATTCGGATTAAAATCAAATACTAGTAATGTTGCTAACACAGGATCTGGTTTGCCTATATTAAACATTACGGAGGAGATGGCTAATCAGCTATTAACAGCGAATGGAAGCTCATTAACCCAGTTGAAGCAAGCTATAAGCCATTCAAAAAAACCGAACCCCTTAACGCTTAAAAGCAAGCTAGCAGCTAAAATGGGCGTTAAAAAAGAAGAATTCGCTGATCCAAATGTATTAGGACTTATCGAAGGAACTGATTTAAAGGATGAAATTGTGATCATTTCTGGACATTATGACCATGATGGTATATTGCCTGATGGAACATTCTTTCCAGGAGCAGATGACAATGGTTCAGGTACTGTCGGAGTCTTGGAGTTAGCCAATGCTTTTTCAGCAGCTAAAAAGGCTGGAAAAGGCCCTCGTAGATCTATTTTATTTTTAGCTTTTGCAGCGGAAGAAAAAGGTTTGTTGGGTTCCGACTTTTACTCCCAAAATCCAGTGTTTCCATTGAAAAATACGGTGACTTGTTTGAATTTAGACATGATTGGTCGTATCGATGATAAACACCTTAATGGGAATCATAATTATATTCATGTGATTGGATCAGATATGCTTAGTACTGAATTGAAGCAAATCAATGAGAAAGCTAATCAAGAATATACCCAAATGGAATTGGACTATATGTATGATGATCCAAAAGATCCTATGCGTATTTATTACCGCTCTGACCAATACAACTTTGCCAAACATGGTATTCCCGTGATATTCTACTTTTCTGGTCTACACCCAGATTACCATACGGTAAATGATGTGATAGATAGAATAGATTTCCCTATGATGGCTAAGCGTGAAAAATTAGTTTTCCATACCGCTTGGGAAGTAGCAAATCGCGATAAGCGTCTGGTAGTTGATAAAACTCCATCTACTCAAAAACGCTAAGAAATTACTATATAAGTTATACGAAGGCTGGATCATATCAATGAATCCAGCCTTTTTTTATGGATATAATGCTCCATGTGTTCATATAAAATGTAAATCCTTCCAGGTTTATAGTTGTAGAAAAAATAATTAATAAGTCCTATACACGTTGAGGAAATTGAAAATTATTTTAAAAATAATTTGGAAAATTAAAATAGCTTAATATATTTGTAGTGTATTAAGATACTAATACACTAAAACCAATTATATGCTTGAAATAAACTCAATTAGTTATTACTATCACAAAAAGAAAGTGATTTTGGATAAGCTAACTTCAACTTTACAACCTGGAAATATATACGGATTGCTGGGTTTGAATGGAGAAGGAAAAACTACTTTTTTAAAACTATTGGTAGGAATGTTATTCCCTAAGGAAGGAGAAATATTAATCAATTCCTCCAACAGTAAGGATCGATCTGCAAAATTCCTTAGCCAGGTATATTTCTTATCCGATCACAGTAAATTACCAGCCATTAAGATTGAAGAATTCGGAAAGATTTATGGTGTATTTTACAAGGGATATAACCATGTGCAATATTTAAATAATTTGGAAGTTTTCCAAATTCAACTAGACCAACATCTTAAAAATTTGTCTTTAGGGCAGCATCGAAAAGTACATATAGCTTTTGCTTTAGCGACCAATACGCCTATTCTAATAATGGACGAGCCTACTAATGGATTGGATATACCTTCTAAGTCCATATTTAGAAAATTGTTGGCCAGTTACATGAATGATGATAAAATCATGCTCATTGCTACCCATCAGATTAAGGATGTTGATAAATTATTAGATCACCTTTTAATCATGAAAAATGGAAAATTTGTTATTGATGAATCCATTCCTACCCTATCCAGAAAATATAAAATAAGTAATCAAATTAAAGAAGGCATTCCAATCATTCATGTGGAAGAGGATTATTTTCAAAAAAACTATTTGATAGAAAATAATAATGAGGAAGAAACGAAATTGGATATAGAATTTCTGTTTAATGCCTTCTCTCAAAATTCTAAAATAAATTAAGATGAAAGAGATATTATTATACCTCCGAGCTATCTTGGGAACTCATAAATATTTATGGGTTTCTGTCCCTGTGCTGGCCGTGCTTGTATGGTTTGTAGGATTTTATTTGTTCGAAATGACTGCATTTCGCAACCTCATTAAATTAAATGATACGACACTGCAAAATGAACGAGATAAATTACTTTATAGTTTAGCTTCAAGAAATAAATTTGAATTAAGCATCATATTTACCTCATTTCTACCGCTCGTCCATCTATATTTTATTAAAAATTTTTTTTATAAAGATTACCATTTTGCTATTCCCATCTCGATTGGTAAAAAATTCGTAGCATTTATAAGTTTCGGTATTATTATCTACATCATCAATTTTATTGTTATCTCCTTGTTAAATTATGGCTTGGCTAAATATTTACAGCTCAACTATTATGATGAATTAATGCAAGCTTATGAAAAAGCTGGATACATTTACTATAGAATTAGAGAAGATAGCATATTTTATAATGGGAAAGTTAATTTAGAAAATTTAAAAAATAGTTATCTCTACTTAATTATCATTCCTGCATATTATTTGATGATTTTATTTTTTAAAAATTATAGTTTATTAATTTTTATTGCCGCATTAAGTATTGCAATTCCAAGTTTGATAATTTCCATTCAAAAAATAGAAAATTTAATAGGCTACGGGTTCAGTTATAATTTTTATAACGAAACATTAACCTATTATTATACTTTTTTCCATTATCTAATCACGGCTTGCATATTTAATTATGCATTTTATATGCTTTTAAAAGATAAGGAGATTTAATATGCAATTCACAGATCAGAAGGCAATATACCTGCAAATAATAGACCTCGTTATGGAAAAGATCTTATCGAAAGAATGGTCAATTGGAGAAAAGATTCCTTCTGTACGAGATTTAGGGGCAAACATCGAAGTAAATCCCAATACCGTAATGCGGGCTTATGATAAACTGCAGCAAGACGAACTTATCTTTAACAAACGTGGTCTAGGTTTCTATGTTTCAGAAGATGCTGTAGAAAGGATTCAGCATTTACTAAAGAAAAATTTTTTAGAACATGAAGCACCCAAATTCTTTCAAAACGCCAAATTACTAAACATAAACTTGAACGAAATTATGGAACTTTATTATAAACACTAACATGAAAAAATCACTCATTCTATATCTATTAGGAACATTCATATTTATTATTGGATTTTTCTTTCAAATTAAGTTATTAGGTAAAGTATTTATTAACGACGAATATAAAAGGGAACCAAGAAATTGGTATTCATCCATTATGAAAAATTTAGATCAACCTGATTCCTTAAAAATAGCATCTCTTGATCAAATTAACACTATAGTTATTAAGGGTTCCACCAATTTCAATATAATCAGAATTTTATTTAATAAAGAAAACAACTTCAGAATTAATAAAAACGGCCGCAACTATGCTTATAAAAGAGAAATAATTAATGACACATTGTTTATTCCTATAAATAACGACGCTGTACATGAATTTATAATTCACCTCAAAAATGATCATGAACCTAACATCATTCTAGATAATTGTTGGGCTAATATTCAAATGGAAAGCGTGAATTCCAACTCAGTTAATAATCCTAAAATACATTTAAAAAATAAATCCTACGCGATCATCAGTAAATCAAATAATGATGACGATTTAAAAATCAACACGTTAAACTTAATCGCTGATTCAAAATCGACATTTAGTTTATCAGATATAACCGCAAATAAACTAAATGCAAAATTAGACAATGGCATGATTGATTATTATAAGGAATGTGATATCGATAGTATTCAAGCCGAATTAATTGGCTTAAGTCATATCAGGGGTTTGAAAAACGAGGGGAAATTTAAAGATATAAAACTCAGCGGAGATCTATCTTATTATAATTCCCATCCATAATAAATTCAAGCGCTATGATAATTATTGTTCGCATTATTTTGAAAGCTTTATTGCTGGCACTTATTGGCATTTTTAATTATCAAATAAGCTATGGTCAGCTATTGAATCTCCATTTTGAAGAAATCGATGAACAAGGCCAACTGAGGTCTTGGACGTTAAACAATCAGCAACAGGATGGATCTAAATTAACTTTAGATAGCTTAGATAAAGCATCTGGCAAGTATTCGCTTAAACTGTCCAAATCTGGAAGTTCAAAAAATATATTCGCTGTTCAGTTTACCGCATTTACAGTAGAAAAAGTTAAAAAAATGAAACTTAGGGTAAAAGTAAAATCTGCTTTGCCTCAGATACAAGCTAATCTCTATATGTCATTCATGGATGAAGCGAAAAAGCCAATAGGGAACGTGATGAAGCCAGTCCTGTTGGATACAATGATGAAAAACGAATGGCAAGATATCAGTATGTTCTTTGTAGTAAGTCCTGACATGAAATTTATGAACTTATTCTTAAATCTATCGGGCAATGGAGAAATAAATTTCGATGATCTTCAATTGATTGAAGTCACTGAAGCAGCATCAACTCAAATTGCATCGATCGCTCAAGAGGCTATCGAAAAAATAAAGAAAAATGCTATCGTATCTGATTCTGTAGATTGGAAGGATTTAGAGCAGAAATTACCCTTAAATTTATTAGGACTTCACAGCGAAGAACATAAGGTTGAAGCAGTCCAGTTTATACTAAGTTATTTAAGAAAAGCGGGTGATTTACATAGTCATTATTATACTAAAGAACGATTTGATAACTATCGACACAAACCTGTCCAACTGCAAAATGCAAACAATACATTGAACTTTGCAACTGGTAAAATGTTACCTAGCCAAATAGCCTATGTCAAAGTCCCTAGGTTTGGTTCTTTACATGCTGAAAGTGAACAGGCATACGCCGATACCTTAAACAAGATTGTACTAGACTTGATGAAATCAGGACCTAAAGGTTGGATAGTAGATTTATCAGAAAACTCTGGTGGTAATATGTATCCCATGATTGCTGGATTATATGCTTTAATTGGTGATGGCAAGGTGTTGAGCTTTGAAAATAAACAGGGTTCAAACAGTTTATATATGAACAAAGGACAATTTGGAAGAGTAAAGTTATCCAAAATAACAGAACAGATCGCTAGCCAGAAAATAGCCTGTTTGATGAGCCAAATGACTGCCAGCAGCGGAGAAATGACTTTAATTAGTTTACTTGGAAAGCCGAATACAAAATCTTTCGGCTATCCAACAGCAGGATTAACTTCTGCCAATTCGTTTGTCGAACTTTCCGATGGCTCTGCCCTATCTTTAGCAGGATCATACGTTCGTGACCGAACAGATAAAATATATCGAGGGAGCATTCAACCTGATGTATTAATTAACGCAAAAACCTTTGAAGAAGTTCTTGCGCAATTAGAAAATTGGATATTACCCTAAATTAAATTTCTCCATATCAATTTATAAAAGCTAGCATTTCGCTAGCTTTTCTTATTTATACTCCAACTGCATTGCATTGATTTTAAAACGATTAAAATTTATTTTAAAATTATTAAGAAATATTTTATGCATTTCCTCGAGTTTTCACATCATGATTATAAATAAACTAACAATTAAACCAGATGGCAGAACTAACTCAAAATTCCGGATCAGGAAATGGTGCTAAGCACCAAAGACCTCGAAAGGCTACGCCAAAAGTGGATTTGACCGCCATGGTCGATTTAGCCTTCTTATTAATTACTTTCTTTATGCTGACTACCTCATTAAGTAAACCTCAAGTAATGGATATTGCGATGCCAGATAAAGATAGAACCCAAGAAGACTCTAAAATTAAAATTGCTGACCAAAGAACGGTAAGCCTTGTTTTAGGATCGGACGACAACATTTTATGGTATCATGGCCAAGTAACCAAGCCTATTATGGAACCAGAAATAACAGATTATTCGAAAGATGGTATTCGTAAAATATTACTACAAATGAAAGATAAGATTGCCCAGGATATGATCGTCATCATTCGTCCAAGTAATGACTCTAACCATGAAAATTTAATCAATATACTGGATGAAATGAATGTTCTGGCCATTAAAAAATATATGATAGCCAAAATACAAGAAGGTGATATAGACCTATTGAAAAAATTCCATGCATTAGCAACAGATTAATTACCCTTAAATTTTACTGATATGATAATTTCAAAATTAGATTTATTCAAAAAGGAATGGCTGGACGTAGTGTTTGAAAATAGAAATAAAGAATACGGAGCCTATGAATTAAGAAAATTTGCACCTAGAGCCACGAATATCGCATTAACAGCTGTGTCTAGCGTAGTCTTACTATTTGTGGGAATAAAGGCTTTTAATATAGAGATTTTCCAGAAATCAAATCAAGTAACTGAGCAAATTACAACACCTGTAACTTTAGAAGATCTTGAAGTTCCTCCTGCGCTTGAAGAAGAAGAACCTTTACCTCTAGAGGAACAATTGCCTCAGCAGATAGCGATAGATCCTCCTGCTATGGAACTAATTCGCTTACCAGAACCTATTATTGTTTCTGCAAATAAAGTAACTGAAGAGCCTGCAACACAAGAAGATTTTAAAAAGAATGATGCTACTCCTGCTCGTTTAACATTGAGTGCTGTACCCGGGGGAACTGCTGTGCCTGTTGGTGAATTTGGAAGTAAAAAAGTAGATGGTAAAATTACAGGAGGAACCCATGGAGATGTGGATGGTAATTCTAATGAGATTCTTGATTTCATTTCTGTTCAGGTGCAACCCGAATATCCAGGAGGAATTGAAGCGTTTAGAAAATTTGTGCAAAGCAACTTGGTCTATCCGCAATCAGCCATTGAGGCGGGCGTAAAGGGAGTCGTTCAAGTATCCTTTGTGATTGATAAAAATGGAGCTATTACAGAATTAAATATTGATAAAGATTTATCTCACGGTATTGGACAAGCGGCCGTAACAGCAATAAAAAAGGCTAAGAAATGGGAACCTGCAATTCAGAATGGACGTAAAGTACCTGTGAAATACTCCTTACCCATACGTTTGGATTTGTCGCAAATGTAATCTAATCAACTTATTAAAGAAAAGGCGGGGAATTGATTTAAATTAATTCCCCGCCTTTTCTTTAGTCTTTCCTTTTAAAAATAAATAATTTGATAGTAAATTTGATTAACAAGTTGATAAACAAAAGATTCATCCACTTGTTTTGACTTTAAACCCCATTGAATTCATGGCATTTTTAGATTATTATAAAGTTTTAGGGATAGATAAATCAGCTAGTCCAGAAGATATCAAAAAAGCGTTTCGCAAATTAGCGAGAAAATATCATCCAGACATCAATCCAAATGATGAGGAGGCTAAAAAGAAATTTCAGGAGATCAATGAAGCGAATGAAGTTTTGACAGATACTGAAAAGCGAAAGAAATATGATCAATATGGTGAACATTGGAAACATGGTGATGCCTACGAACAAAATCAACAACAAGGTAGACAATCCCGATCGAGCAATGCTTCCAATCCCTTTGAAGGATTTGACTTTAATTATACAGGCAATTACGATACTGGGGAATATTCAGATTTCTTTGAGCAAATGTTTGGTTCTCGATTCTCAGGTTCAAAGCGTTCTAGTCGTGGAGCGGGATATAGAGGTCAAGATTATGAAACGACAGTGGAATTAACGCTTCATCAAGCTTCCCAAACACATCCACAAACCTTTACAGTGAATGGTAAAAACATACGGATTACCATCCCTGCGGGCGTAGAAGATGGACAGAAAATACGTTTGAAAGGACAAGGAGCTGAAGGATCATCAGGAGGTCCCAAAGGTGATTTATACATCCAGTTTTCCATTAAACCAGATCCTCATTTTCATAGGGTAGGTAATGATTTATACACGAAATTAACGATAGATCTTCCTACAGCCATGTTAGGTGGTGACGCCATCGTATCTAGCTTAACTGGAAAGATAAATATCAAAATAAAACCGGATACCGCACATGGAACGAAGGTGAGAATTAAAGGAAAAGGATTTCCTATTTACAAAAAGGAAGGAGAATTTGGGGATCTCTATGCCGAAATACAAATCAAATTACCAAACAACTTGACTGAAAAGCAGAAAAAATTAATTCAAGAATTGGCAGAAACATTGAAATAAACTATGGAAACGATCTTATATAACGTAATTGATATTTGTGAATCAAATAGAATTGATCAATCTTTTATTGATGAGCTTCAACAGAATGGGTTGATTGAAATAGTAATAGCAGAAGATCAAACGTATTTATTGGAAGAGCAAGTGCTTCTAGTAGAAAAGTTTGCTATTTGGTATTATGACTTGGAATTAAATGTACAAGGTATTGAAGTCGTTCAACACCTTGTACAAAAAATCAGTCAATTACAAGAAGAAGTTCGTCTTCTTAAGAGTAATATCCTTTAATATAACTTAATTCGAAGTCACACGGATTCGATGTGAAAACATCATATCAACAGCTCTACCACCGATGGTACCTGGTTCCCATTGAATTTCCTCTGCTGCTGCACGTAGTGCATTCAGATAAGCTTCTTCTGTACCATGACCTACATGTTTTTCAACTTTGATATGCGTTAATTCCCCAGTTCTACTAATTACAAAAGTGGCATACAATTCACCTTCTGCTCTTGCTTTGGTAGCAGCCTTTGGAAATTTAAATTTTTTCTCCACTAATTTTCTAAAATTGCTATGTCCACCTACGGGTACAGCTTTCAACACTACAGCTTCATTATCATCATGAATTATGGAATCTTTTTTTACAGCTTCTCCAGCAGACTTAGATACAATTGCTACTGTAGATGCATTCGTGCTTGTTTGAGCTTGAACACGAAGCATAAAAGTTGAAACTATAAACATAAATGCAAATGCGGCGATAAGTTGTTTTTTCATTTTTTAAAGAATTAAATTCATACTCTATTAGTAGTACTTTAAATTTGTAGCGTGCTAATTATTCGGATTTTTTCATTCAAATGCTAAATGTATTTCCTCATTTATAAGAGTTTAATTGAAATACACTTTCAACCATTTGTAGATAATTAATCACAAGTACTGTAGGCAAATATCTACAAATATTTTAATTACACAATAGTTTGCGCTACTTTTTTTGATAAATCCTGACACTAATAATACAAATCAGCCAAAAAAACCCTAAAATATTCAATATCAATGTTGTAACACGTAAATTTTCTGTAGTAATCCCTTGAATTGTAACAAAATATATTTGTTAAAACATGGATTTACACGAAGGTTATCGAATAAGAAAGTTTCCAATATGAATAACTATTAGGCATAAAAAAAACTTCCATGACTTATTATCATGGAAGTTTTCAAACGGCTAAAACAAGAAACGAATTACATCTGTGTTAAATCCAATCGAATTGGTAAAGTGAATTTAACGATTACTTTCTTACCATCCTGAATAGCAGGTTTCCATTTTTTAGATTTCTTCATACTAGCAATTGCCGATTCTTCAATACCATAACCTAATTCTCTTATGACTTTAAAATTACCAATATTGCCATCTACATCAATTTCAAATTGAATTTCAGAAATTCCTTTTACCCCTGCTTCTAACGCAGCTGAAGTATAAATTAAATTATTTTGAACATCCCTTCTAAATTGATCGAAACCTCCAGGATATTCTGGAATTATCTCTGTTGCCCCATAAGCATACGTTTTCCTTTTAGATGTGTCTTTAGGAAATGGCTTATCCTTATCAACTACGATTGGTCTAGGTAGTGCATCTTTCTCTGTGAAATCAATTTGTTTTTTCTGCTGAAAAACTTTTGGTTCAGGCTGTCTAATAAGTTCTTCCTTTTTCGCTGAAGGAGCCACGACCTGTTTAACTGGCTCATCCATTGTTTCTACTGAGGGCTCATCTAATACGTTCTCTTTGATGATAGGTTGATCTTTTATGGAAGAGGTATCATTCGCTTTACTAATGGAGCCCTTACAATTAACAATTAATGTTAGCATCGCTAAACTGATGGGTATTATTAGCAAGTAGTATAATTGCTTCACTGATTTTGTTTTATGTTGGAATATCATTTTTATTCTTTCTTTTAATAATGATTGATTGGAAAACTCATGACTAAGTTGATATCGATCTACTTTCAGTGCATAGGCTACTAGCATTTCTGCATAAGTAACTTTATCTGCGTCGAATCGATTATCTACTAAAAACTCATGTTGAAGTTTCAACTCTTTCTTAAAGAAGTAAAATAGCGGGTTAAACCAATTAAAAATTTGAAATAGTTCTACCAATAACAAATCAATACTATGTCCTTGCGACCTATGAATCTCTTCATGTTTCCGAATGACCGAATTATCCTTTAAATCATCTCCTACACATATCCATTTTAAAAAGGAATAACTCTGAGTTGGATTTTGCTGATTTATGGGACGAAGAATTCGATATAATTTGAATATAAATAATCCTAAACATACAGCAACGCCAATCCAATATATTTGTGGTAAATAGGTCATGATATCAAATGGAATTGCACCATTCAATCCCTGATCTTCCATTACGGCCACTTTGTTTGATATAACTATTTCCGGAAGTCTCCAAATCGTCGATTCAAATACGTCAAGATCGATATTAATCCACAGCACTGTAGGAAGTAAGAATGAAAGTATCATACTACCTATTAAGAATATTCTATTCCATTGAAAGAATGTAAATTTTCTAAACACAAACCAAAATATCAAAAAGAATAAGACCAAAAGGCCATTCGCAATTAATAAATAATTCATATGATTAACGTTTTAGTTTTATGACTTATGCTGTTGGATGATCTTAAAAATTTCATCCAAATCTTTAATAGCTAACTTCTTTTCTTCTAAGAAAAAGGAAAGCATACTGCTGGCAGAATCTTCAAAATAGCCATGAAGTAATTTTCCTGTTATAAATTTCTTATAATCTTCTTTTTGAACAATTGGAAAATAGCGATGGCTTTTCCCAAATGATTCATGATCTACAAAACCCTTGGTTTCTAGAATCCTGACAATAGTAGATACCGTGTTATAAGCAGGCTTCGGATCTGGTAACCGATCTATGATATCTTTTACAAAACCATTTTCGATTTCCCACAGACTATGCATGATCTGTTCCTCTGCCTTGGTTAATTCTTTTAATTCATCCATGACTCTGTTATTTTAAATAAGACAATATTGCCTATAATCGATTATAAGATAAATATATAACTAAGTTTTTAGTTTTACAACTATAAACTTAGTTATTAACAACAAATATAGCGCAACTAATTGATTTACATTATTTTAAAATAAAAAATATACTCAATTAAATTAAAAAATGTAATACTAATGTTCAGGTTTCCATTTTCTATCTGCTTTTTTGCTAGCCAATTTCTTTTTGCGATCTAGCCTTTTTAACACCTTAGATTTTGGGATTTTTGTGGGAATTCTTGGTTTATCAGCGATAAGTGAATCAGCAATAAGGGCCATAAAGCGCTTTAATACGATTTCTTTATTTTTAAGCTGGCTTCGATCTTCATCAGAAACCATCAATAAACTTCCATCTTTCGTAAGTCGGTTAGATAGTCGTTTAAATAACAATTCTTTTTCCCTGTCATTGAATATAGTAGTATTCGGGATATTCCAAATGAGATGTACTTTTGAAGATACTTTGTTCACGTGTTGTCCTCCTTTACCACCAGAACGAGCAGTTTTGAACGTTACTTCAGTTAAAATGGATTCGAATTGATTATTCATTGTAATAAAAGTACTGACTTTTTATATCATGTTAAAAATATTGCATCACAATTATAAAAGCATACTTATCTTTATCAAAACAAAACAGTATTTATGAAAATAGGAATTGTGTGTTATCCTACCTTTGGAGGTAGTGGTGTTGTCGCAACAGAATTGGGAAAAGCATTAGCCAATAAAGGACACCAAGTACATTTTATTACATATAGCCAACCAGCAAGATTAGATTTTTTTTCAGAAAATCTATTTTATCATGAGGTTGCCATCGCACAATACCCTCTATTTGATTTCCCACCTTATGAAACCGCGTTAGCTAGTAAGTTAGTGGATGTCGTTCGCTTCGAAAACTTAGATCTGCTCCATGTGCATTACGCCATTCCGCATGCTTCTGTCGCATTTCTAGCCAAACAAATATTAGCTACTTATGGCATCAATATTCCTGTTGTTACCACCTTACATGGTACAGATATCACTTTAGTAGGCAAGGATAAAAGCTTCAGTCCAGTTGTTACATTTTCCATTAATCAATCAGATGGTGTAACAACCGTTTCAGAAAGCTTGAAAGAACAAACATTAGACTACTTCACCATCAATAATCATATCGAGGTAATTCCTAATTTTATCGATCTACAACGATTTCACAACAAAAATCACGAGCATTTCAAAAAAGCTATCGCACCAAACAATGAACGAATTGTCGTACATACCTCCAACTTTAGGAAAGTAAAGCGGGTAGATGATGTCGTTCGTATATTTCATAAGATAATCCAAGAAATACCGAGTAAACTATTGTTAGTAGGTGATGGCCCTGAACGTAGAAAAGCAGAAGAATTAGCACGAGAACTTGGAATTACAGATTGTATTCGATTTTTAGGAAAACAAGACGCCATAGAAGAAATCTTATCTATTGCCGATTTATTTATTATGCCATCCGGATCAGAGAGTTTCGGATTAGCCGCATTAGAAGCCATGGCTTGCAAAGTTCCGGTTATTTCATCCAATACTGGAGGTTTGCCAGAATTGAACGTGCAAGGCTTTAGTGGCTATTTAAGTGACGTCGGAGATATTGACGATATGGCAAGTAAAGCCATCCATATATTGACTGAAGACCAAGTATTACAACAGTTTAAAGAGAATGCATTGATCCGAGCTCAAGATTTTGAACTCAGTAAAATAGTTCCTCACTATGAAGAATTTTATGAAAAGGTGGTAGAAAAGGTAAAAAAAGGAAATTAATCTAACCAACAGCACAAAAAAATCTTATCTTTGGCTTTTGGAAATATTCCAAAAATCATATATGAAATATAAACGCATCCTACTTAAACTTAGTGGCGAAGCTTTAATGGGCGAGCAAAGCTACGGTATCGACATTAATCGAGTTCAACAATACGCAAAAGACATTCAGGAATTACATAGCTTAGGCTTGGAAATCGCCATTGTAATTGGCGGTGGAAACATCTATCGTGGATTAAGTGCTGAAAAAGCAGGAATGGATCGCGTTCAAGCTGATTATATGGGCATGTTAGCCACTGTAATCAATTCCATGGCCCTTCAAGATGCTTTGGAAAAAGAAGGTATGAAAACTAGATTACTTACGGCCATCAAAATGGAACAAATTTGTGAACCATTTATTCGTAGAAGAGCTGTAAGACATTTGGAAAAAGGCAGAATTGTAATATTTGGTGCTGGAACAGGTAATCCTTATTTTACAACAGATACCGCGGCTTCTTTAAGAGCAATCGAAATCAATGCCGATGCGGTGTTAAAAGGTACTCGAGTAGATGGCATCTATACAGCAGATCCTGAAAAAGATCCAAATGCTGTTAAGTTTGATCACATATCCTTCACCGAAGTATATGAAAAAGGATTAAATGTAATGGATATGACAGCGTTCACCCTATGCCAAGAAAATAATTTACCAATCATCGTCTTTGACATGAACAAACCGGGTAACTTATTAAAATTAGCAAGTGGTGAAGCAATAGGAACGATCGTTAGTTAATTTATTAAAGATAATATATCAAGGTATGAACGAATTTATTTCACTTCAACTGGATGACTGCAAAGAAGGTATGACCAAAGCTGTTGCACATACAGAATCTGAGTTGACCAAGATTCGCGCTGGTAAAGCAACACCTGGTATGCTTGATGGTATTTACGTGGATTATTACGGGTCTTCTACCCCATTATCCCAAGTAAGCAATATCAATACACCAGATGCTAGAACAATTGTTATCCAGCCATGGGAAAAAACATTATTAACAACTATTGAAAAGGCCATTATGGATTCCAATATTGGATTAAATCCACAAAATGATGGACTTATCATTCGTCTATCTGTACCAGCATTGACTGAAGAACGTCGTCGTGACTTGGTAAAGAAAGCAAAAGATGAAACGGAAAAAGGCCGTGTAGCCATTCGTAACATCCGTAAGGATGCGAATGAATCCATTAAAAAATTGAAAAATGATGGTGCTTCAGAAGATGAGATTAAAGTTGGAGAAGCAGAAGTTCAAAAACTAACTGATCAATTCATTGCCAAAGTAGATCATTTGGCAGAATTGAAGGAAAAAGACATCATGACTGTTTAAAATACACAACAGAAAAAAATTTTATTTCAATAAAATGAACAAAGGATTTTCGCTAAGAGAATCCTTTTTTTATGGCATATAAGTAACTAAAAAATCGAAAAGTAGCACGTCTCCATAGGCATAAAATGTAAGCATATCTTTTTTGACAAAATTTATTTATATTCATTTAGCATAAACAAATACGATATGTCACAATCTAGAAGAAATTTTATCAAATTTACGGGCTTAGGCTTAGCTGGAGGTCTTTTAGCCCCTTACTTAACGGCCTGCGACCAAGAGAAAAAAGATGCTGGTTCTCCCCTAAAAAATGTCGGTTTACAATTATTTACGTTACGTGAATTACTTGCACAGAATCCAAAAGAAGTTTTAGAGAATATTGCTAAAATAGGATATAATCATGTAGAAACTTATGGAGGTGATCCATTAACAGGGAAATTTTGGAACATAACGACAGAAGAATTAAAGAAAATTTTCAATGATGTAGGCCTAAAATCCCATAGTGGCCACTACATGATGGATAAGTATTTAGACAAAGACAGTAAAGACAAAGAAAACGTAGAAAAGTATGTGCAAATGGCTCATACATTAGGTCAAGAAAACGTTGTTGCTCCTGTACCTCCTATGCACAAATTGTCTAAATTAGGAATTGATGATTATAAGTTTATGGCCGAACAGCTTAATAAGGCTGGTGAGATGTCTAAAAAAGCTGGAATAAAGATGGGATACCACAATCATTTCTGGGAATTTAAAGAATTTGGAAATGGAACAAAAGGATTAGATATTTTACTGGCTTTTACCGAACCTGATTTAGTCAGTTTCGAATTAGACCTCTTTTGGATCTATAAAGCAGGGGAAAGCCCACAATCTTATTTTGACAAATATCCTGGACGCTTTACCCAATGGCATATTAAAGACATGGACAGGGCATTTTCAACAAAATTAGAACAAAACAATATCGATCCTAAAACAGGAAAGCTGGACACATTAAATGTCGAAGAGGCCCTAAAAACAATCCGTTATACCGAAGTTGGATCTGGCAGCTTGGATTTTCCAACATTAGCTACTTTTGCTAATGAAAGCGGATTAAAATACGCGTATGTAGAGCAAGATGAAATTTATTCAGCAGATAAATATGCCAGTATTAAAAAGAGCTACGACTATATGCAAAAGAATTTTAAATAGACTGGAACAGAAAAATGTTAATTTCATTCCACTGAACCCTTGAATAAACTTTTTATAAATAAAAAAATCAGCGTGCTAGGTTATTGAAACACCTAGCACGCTGATTTTTTTTATTTGATATTGTCGCTTATATAGTCTTTGAAATTACAGCTCCATTAACCAATTTAGTTTTGCCACCTTCCGTACCTTTAAGGTTAAATTTAGCATTGCCATTTACAAATTCTATGGTTCCATTATTGCTATGGTAATTTCCATGAACATCCACCTTGCCATTTACCTTAATACTTCCATTCAACATAACATTTCCGTAAACCGTCAATTTGGAATTACTATTCATCAATTCAATATTTCCACTACCATTGATGGTTAGATTACCGTATATCACAACCTCACCTTCAATCTTTAATTTATTATTGACATTAACATTCGTCGATTTACCACTAGCTCCTTGAGTTAAAGATCCTTTTACATAAAGTTCCGAGTTTCCGTTGATGTTAATATCACCACCCACTAATCCAGTTCCATTTAACAACATATTGCTATTTACATTCAAGGCATTGATAACGGATAATGAACCTGACATATTAAACAATACGTTTCCATTCACCTGAAGGTTATTACTTTGTAAGCTCCCACACCAGTTAAAATCTTTGCTAATATTAACGCCATTTTTAAAGACTTTACTATCCGCATAACTAGCTGCTTTATTTACATTCAAATCCCATTCTACACTTCCTTCATATTTTGGATAACTAGCATCACAAGTTGGCTGTACCGGTGTTAACTCCTCTAATTTTAAGATTTTTAATCCACCTTTTCCGCCAGCAACGAACACGTAATTATTTCTTGTCAACACAAAATTACTAGAACCTTCATTCAATACATCTAGATTGGCAGAACCTACATATGCTAAACCTGCATTACCGTCTAAAAACTTATAAATAGATATACCTGCAGCCCCATTCGCAATAAAAACACGCTTATTAAATACCGACACTGAAATCGTGGTCAATTCGCTAGCATCTATATTCGCTGATTCAGGATTAGCGGCAGGAACAGGAATGCGTTGGAATAAATTACCTGAACTAAGTTCATATATTCCTAAACCAGAAACACCTTCAGAAACCAATGCGTAATTATTATACAATTCAATATTACGTTTTGAAACCACATCATTCTGTTCCGTTTGGTAGTTATTCAATTGGTTTAAATCCTTATCATAGATTAACAAACCTTTATCAGCACTTAATGCCACCACATGATTTGCATTTGTTCTTACAGAAAGCAAACCAGAAACGGAAACACGTTTTACCACTTCTAGGGTATTCTTATTCAATTTAGAAATTTCCCCATTACTTCCTGATACGACATACTCAAAATTCCCGTCCAATGTAAAGTCAGTCGCTACTTGTCCTATTAGGGATTGTAATTGATAGCTCACTGTTGGTCTACCCGACACCAGTGGAAGAATACCTACCACCGCTGGAGTGAGAACTCCTTCTATTGTACCCACTTCTGCAGCACCTGCGAAATGTAAATTACTGCCGGAAACCGCAACCGCACTGATGTCCATATTTGGAATTCCAGCAAAGGCAAGTAATTTAGGATCATTAATATCTTTAATATCAATTACATCTATTCCCCCTAAATAAGTTTCCCCTTCGCGATTATAACTTACATAAGCAAAATCCCCCTCTATAGCCACATGAGTTACTCGAACAAGCACATCATTTACTTTCGGAGGCAATACTTCTTTTACCAAAGACAATGAAATCTCTGGCGTAGCTGCTTTTGAGCTCGTTGAAGTATTCGCTCTTAAACCCGCTTTGACATCGCGACTAGATAGCGTATTATCCAGGAAAACTATACCAGAATTTGCAGAACTGATACGCTGTTTCAAAACCGCTTGGTCTTGCTCTAGAATAACAGCTTCTTTGGTTCTAGACAAATTATCCTTTCGACAACTATTTAGTAGAAGTAGTCCTAAGGACATGGTTAAAAGTAGATGTTTTGTTTTCATAAGTATTAATAATTGAAACAAAAGTATATCATTTATACTACTTTTCAATACCCCCTTCGGTTTATCCTACTTACAATGTATAGGTTTGTAGCTGTTTAAACTTCTATTTTTGCTGATGTAAATTTGCTAATGATTTAGTTGTTTAACCATGTAAATTTTTTTATGTGGTTAAACAACAATGTAAATTATTAAGGTTTATTATCTTGCCTAGTAGGATAAAAATAAACCACTTATATAATAATCCTAAAAGATTAAATTTGTAGCTAATTTATTGAAAATCAATGTAGCCGATTAACTACAACTCGAAAATAAAGTAACAAAACAACAAAAGACCAGTTGTAAAACTGGTCTTTTGTACTATTGTGAGCTGCAGGTAGTGAATTAAAATCTTAATCGCTCTACTTCCTCCGCACTTTCTTCTACTTTTTGTTTCAATTCAGCTTTAAAGTTCAAAATTGCTTTAGCCAAACCCTCATCTGAGGTCGCCAATATTTGTGCTGCCAAAATACCTGCATTCTTAGCTGCATTTAAAGCAACAGTTGCTACAGGGATGCCATTGGGCATTTGCAATATCGATAAAACAGAATCCCAACCATCTATAGAGTTGGAAGATTTCACTGGAACACCGATCACAGGTAAGTGCGTAATTGAAGCCACCATACCGGGTAAGTGTGCAGCACCTCCAGCGCCAGCAATAATCACTTTAATTCCTCTTTCTGCTGCCTGAGCAGCATAATCAAACATACGTTGGGGAGTACGGTGAGCCGATACTACACTGACTTCAAATTCAACGCCTAAATACTTCAATACCTCTACCGCATCTTGCATAATCGGTAAATCCGATTTGCTTCCCATAATGATACCTACTTTTGGATTTTCCATTTCCATATTTGAATTGTATTATGCAATTACTTTAACAATTTCTTGAACCTTCCTTGCGTGTGCAATGGCTAAATTACGATCTTGATGAACGATACAGACATGCCCCATCTTACGAAAAGGCTTCGTATATTTCTTGCCATATAAATGCACATATACGCCATCCAATGCCAACGCTTCTTCAATACCTTCATATTTTGCTAAGCCTTCATATCCTTCTTCGCCTAACAGATTGACCATAATTGCATTCGTTATGCTCGCTGTATTTCCCAAAGGCAGGTTAAAGATTGCCCGCAGGTGTTGCGCAAATTGAGAGGTATAATTTCCTTCGATCGTCTGATGACCACTATTATGTGGTCTTGGAGCAAGTTCGTTCACCACTATTTCACCAGATTTAGTTAAGAACATCTCCACCGCTAATAAACCTACGATTTGCAAGTCATTAGCGATTTTCTTAGCAATGTGTTCAGCCTTAGTCTGTATTTCTTGACTGTAAGTCGACGGCGCAATTAAAAACTCAACCAAATTAGCTTGTGGATTGAATTCCATTTCTACCATTGGAAAAGTTGTCAATTGTCCCCGATCATTTCTTGCAACAATTACAGCAATTTCTTTTTCAAAATCGATAAGTTCTTCGACAATACTAGGCTCGTCAAAAGCATTTGAAAAATCCTCAGCAGAGTTAATTCGGAACACGCCTTTTCCATCATACCCATCCTTACGTAATTTTTGAATATAAGGAAATGCGATATGGCAGTTTTTCAGTGATTCTCGATTTGAAACAAATTGAAATGCCGCAGTAGGAATATCATTTTGCTTAAAAAACTGCTTTTGCAACCCTTTATCTTGAATCAATCGTATTACCCTAGCCTGTGGATATACCAATACACCTTCTTGCTCTAGTGCCTCTAACGCGTCAACATTCACCTTTTCGATTTCGATAGTAATCATATCCAAATCTTTTCCGAAATTATACACCGTATCATAGTCGGAAAGTGAACCTACTTCAAACTGATTACAAAGCTTTTTACAAGGTGCATTTGGATCAGGATCAAGCACATGAATATTGACATTAAAGTTGATAGCTTCTTGGATAAACATGCGACCTAATTGGCCACCTCCTAATATCCCTAAACGCATATCAGCATAAAATTCTTTTGCCATAATTTATTTTATTGCTTTACTAATTCTGGAAAAATATCCCCTTTTAATAAAGACTGTTGTTCTATTTTCTTTTGTAGTTCTAAAAATGCACCTATCAATGCTTCTGGCCTTGGAGGACAGCCCTGAACATAGACATCTACTGGAATTATTTTGTCCACCCCTTTTACGACGTGGTAACCATGTTGCCAATATGGACCGCCACAATTAGAACAAGATCCCATCGAAATAACATATTTTGGATCAGGCATCTGTTCATATAATTTCTTAATCCGATCGGCCATTTTGAAGGTAACAGTTCCTGCGACAATCATCACATCGGCCTGCCGAGGTGAAGGTCGTGGAAATACACCTAGTCGATCTAAATCATAGGTTGCGGCCATGGCTCCCATCATTTCTATAGCACAACATGCAATTCCAAAACTGATAGGCCACATCGAAGATAAGCGTGCCCAATTTAATAAATCATCCATCTTCGCAATGATGACTCCATTATTTTGCTGTAGTTGTTGGTCTAAACTCATGCTTCTGAATTAGGCTTCTTAAATTTAGGCTTAAATCCTATTTTTATTGGACTCACGGGCTGCTCTAGCGTTTCCTCTTTTTCCGACCTATCCCTGTAATCCTTGACTGCATAAACGCGATTGTTGAGCTGTTGGTAGGCGTCTGCAGGTATACCTACCTGAACCACCGGTTTACGATGAGTTGGTTTTATCCAACTGATATCACCGCTAACCCAGACGTAAACTAATCCAATTAATAAAATACCCAAGAATATACCCATCTCTATCAATGTCAACCATCCCCATCTCGGATCTGCAGCGATTAAATCAGCTTGTCCAAAAACAGTTGCCCATGGAAATATAAAGATTAACTCCACGTCAAACAGTAAGAATACTAAAGCGATAACATAGAATCTAGGATTAAACTGAACCCAAGAGGTGCCCCTTGCTTCTTCACCACATTCGTAAGTGCTCAACTTTAAGGGATTTGGGTTCTTAGGTGCTAACACACGTGCAAGAAATATCGTAGCACTTACTATTACAATGCCTACAATAGCTAAGAGTAGTATTTTACCGTACTCTGATATCTGCGCGGGGTCGTCCATGGTACAAAATTAACAATAAATTCAATTACAGTAAATAGGATTTGAGATTTAGTTTCTCTTTATTCTAAATAAAGATATAAAATTAACATCATCTATCGAATACAAGTCTTCGTTATACGCTTACAGCAGTAAATAACAAAGGAAAATGTTTAGCAACAAATCCATTAGTCAACTATTCATCAGTAATAAAAGCGAACCAAATCACAATTTCATCTCCAACACTTAATAAAACAAATCCAATTTACCCAGCAAATATCTTTTAATCATCTGTTTTCAGAAGGCTTCCCGCTTTGATAGTAATACGAACAGCCTGCTATCGGTCGTTTCAAAAACTCATTTCCTAAGGTCTATTCCTAAATAGGAATAGCAAAATATTCGCGATATTTTTCAGCAAATTCCATATAAATCGCTTCAAACCTTTTCCTATAAAAACACCGCTCATAAATTGGTTAAATCTCAAGAGCTCTTCACTGTATAAAACCCCTTCTCCTCGTAAAATTCACATTCCAACTTAGCGGGAAGTCTTTAAAATAACTTCAAGGTAACCAGTTACCTTGAAGTTATTCATAAGGCATAGTTTTGGCATATTGTATACTTTTAACCCAGATTTAAAAACAGAACACAATGAATACTGAACAAACATCCCATATACTTATTGCCAACAGCTATGGCAGGGCTGATGTACTATCCATTCAAGAAATGAATTTAGCTCCCGTACCGAAGGATCACGCTAGAATCCTAGTCAAAGCTGCAGGGATTAACCCCATTGACGCTAGACGGATGAGTGGGGAATTTAAACATGCGGGACTACCACAAACCTTCGGAACAGAATTCGCGGGAGAAATTATCGCATTAGGTTCCACTAGCGAAAAATTCCATATCTCCGATGCAGTATTGGGTTCAGGTGGTAATTATACCCATGCAACCTTGATTGATGTACCACTGGTCAATTTAATTAAGAAGCCCGAAGAACTTTCATGGGAAGTTGCAGGCTCTATCGCTGGAGTAGCTCAAACAGCTATGACGATATTAGATGAACTAGGCCCGATCCAAACATTACTAATTCATGGAGCTTCAGGTGCTGTGGGCGCAATTACAGCCCAAATCGCATTGAAAAGAGGAATTCAAGTCATAGGTACAGCTGCCGAAAAAAATGTAGATTATGTAAAAAGCCTTGGACTTATCGGTTTAGCCTATGGCCCCGAATTAACAAAAAGAATCCAAGAAGTTTTCCCGTATCCTATAGATGCATCAGTCGACATGTCTGGCTCTGAAGAGGCTACGCAAACTTCATTAGCAGTAATCAAACCCGATGGAATAATAAGTTCTATTGCCGGTAAACCAAGTACCTCGGCACGAGTTATCCCAATATGGGTAAAAAGAAACCCAAGCAATTTACAATATGTTGTGGACGGGATTGCCTCGAATCAATTCTCTTGGAAAATTGACTCCGTATTTCCTTTCGATCAGGCGAAACAAGCGTATCAAAAGGTATTGGAAGGAAAACCAAATGGTAAAGTCGTATTGACCTTTTAAAAGCTGAAGTACGCAACAATCATTCGAATACGAAGAAAAAAAATGCTTATACAAAAAAAGAGTTGATCCGATGTCAACTCTTTTTTTGTATAAGTCTTTAGTTGAAAATGCTTAGAAAGGTTTTCCAGGCATTTTTGGCATATTTTTCATCATTTTAGCCGCCATTGCCGGATTAGACATTTGTTTCATCACTTTTCGCATATCCGAAAACTGCTTCATCAATTTGTTAACCTCATTAATATCCGTTCCAGAACCCTTTGCAATTCGCATTCTACGTTTATTATCAATCGAATCTGGATTTTCACGCTCAAAAGGAGTCATCGAATCAATAATCGCTTCGATAGGTTTGAACGCATCATCGTCTATTTCTACGTCTTTAATCGCTTTACCAACTCCCGGAATCATGCCCATCAAATCCTTCATATTACCCATCTTCTTAATTTGATGAATCTGGGATTTGAAATCATTAAAGTCAAATTTATTCTTACGAATTTTCTTTTGTAGTTCCGCTGCTTGTTTCTCATCAAATTGTTGTTGAGCCCGCTCTACTAAGGAAACAACGTCACCCATACCCAAAATACGGGAGGCCATACGATCAGGGTGGAATACATCCAAGGCTTCCATTTTTTCTCCAGTACCAATAAACTTGATTGGTTTATTTACCACAGATTTAATAGATAAAGCAGCACCACCACGAGTATCACCGTCTAGTTTCGTTAATACAACACCTGTAAAATCCAAACGATCGTTAAATGCTTTTGCGGTATTTACAGCATCTTGTCCAGTCATGGAATCCACTACGAACAAAATTTCATGCGGTTGTGTAGCTTCCTTTACAGCCGTAATCTCCAACATCAACGCCTCATCAATCGCCAAACGACCGGCCGTATCAATGATGACAATGTTATGTCCATTACGTTTCGCTTCCTCTACCCCTTCCACTGCTATCGCAATAGGATCCGTCGAGGCTCTATTTACATAGACAGGAACATCAACCTGTTTTCCTAAAACCTCCAATTGATCAATCGCTGCAGGACGGTAAACGTCACCAGCCACCAATAAAGGTTTTTTATGTTTACTTTGTTTTAAGAAATTAGCTAGTTTTCCAGAAAATGTAGTCTTACCAGCACCATTCAAACCTGCAATCAAAATTACGGTTGGATTTTTAGTAATTTCTAATTCCGTAACTGAACCGCCCATTAATTCCGTCAACTCATCACTCATGATCTTAGTCAATAATTGACCAGGGGATATGCTTGTCAATACGTTTTGACCTAGTGCTTTTTGTTTAACTTCGTCAGTAAAAGATTTGGCAGTCTTGTAATTTACATCGGCATCTAATAATGCTTTGCGGATTTCCTTCATGGTTTCCGCAACGTTGATTTCCGTGATGTTACCCTGACCTTTTAATACTTTAAAGGCTCTATCTAATTTATCTTGTAGATTTGAAAACATGGTTTAATCTCTTGTAATTCTTGCTAAACCACAAAGTTAATAATTCCAAGCGAAAGGCAGACATCCTTTACATAAAAGGCAATAAAAAAAGGGATGAAAAATCATCCCTTTTTTATAGACCATCAACCGATGGGTTAATCTCTTCTTCCAAATAACATGGAAGCATAATATAATAAGGTAACTAATGCTGATAAAGCAGCTACAACATAAGTCATCGCAGCCCATTTCAAAGCATCTTTTGCACCATCATGTTCTTCAGTACTGTGCGTAATTCCCGCCGTATTTAACCAAGCTAATGCTCTATTCGAAGCATCAAATTCTACCGGTAAGGTAATGAAACTAAATAAAGTCGTCAAAAACAAGGCCCCAACTCCTACTGCTAGCACAATCATATTACCACTTGCAGCCATAATCACACCCAACAACAAAACCCAAGTCACTAATTTGGAAGCAACACTGACCATGGGAACCATAGACGATCTAAACTGTAACCATGAATAAGCGGTAGCGTGTTGAACTGCGTGACCACACTCGTGTGCGGCTACCGCAGCGGCAGCTACACTACGCCCATGAAATACTTCTGGACTTAAATTCACTGTACGATTTGCTGGATTATAGTGATCCGTTAATTGTCCTTCTACCGAAATAATTTCTACATCAGAAATCCCATTATCATTTAGCATTTTCTGAGCAATCTCTGCTCCCGAAAGCCCTGAAGACAATGGCATCTCAGAATATTTCTTAAACTTACCTTTGAAACGGAACTGGACTATCCAGCTCACTAACATAATTCCAATAAAAATAATCCAATACATATCTTAATATCTTTTTTTCTGTTTTTACAATAGAACTATCAAAACAAGTTCCAAACACTTTATTCTGCAATAAAATAAAAATAAACCACATAAGCAATGCAAAACAAGACTTCTTTTGCCAAAATGACAGTACGTTTACCTCACATTCAGCAATAAAAGCAGTTTCTACTGTAAACTGGCCTATCGTTAAAACAAAAGTTTCAGTAAAAGGAATACTTGCATTGCGCTTATGTTATGTCATCAATATTGGATGTGGAAGGCAAGTTACAATAGCGTTGCAGTTTTAACTTGATTCATTCCCAAAACATATACTGATGAAATATGCCTCATCCCCTATTCGTTCATTAACCCAATTGAAACATCATATTATTTTCTTCAATCATCTTACGCAAGTTTGATAATGCATAACGCATACGACCTAATGCCGTATTAATACTAACTTCCGTAATATCTGCAATATCTTTAAAGCTCATATCGCAAAAAAGTCGCATGATTAGGACTTCCTTTTGATCATCAGGCAGTAGTTGAATAATTTTTTTAAGGTCCAAATCGCGTTGATTTTTCACCATTTTCGTTTCGATGCTATCGTCAGAAAACTGCAATACTTCGAAAATATCAAAGCCATCATTATTAATGATATTTGGTCCTCGTTTTTCTTTTCTGAAATGGTCAATTACCATATTGTGAGCAATCCGCATAACCCAAGGCAAAAACTTGCCTTCGTCATTATACCTGCCCGCTTTGAGGGTATTGATTACCTTGATAAATGTTTCTTGAAATATATCTTCAGCTAAGTATTGATCTTTAACCTGATGATAAATGGACGTATAAATTTTGGTTTTATAACGCTCCAATAAGATTTGTAGAGCCATCTCTTCACCTTTAACATACGCCTGCACCAAATATTGGTCACTCTTTTTATTCAATAGCTTCATAATTTTTACCTCCACAACACATGTTGAAGTTTTTTCTATGTCCAGTAAATATTTTAGTTTAAGCGTAGTCGTGTTCCAATAGGCAAATTTTTTTATGTATTAATTAATCAAAGAGAGTTAAAAATTCTGTTATCTCAAAAGCATGCCGCTCTTTTTAACACAATTTCACACTGCCAAGATATAACAAAAATGACTCCAAAATTTACTTTTAGAGTCATTTAAGTATAATATTACTAGAAATATCTATCTATATAATGGGAATTCAGCCATTAACGATTTTACCTTTTCGTGAATACCAGCTAATGCTGATTCATTCGCGCGATTGTTTAATGCTTCATCGATTAGCTCACCAATTTGAAGAATCTCATTTTCTTTAATTCCTCTGGTAGTAATTGCTGCCGTACCGAAACGAACACCGGATGTAACAAATGGAGAACGGGTATCAAAAGGAACCATGTTCTTGTTTGTGGTAATACCTGCAAGACCTAATACCGCTTCAGCTTCTTTACCTGAAATATCTTTGTTTCTTAAGTCTACTAACATGAGGTGGTTATCCGTACCACCGGAGATAATATGGTAATCTTTTTCAACGAAGAATTGCGCTAGCGCTGCTGCATTTTTCTTTACTTGATGAATGTAAGCTAAATATTCATCAGACAAAGCTTCTCCATAAGCGATTGCCTTTGCAGCAATGGTATGCTCTAAAGGACCACCCTGAGTTCCAGGGAAAACCGCTAAATCCAATAATTGAGTAATGGTACGCGTCTCACCTTTTGGTGTTTTGATGCCCCATGGGTTTTCAAAATCTTTACCTACCATAATCATCCCACCGCGTGGACCACGAAGTGTTTTATGCGTCGTAGTAGTAACGATGTGACAATGAGGAAGTGGATCATTCAATAATCCACGAGCGATTAAACCCGCTGGGTGAGAAATATCTGCAACAACTAAAGCACCAATTTGATCAGCAACCGCACGGATACGTGCATAATCCCAATCACGTGAGTAAGCAGAAGCACCACAAATAATAACTTTTGGTTTTTCACGTAAGGCTGTTTCTTCTAATTGCTCGTAATTGATTAATCCTGTATCTTGTTTTACTCCATAAAATAAAGGTTGGTATAATTTACCAGAAAAGTTTGCTGGAGAACCATGGGTCAAGTGACCACCATGAGAAAGATCAAAACCTAAGATTTTATCACCAGGTTTTAATATTGCTAAAAAGACAGCAGCGTTAGCTTGTGCACCTGAATGCGGTTGAACATTTACCCATTCAGCACCAAACAATTTTTTCGCTCTATCGATTGCAATGGTCTCAATTTTATCTACTACTTCACAACCACCATAGTAACGTTTTCCTGGAAGTCCTTCTGCATATTTATTGGTTAAAACTGAACCTGCAGCTTCCATCACTTGCTTACTTACGAAGTTTTCAGAGGCAATTAATTCAACACCTTCTTCTTGGCGAATTGCTTCTTCTTCTATTAGATTAAAAATGGACTGATCTCTTTCCATAACTGTAATTTTATTGGAGAATTTTAATTATTTCGATTTAAGGTGCAAATATAGATAATTACAAAGAAAAGGCTTAATAATTACCCAATTTTTATCAATTGTTTTTTATTGATATTAAATTGTTTAAGTATTCGCTTCCTTTTTTATTAATTGTTGTAATCCGGCATAGATATCCACATCCATTGTTGAAAGTTCTTTCAAGACCGAATCAATATAGCTATCGACAGTATGAACGGGACTAAGCTCCTGTTTTTTTAATAAGGCTATCGTCAATTGTTTCACTTTCAACACATTTTCATAAACCGATGCGCTAACGTACAATTGTTGGGTACTGTTATATTGAAATTCGCTTTCTATATCTGCTATGACAACACGTACAAATTCAGGCACACTTAACTGGACTTGATAATTTCTCATTAAAGCCTCTTGAGGATTTAATCGAAGCGTAAATAGGAGCAATCGTTCATAAGCTGTATGTTTTAAGTGATCCATAGAAGTATTGGTCGCTGCCTTAAACTTCAACATATGGTACATGGTTCGTTCAATTTTAGGCCAAATCAACCGAAAGCTTAAAAGTAATGCAGCGAAAATCGCTAGAGTCAATAAAATAAGACTTTTAAAAAACTCGATCAGTTGTGGTTCTAGATTCATACTGTTTAAAGATTGTCAAAATAAGTCGTCCAATGTAAAGAACGCTTAAAAATATGTATTTTTGTAACAACATTTTAATGAGGATAAGGTATGACTTCAGAAAATATTATATCGGCAGCTCCAGTTACTATTACGGATGGTGCTTTAAAAGAACTTAAAAAACTTATCGATCAACAAGAAATCAACAGTGATTTTGGATTACGTATAGGGGTTGAAGGTGGTGGTTGTTCCGGTATGAGCTATTTATTAGGCTTCGATCAAAAAAAAGAAGGCGATTCAGAATATGAAATTAACGGCCTGCGCGTTTTTATGAATAAGGCACATGGCCTCTATTTAGCTGGTATGGAAATAGATTTCAAAAATGGATTAGATGCTCGTGGATTCACATTTAACAATCCAAATGCAACGAGTACCTGTGGTTGCGGTAGCAGCTTCTCGGCATAAGTAAAATCAACAGTCGTTTATCAAGCGTGAGCACAGCAAAAAGTGGAATTGCAACTTAAAAGCGTAGACTATTTATGCTACTAATTTTTGTTTTGCTGTGTAATATACTTCCATTTCATTGGGTGTTTTATTCCCTATTGCCGAATGTATCCTTTTTGCATGGTAAAATCCTTCCATGTATCTGAATATTTCTAATTTAGCACCCTCTCTGTTTTCAAACTTTCTGTGATGAACAAATTCTGCCTTTAGCGTTTTAAAGAAACTTTCAGCTACTGCATTGTCCCAACAGTTACCTTTTCGGCTCATACCTCTTTCTCAATTCCCGGATTTCTTGTTCATCGGGACTCAGCTTATCATTTTTAGGAAATAATGTACCAGCATTATACCTGGTCCATACGCCACTTGCTCAATCTGCCAGCATCTATTTCCAACTCTTTTGCAGCCTCAGTTACTGAACTCTTAACATAAGACAGTTCCAAAGCCATACTTTTAAACGAATCGTCAAACACTCTTTTCATCTGTTAACAATTTTAAAACTATTTATTAAATCTGTCTCCACTCAAAGGTAGCAACTCCACAGAGCGGCATTTCAAGGCTCAAAATAAGCAAGTACGAACGTGGCGAGGCCGTGCCCTCACTCGATGCTGCAAAGAAAATCGCTTCCGCACTGGGCGTGACGCTCGACTACCTCTCCGGTAAGACCGATACCGAACTGGATTCGGCTACTCTCGGTCGGATAAGGGAGATATCCGTGATGCCGGAAGATGACAAAAAACAGGTCTTCCTTGTTCTCGATGCGCTTATCCGGGATTACAAGGCAAGAAAAACGTATGCGCAATAAATAACGAAAGCCCAATCTTTATCGGATTGGGTTTTTGTTAAACGCATTAGTCAACGGTCTCCATAATACAGCCCCCTCCAATCTTCACACCTGTAATACCTTTATCAATTAAGCCATTAGCCAAGCTTTCTGAAATCATGTCTCCAGGTTTAATCAACTTGACATAATCCTTAACCTTAGAATCCTGAAGATTGAACTCAATTTTCTCAATCTGGCACATCTTGTTTTTATTATTAAAAAGCTGAAATTCAGAAAGGTCTGAGAATTCGTAATACCTTCTACTATTTTTAGTAATACCTAAATAAGCTATTATCCTTTTAACATCAAACTCAGAAAGATCAGAATACGTATACCTGAACAGGAAGTACTTCATATCTACATTCACATTTAAAAAGCTTACCGGCTCCAACGAGTACGGTAGTGTATCAAACTCTCTCAACACCTCAATAAACTTTTCACTGACGATGTAAGGCGCAGGCTTTAGAATCGGCGCATACCTCATAACATCATTAATTTTACCTTCTTTTAAAAGGTTGAAATTTAACGGCTTAGTTATTGGTTTTGTAATATCTCGAGGAAAGTTAAGAAAGAAATCATCGCTTTCGCTCTCATTATTAAATACGCCTTCATCAAATTCCAATTGGTAAATGCCGTTATTCACGCCCAATACTTCAGGCTCCCAAGCTGTACTAAATTCAAGTAAATTCATTTTTGTCTTTATCTATTTGAAAGCCTCGTTCAATGTACGGTGCCCCTCTTTAACCTTATCATTGATTTCATGTCTCAAGGTCTTTTGCAAATCCATAACATCATTGATGTCACCGCCTGAGTTTAGAATATCACCTAGCAATTTATCTACTGTTTTATTATATGCAGGATGGTTTCCATGAAAAGGTGTACTGAGTTTTTTTAGATTTTTTGCATTATTCTGAATGTATCCCATTTTCTTTAATTCCTTCTTATAGGTTTTATATACAGCATTAGGAATAATATGATGTTTTTGAATTTTGTTGGCAAATTTTAAAGTAGTAGCACCAGTACCAACAAGAGGAATCATCGCTGCTGCACTCAGGGATGCATTCAGATAGTCTCCTCTACCTAAATAGATAATGCATTTATACCGTCTGCAACTTCCCCTAAACCAGGCACAAGACCAACAACATCAAGACCCGTTTGGATATTATCTAATGTAGTATTTTCCTTTTTAATGGACCAATTTACGACAACCTCATCAATTTGGATAACGTCTTGGTCTGGTTTAAAGTTAGGCCACACAACATCATTAACCCTAACAGTATCTAGCCCCCAAGGATCTACATAATTAATTGGATCATTAAGCACATAATTATACGGAGTAAAGTTAAAATGCATCTCCGCCAACGGATCAACCACGTTCCACCTTCCAATCTCCGCGTCGTAGAACCTTGCGCCATAATCCAACTGATCACC